>JANOWR010000173.1:0-32168 GCA_031417995.1 Polaromonas sp. | reverse complement strand
GCCCCAAAGTGTGGGCCTGAGCCTGACGGCGCACCTCAATGTGCGGCTGGAAAAGCACACCGAAAGCCACAAACGCAACCCGATGGACCTGTTTCGCGCCAGCGTGCAGGCCTGGCCCGAGGTGGTGGAATGCGTGGCGCTGACAGGCGAGATGGACTACTTTCTGCGCGTGGTGGTGCAGGACATGGCGCACTACAGCCGCTTTGTGATGGACACCCTCCTCAAGCACGCCAGTGTGCAGGACTGCAAAACCAGCTTTGTGCTGGACAGGGTGAAGGCGACGACAGCAGTGCCTGTCTAAGTGGATTCGCTACGGTTTTAATAGCTGCTCGCGCCCGAATCTATTGGGCCCGAGACTTAAATGACCCTCGAAATGGCCATTTTTAAGCCCTATTTCGGCATAAATTGGCTTTAAATTCGGCGAAGCTCCCTATTCAGCCCCGTTTTAGGGGATTTATAAGCCCTTCAAGGTAGCAATTCTAGGGAAAACCCGTATATTGTGTGTATGGTTAAACCCGGACTATTGTTAAAAGCCTCTTTGGGCGCAGGCATGGAGTTTTTTCGCCCGCCTGCCCAGGAGATCACACGCCATGACGAATTGCCTTCCGTCTCAATTTACGCTGCCCCCGTGATGGTGCCGATTCGCTCCATCGGCCCCAGCCATGGCGAGCGCATTGCCGCGCACCTGCTGGCGCTTGAGCCGCACGACCGCTATTTGCGCTTTGGTTATGCCGCCAACGATGAGCAGGTCAGGCGCTACGTGACCGGCCTTAATTTTGAACGTGATGAGATCTTCGGCATTTACAACCGCAAGCTGGAGCTGATTGCCATGGCACATCTGGCTTACTCCACTGACCCGCAGCTTAATAGCTGTGCAGAGTTTGGCGTGTCGGTGCTAAAAGCGGCGCGTGGGCGCGGCTATGGTTCACGCATGTTTGACCGGGCCGTGATGCACGCGCGCAATGACGGGGTGGACATGATGTTCATCCATGCGCTGAGCGAAAACACCACCATGCTGGGCATTGCGCGCAAAGCCGGTGCCACGATTGAACGTGATGGCTCAGAGACCGAAGCGTATTTGAAATTACCCCCTGCCGATCTTGATTCACGCATGACCGAAATACTTGAAGAGCAAATCGCCCAGACCGACTACCGCCTGAAAGTGCAGGCCAAACAGTTCTGGCGCTTTTTGGCGGCGTTGCAGGACATCCGGCGTGGGGTGAGGGAATCGCGCGATCGCACTTCCATGTAGCTTGACCTGTTAACGCAGTTAAAGAACTGCGCTATCCTTGTACGCTTAGCAACTACCGAACACCCTGTGTCCGACAACCCTCCCAGTCGATCTCCCAAGCAAGAGATCAAACATGAAGACAAACGCGGCTTTTTGCAAAAGCTGGCTGAAATGCTTCACCCGGGGCCAGACTCCAAAGACGAGCTGATTGAAACCCTGGTCGAGGCGCAAGACAACGATGTGATCGGCGCGCAAAGCCGTGAAATGCTGGAAGGTGTGATCCGCATGGCCGACATGACGGCAGGCGATGTGATGGTGGCCGCACCGCGCATGGACCTGGTCAACATCGACGCCCCGTTTGACGAACTGCTGCACCTCATCATCGACACCGCGCACTCGCGGTTTCCGGTCTATGAGGGTGAAAAAGAAAACATCATTGGCATCCTGATGGCCAAGGACCTGCTGAAATTACAGCGCGCGCCCGAGCTGAACATCAAGGCCTTGCTGCGCCCGGCGGTGTTTGTGCCCGAAAGCAAAGGGCTCAATGATTTGCTGCGTGAGTTCAGGGGCAACCGCAACCACCTGGCGATTGTGATTGACGAGTTTGGCCGCACGGCGGGCCTGATCACGATTGAAGATGTGCTGGAGCAAATCGTTGGCGAGATTGAAGACGAGTTTGACATTGCCGAAGACGACGGCGATATTTTTGGCCTGCCTGACCGCAGCTTTCGTGTCAGTGGCGACACATCGATTGAACGTGTCAGCGAAGCTTTCGGCGTGACGCTGGTTGATGCAGACTTTGACACCATAGGTGGCCTGGTCGCCCACCGCATGGGCCACGTGCCCAAGCGCGGTGAAGGCTTTGCGCTGCACGGCCTTCAGTTCACGGTGCTGCACACCAAAGGTGGCGCTGTGAAGTGGTTCAAGGTCGCGCCAGTGGGTGTGCAGACCAGCCTTGATTTGACGTGATTTGATGGCGCGGTTTTTCAATCGCCAGTTCGCTATTGTTTTGGTGGCGGGTTGTTTTCACGCCTTCAGCATTGCATGGCCCTTCAGCTTTGGCTTGACACACGGCCAGCCGGTCTGGTGGCTGCATTTGCTGGCCATGGCCATGCTGGCCTGGCAGCTTGACCAGGCGCAAACCAAACGCCAAGGTGCATGGACAGGCTGGCTGTTTGCCACCATCATGCAAGTAGCCACCTGGTGGTGGCTGTTTATATCGCTGCACACCTATGGTGGTTTGGCTGCGCCTCTGGCTGTGATTGCCATTGTTGGGTTGGCTGCTTTTCTGGCGCTTTACTACGCTGCGGCTTGCGCGCTGTTTGTGCATCTGGCACCCGCTAACCGCTTAGGGCGTGCCACTCTTTTTGCAGCGCTGTGGCTGCTGGCTGAGCTGGCCAGGGTGGCGCTGTTCACGGGCTTTCCATGGGGTGAGGGAGGCTATGCGCAACTTGATGGGCCGTTTGCAGAACTTTCAAAAATCACCGGTGTGCATGGTTTGACGTTTGCTGCTGCGATGTTGGCTGCCGCCGTAATCAGCCATGTAACCAGGCCGCGCTTGCTTGGCATGGCAGTGATTGCAGCAGCGCTGGTGTCGGCCGCATCGCTTGGTTTTGCGCTGAAGGCCGGTGCGGGTGCCACAGCATTTTCAAGCGCGGTGCCATCGCCTTTCAGCGTCACGCTTCTGCAAGGCAACATCGCCCAGGACGAAAAGTTCCAACCCAGCGGCGGCATACCAGATGCGCTCAAGTGGTACCAAGCGCAACTTCTTGCCGCCACCACGTCGCTCGTCGTCACGCCTGAAACAGCCATACCGTTGTTGCCCGACCAGTTGCCCGAGGGTTATATGGATACGCTGGCCAAGCGCTTTGTAAACCCCGCACAGGGTGCGCCCCCAACCGCTGCGTTAATCGGTATCCCGCTCGGCAACAGCCAGCAGGGTTACACCAACTCGGTCATTGCCCTCAAACCATCATCACAGCCTTCAACGTCCAACACTGTTTACCAATACGACAAGCACCACCTGGTGCCGTTTGGCGAGTTCGTTCACCCGCTCTTCAAGTGGTATCTGGCCATCGTCAACATTCCTCTGGCAGACTTCAACAGCGGCTCTATCAGCCAGCCATCATTCGACTGGCAGGGCCAGCGCATCGCGCCCAACATTTGTTATGAAGACTTGTTTGGTGAAGAGCTTGCCGCCAGGTTTGCAGACCCAGGCACCGCGCCAACGATGATGGTCAACATCAGCAACATTGCCTGGTTTGGCAACACCATCGCGATTGACCAGCACCTGAACATTTCCCGCATGCGCGCCATCGAGTTTGAACGGCCCATGGTGCGCGCCACCAACACCGGGGCCACGGCGATCATCGACCACACGGGCCGCGTGACCCACTTGCTGCCGCGCCACACACGCGGCGTGCTGACGGGCAGTGTTGAAGGCCGCAGCGGCATCACGCCCTACGCCTGGTGGGCAGCACGCTTTGGCTTGCACCTTTGGTGGGTGTTGATTGGTGCTATTATTTTAATAGCTGCTTGCGCCCGATTCTATTGGGCTAAAGGCCGATTTAATAGGTGAAAACGGCCTTTTTTGAGGCAAAAACTTTTACAAAGTGCCTATAAAATAGCCGTATGCTAAGTTTTCAAGACATCATCCTCACCCTGCAAGGCTATTGGGCCAAACAAGGCTGCGCCTTGCTGCAACCTTACGACATGGAAGTCGGCGCAGGCACATCACACACCGCCACCTTTCTGCGCGCCTTGGGCCCAGAGCCATGGAAAGCCGCCTACGTGCAGCCCAGCCGCCGGCCTAAAGACGGCCGCTACGGCGAAAACCCCAACCGCCTGCAACACTATTACCAGTATCAGGTTGTCTTGAAACCCGCACCCGCCAACATTCTGGAGCTGTACTTGGGCAGCCTCGAAGCGCTTGGCTTTGATTTAAAGCAAAACGACATCCGCTTCGTCGAAGACGACTGGGAAAACCCAACGCTGGGTGCTTGGGGCCTGGGCTTGGAGGTGTGGCTCAACGGCATGGAAGTCACCCAGTTCACCTACTTCCAGCAAGTCGGCGGCATTGACTGCAAGCCCATCACCGGCGAGATCACCTACGGCCTGGAGCGCCTGGCCATGTACCTGCAAGGGGTAGACAACGTCTACAACCTCAAGTGGACTGAAGGCCTGACTTACGGAGATGTTTACAAACAAAACGAGGTTGAGCAATCAACGTACAACTTCGAACACAGCGATGCAGACTTTTTGTTCACAGCATTCACAGCACATGAAAAGCAGGCCAAACACCTGATTGAAGCGCAACTGGCGCTGCCTGCTTATGAGCAGGTGCTAAAAGCTGCGCACAGTTTCAATTTGCTGGACGCACGCGGTGCCATCAGCGTGACAGAACGCGCCGCCTATATTGGCCGCATTCGCAACCTGGCTCGCAGCGTGGCGCAAAGTTATTACGAGAGTCGCGAACGCCTGGGCTTTCCCATGGCTCCGCGCGAGTGGGTGGAGCAGATGACCAAGAAGGCCGCATAAGAATGACAACGAAAAACCTGTTGGTCGAACTGTTTGTAGAAGAGCTGCCGCCCAAAGCCTTGAAGAAACTCGGTGATGCGTTTGCTGGTGTGTTGTTTGAACAGCTCAAAGCGCTGGGGTTGACGACAGCTGAATCTGCTTTGACTTCGTTCGCATCACCGCGCCGCTTGGCTGCGCATGTTACTTATGTTTTGCCGCAAGCCCCAGACAAAGCCGTGTCGCAAAAGCTGATGCCTGTGGCTGTGGGCCTCAGTGCAGACGGCAACGCCACGCCAGCACTGCTTAAAAAACTGACGGCGCTTGGCGCTGATGCTTCAAGCGTTGCGGGTTTGAAGCGCGCACCAGACGGCAAGGCCGAAGCGCTGTTTTATGACAGCCTGGTCAAAGGTGCCACGCTGGCTGAAGGCCTGCAAAAAGCATTGCTTGAAGCCATTGCCAAATTGCCGATTCCCAAAGTTATGACATACCAGTTGGCCGATGGCTGGAGCGACGTGAAGTTTGTTCGGCCTGCGCATGGCCTGGTGGCTTTGCATGGCGCGGATGTGGTGGCGATTGAGGCGTTGGGGCTGAAGGCTGGCAACAACACGCATGGTCATCGATTTGAAGCGTTGGTTGACCCGGTGGTTTTGAGCCATGCTGACAGCTATGCCGCAACGCTGGCAAAAGACGGCGCAGTAATTGCCAGCTTTGCCGAACGCCGCGCTGAAATCGTTCGTCAGCTTGCAGCGGCTGCTACCAAGATCGGCGGTGGCGTGACAGTGATTGACGACGATGCACTGCTTGATGAAGTCACCGCGCTGGTCGAGCGGCCCAACGTGTTGGTGTGTGAGTTTGAAGAAGAATTTTTAAGCGTGCCGCAAGAGTGCCTGATTCTGACCATGAAGGCGAATCAAAAATACTTTCCCTTGCTGGATGCGGCGGGCAAATTAACGAACAAGTTTTTGGTTGTCAGCAATATCAGCCCGAAAGATGCAAGCTTTGTCATCGGCGGCAACGAACGCGTGGTGCGCCCGCGTTTGGCCGATGCCAAGTTCTTTTTTGACCAGGACCGCAAAAAGACTTTGCAGTCGCGGGTTGAGGGCCTGGGCAAGGTGGTGTACCACAACAAGCTGGGTTCGCAAGGGGAGCGGGTTGAGCGGGTGCGGGCCATTGCCAAGGCGATTGGTCAGCAACTGGGCGGTGATTTGCTGGCCGCAAAAGCTGACCAGGCTGCGCAACTGGCCAAGACCGACCTGGTCACCGACATGGTCGGTGAGTTCCCGGAGTTGCAAGGCACGATGGGCCGCTACTACGCGCTGAACGATGGCTTGAGTGCAGACGTTGCCGACGCGATTGAAGACCATTACAAACCGCGCTTTGCGGGCGACGAGTTGCCGCGCAACGAAGTCGGCGTGGTGGTAGCCCTGGCCGACAAGCTGGAAACGCTGGTGGGCATGTTTGGCATTGGAAATTTGCCGACGGGCGATAAAGACCCGTTTGCTTTGCGCAGGCATGCGCTTGGCGTGATTCGCATACTGGTTGATAAAGAGCTGTCTCTTCCGATTGATGAACTCGTTGGTTTTGCAACTCGTCCATTCGCTACATTAATTGATGATCGCGTAGCAACAATTTCTGCAGTCGTTGACTTTATGTTTGGTCGTTTATCTGTAAATCTGCGTGAACAAAGTTATTCGGTACTGGAAGTTGACGCGGTCTTGGCTAAGCACGAAAGTTTGCTGCGTGATCTGCCAAAACGACTATCCGCAGTCCGCGCATTCGCAGCTCTCCCCGAAGCTCCAGCACTCGCCGCAGCCAACAAACGCATCAGCAACATCCTCAAAAAAGGCGATGCAGTCGATGCCCACGTCAGCGAAGTGTTGCTGACTGAGCCTGCGGAGATCGCCCTGCACAAAGCCATGAGCGGCGTCGTCCCTGAAGCCAACGCCCAGTTTGAAGCCGGTGACTACACCGCATCGCTGCAAACCCTGGCGGCGCTGCGCGCACCGGTTGATGACTTTTTCAACGGCGTGATGGTCAATGCCGAGCAGATGGACTTGCGACTGAACCGCCTCGGCTTGCTGGCCACGTTGCACAACGCCATGAACCGCGTGGCCGACCTTTCCAAACTCGCTGCCTGAGTAAACCCCCATGAAACTCGTCATCCTCGACCGCGACGGCACCATCAACTCTGACAGTGACGACTATGTCAAAACGCCCGAAGAGTGGCAGCCGCTGCCCGGCGCGCTGGAGGCGATTGCGCGGCTAAACCATGCGGGCTGGCATGTGGTGATTGCGTCCAACCAGTCGGGCTTGGGGCGCGGGCTGTTTGATGTCGCGTCGCTCAATGCCATGCACACCAAAATGCACAAGATGCTGGCGGCTGTGGGCGGGCGGATTGACGCGGTTTTTTATTGCCCGCATGCGCCGCAAGAAAGTTGCAACTGCCGCAAGCCGTTGCCGGGTTTGTTTGAGCAAATCGGCAGCCGCTTTGGTGTGCCGCTCAAAGGTGTGCCAACGGCGGGAGATACCGTGCGTGACTTGCAGGCCGGCAGTGCAGCGGGGTGCGAACCGCATCTGGTATTGACTGGTAAATCCGAGCGCTACCGCAGCGGTGGCCAGCCTGATGATTTGCCGGTGGGCACGCTGTTTCATACTGACCTGTCGGCTTTTGTTGACCATCTTCTTCAGCGCACCGCAGTCGCCCCATAAAGCCTTTATGAACCTGATTCGCTCCATCGTCCATATGTTGTGGATGGCCATCACAGTAGTGCCCTGGGCCATTGCCGTTTTGATTTTTTCGTTGTTTGGCAGCAGCACGCAGGTGTACTGGCTGTGCGCGGGCTGGCTGCGGCTGGCAGTCACAGGCGGCACCATGATTTTGGGTATTCAAAATCGCGTGACAGGCATGGAAAATTTGCCCAGCACCGAGCTGGGCAGTTGTGTGCTGCTGGTCAAGCACCAAAGCACTTGGGAAACCTTCTCCATGGTCACGCTCATGCCACACCCGCTGGCGTTTGTGTTTAAAAAAGAGCTGCTGTATGTGCCGTTTTTCGGCTGGGCCATGTCGCGCATGGACATGATTCACATTGACCGCAGCCAGCGCGCCCAGGCTTTCAACAAAGTGGTCGAACAAGGCAAGCGGCTGATGGCGCAGGGCGTGTGGGTCATCATGTTTCCTGAAGGCACGCGGATTGCGCGTGGCCAAAAAGGCGTTTACAAATCGGGCGGCACGCGGCTGGCGATTGAAACGGGCGCGCCAGTGATTCCAGTGGCGGTGACGTCAGCAAAATGCTGGCCGCGCAAGGCGTTTATCAAGCGCCCAGGCATTGTTGATATCTCGATAGGAAAGCCCATCCCCAGCGCTGGCCGCCAGCCTGATGAGCTGATGCGTGAAGTCGAAGACTGGATTGAAGCCGAGATGCGCAGGCTGGATCCTGAAGCCTACGCGCAGTAAATCATCATGATGCAAAGGCTGCTGCAGTTCACGCTTGACTTGTTTGAGACTGTGCCTGCACCTGAAAAACTGCCAAAAAGCACTGAAAAAGCCGGTTTTCAGGTGCCAAATAAGCCTGAAGCCCAAGAGATTCCGGCGCAAGCAGCTATTGAAAACATAGCAAATTCAAATCGACCCGTTGCCGACTTGCCGCCACAGACCTTGCAGCAGGCATTGGCCCCAGCCACCTTTGCGCACCCGCGCGCCAGTCGTGAAACGCTACTTGGCGGCATTGCGGTGGCCTACGAATTCAAACGCGGCAAGCGCCGCACGATTGGCTTTTCAGTAGGTAGCGACGGCCTGACAGTGAGTGCGCCCAAGTGGGTGCCGCTGTATGAGATTGACAAGGCCGTGCTTGAAAAGTCGGTGTGGATCATCAAAAAACTGCAAGAAACCCGTGAGCGCCATCAGCGCCTTGAATCCGCCCGAATTGAATGGAAAGACGGCACCACGTTGCCGTTTTTAGGCGAGCAGGTCATCGTGGTGCTGGATCCGCGCCATGCTTTTGGCAGCGTGGGCGCTGAACTGAAAAGCAGCACGGACACCGGTAACACCACCACATTACCGGGCGTTGCCCACCTCACGCTGCATGTCGGCTTGCCGCACACCGCCACGCCTGACCAGATCAAAGACGCGGTACAAGCCTGGCTGATGCGCCAGGCCAAGCGGCTTTTTACCGAGCGCCTGAACCACTTTGCACCGACTCTGAATGTGCAGTGGCGCAAGCTGAGCCTGAGCAGCGCAGGCACGCGCTGGGGCAGCGCCAGTGCCGACGGCTCGATTCGCCTGAACTGGCGGCTGATTCACTTCAAGCAATCAGTAATTGACTACGTCGTGGTACATGAGCTTAGCCACCTGCGCGTGATGGACCACAGCCCGCGCTTTTGGGACACCGTGCGCGCAGTGGTACCAGACTATGCCGAGCTGCGAGGGCAACTTAAAGACGAAGGCGCGCCACTCTGGTAGTGCGCTGGCGGAGCGCTGGTGGAGAGTCAATATCGGACAATCTTGGTGGGTTGAATTTTCAGCAGTAAAAAAATGAGTTGCAGCATGCTTCATTTGTAATATGATGAAACTGACAAACAATTAATAAAAATAATAATTTTGAGATTGAGGGGCGACCATGAAAGATAAGTTAATACTCATCGTTGAAGATAATCCCGACCATCTGGAACTAACTGTACTCACGCTTCGGGGCCAGGGTGTTACCGCTGAAATCGCGGTGGCAACTGATGGCGCCCAAGCATTGAATTACCTTTTTGGGCAGGACAACCACAGCAGCCGAAACACAGCGCGGCAGCCATCTTTTGTCATGCTCGACATGAAACTGCCCAAGCTCTCTGGTCTGGACGTTCTGCGTGCCATACGCAGCAACCCGCTGACGGCCCTGGTGCCTGTTGTCATGCTGACATCTTCAAGTGAGCATTCAGACATGTTGGCGTGCTACCAAAGCGGCGCTAATGCTTTTGTGCGCAAGCCGGTCAATTTCAAGGAATTCACAGACAAGCTCAACTGCGTGCAGGCTTTTTGGCTGGGCACCAACGAGTCTCTTGCGATTGGGCAATGAGTTTTCTGCCTGGCTGCCGCAATGAAGTCTGAAACCACGTTGCGGACACGCCTTGTATTGGTGGTGCTGGCGGCCATCGCGCCGCTGTTTGGGTTGTCACTCGTCGGGGCCGTGCTGAACACCCAAGAAGCCATCAGTCGGGCCAGCATGAACCTGGAATTTTCGGCATCACTGCTGGCCGCCAGCCAGCAAAAAGTAGCAGATGCTGCCCACCAGACCCTGGTAGCAATTGCCAACGCACCCGGCCTACAAGATGGCAAGGACCCCGCTTGTCAGCGGTATTTCAAAACTTTGCGTGACCAGTTGCCGATGTACGCAAACCTCGGCATCATTGAACTGGACGGCTACTTGCGTTGCCACAGCCAGTCCAACAACCCGAAGCTGTTTTTTGGTGACCGCAAGTATTTTCTGGATGCGCTGGCCAGCGGCAATTTCGTGACTGGCGGCTATATGATTAGCCGGGCCAGCGGCAAGCCCATCATGACTTTTGCTTTGCCGACGATGAACAGCCAAGGAAAAATATCTGCAGTTGCGTTTGCCACGGTGTATGTGTCCGAGCTTGCCCGTGTTTTCGATGCGCCGTTGCCCGATGGCAGCCACCTGCTGATTGCAGACCGTTTTGGTATTGTGCTGGCCACCCGGCCTGAAGATGCGGCAGCCATTGGCAAACCAATGGCCAGCCCGTTGTTGCTTGATGCGCTAAAGGCAGGCGTGCAGGGTGTTCAGGAAGATCCGGACCAAGCCGATGCGCAGCAGATTTACGCTTTTCTGCCAAGCGAAAAATCTCCTAATGCCCCTTTTTTTGTAGCTGTCAGCGGCGACCGCAGCGCAGTGGTTGCGCCGGCTCGCAAGCGCCTGGCCTTGGTCTTGTTGTCTTTGACACTGGTTGCGTTGCTTGGCAGCTGGATGGCCTGGCGGATGGGCGGCCGTGCCATTGTGCAACCCGCAGCCAAAATTCTGGAAGCCACACATCAGCTTCAGCATGGGAAACTGGACGTGCGTGTACCGATGGATGTCTCAAGCTACAGCGGTGAATTTTTTCTTATTGCGGATAGTTTTAACCACATGGCTGACGCGCTTCAGCAGCGTGACCGTGCATTGGAAACTGAGCTGCAAATCAGTCAGCGGGCTTATGCCGCGCTCGAGCAACTGCAATTGAACTTGCTAAAAATTACCGAGCGTTTGCAGCTTACCAGCGAGATGGCCAAGGTTGGTGGCTGGGAACTCAGCATGGATGACATGCTGCCGATCTGGTCAGAGCAAACTTTTCGTATTCATGAAGTAGACGATGTGGCCGGGGTTGATTTGACCAAAGCCATTGAGTTTTATGCGCCAGAGGCCAGACCCGCCATCCTTGCAGCCGTACGACAAGGCTTAGCGCACGGAACACCGTGGGACCTGGAGCTGCCGCTGATTACTGCCAAGGGTCGAAAAATCTGGGTGCGTGCCCAGGGCTGTGCGATCCAGCAAGACGGCAAAGTTGTACGTTTGGCTGGTACCTTTCAGGACATCACGCAAATGCGGCATTCGCAAGAACAGATGCGTTTAATGCAAACCTGTGTGGCCAATTTGAACGACATGGTGGTGATTGCCGAGGTTGAGAACTGTTGTGGGACAGATCCACGCATCGTATTTGTCAACCAGGCGTTTGAGCGTCATACCGGCTACAGCAAAGAAGAAGTTTTAGGAAAATCGCCGCGCCTGCTGCAAGGCCCTAAAACCCAGCGCTCTGAGCTTGACCGCATAGATGCGGCCGTCAAGCAATGGCAGCCAGTGCGGTCAGAACTGATCAAATACACCAAGAGCGGCCAGGAGTATTGGGCCGAGATTGACCTTGCACCGATTGCAGACGCGACGGGTCGCTATACCCATTGGGTCGGTATTGAACGAGATATATCTGTACGCAAACTGACCGAGCAGGCGTTGGTCGACAGCGAGCAGCGCTACTCGGCGCTGTTTGAAAAAGCGCCGGTGCCCATGTGTATTTATGACACCAGCAGTTTTAAATTTCTGACCGTGAACCAGGCGACGGTTCAAAGCTACGGTTATTCTGCGGAGGAATTTCTGTCGATGACGCTGGACGCCATCCACCCTGAGTCAGAGTGGGCCTCTTTGCACAAACATCTGGCGCAAAACTCGTCGCCAAACCCATCTTTGAAAAGAGTTGTTTGGCAACATCGCCGCAAAAACGGTGAGGTTTTTCCCGTGAACGTCGTGTCAAAACCGATCCCACATGCGGGCCGTCACGCGCACTTCGTGGTAGCTCTGGACATGACGGCTCAGGTCAAGGCAGAAAATGAGGTTCAGGAGCATTTGTACACGCTACAGCGCGCTGCCGATGCTGCCCAGGCCATCACCTGGCATCAGTCGCTTGATGACATGCTGCAAGAATTTGCTGACCAGGCCCGCGGCGTGATTGGCGCGCATCAGGTATCGGTCAGCCTGAACCTTGACAGCGCGGGTATGCATGCCACTCAGGTGCTCTCGCAGTCAGGCGAACATGGGCTCTACCGCAGCATGGTCACACCGCAAGATGGCAGCGGCATTTACGCCACTGTTTGCAACAGTAGCCGTGCTGTGCGCATGACACAGGCTGAGCTGGAAGCCGATCCCCAGTGGCAAAGCGGGGGTCAGGCGGCCACTCACCCGCCAATGTGTGGCTGGATGGCGGTACCTCTGATGGGCCGGAATGGAAAAAATATGGGCCTGCTTCAGCTGTCTGACAAATATGAAACCGGTTTCACACTGGAAGACGAGTATGTGGCCATCGAGCTGGCGCAACTGGCGGCCATGGCAATAGAAAACGCACAACTGCTGGGCGAAGTCAGTCAGCTCAATACCGAGCTGGAGCAAAAGGTGGCGGTACGCACTGCCGCGCTCAGGCTGTCAAACCAGGAGCTGGAAGCCTTTTCGTATTCGGTCTCGCATGATCTGCGCTCCCCGCTCAACACCATCGACGGCTTCAGCCGTTTGTTAGCCAAACAATTGCCAGGTGATGCCGGTGAAAAGGTGCAGCATTACTTGACCCGTATTCAGGTGGGCGTTGAACAGATGGGCAAACTTATTGAGGATTTGCTGTCACTGGCTCAAGTATCACGCATGCAGTTGCGCTACAAGGCAATAGACCTGACGGCCATCAGCAAGCAGATTTTGAAGGAGTGGCAGGCTCGCCAGCCGGAGCGTCGGGTTCGGCTACATATTGAGCCTGATTTGCAGGCCCAGGGCGACACGCAGCTCATCAAGGTGATGATGGAAAACTTGCTGGGCAATGCCTGGAAATTCACATCGCAGCAAGCTGAAGCCAACATCCATGTCAGCCAAAAGCGCGATGCTGCCGGAGAGCCCGTGTTTTTTGTAAAGGACGACGGTGCTGGATTCGATATGGCCTATGCTGACAAACTTTTCATTGCCTTTCAACGTCTGCACACGCCGTTGGAGTTTCCCGGAACAGGTATCGGTTTGGCAACAGTCAGCCGCGTTGTGGCCCGACACGGCGGGTTGCTGTGGGCCGAGGCAGCACCGGGCCTGGGAGCCACGTTTTTCTTCACACTGGCTGGCGCGGCAATTGCTATCTGACGACCACGCATGACGGCGCTGTAGCTGACAAGTTTCCAAAGCAAAATAAATTCAGGTTGTAAAAATGAAAAATAAGAGTCATCAAGGGGCGCTCATACCAGCTAGCCTTAAATCTTTTGAAGAAGCCATCACTGCTCCAGACTTCTCCAGTGAAGACTATTGCGGCACCAGCTACGCGGCCAAGTTGTTGGGGCTGTCTGTTGCCACGGTGCAGTCACTGGTTGAAAAAGGTGAAATTGACGCCTGGAAAACACTCGGTGGACACCGCCGGATTGCCTTACAGTCCATCAATTTCCACATGGCAAAAACCAATCCCAAGCGAGTCAAAGTGGATGTAAAACAAGCAAGCCGTCTGCGCGTTTTGGTGGTCGAAGATGATGCAAGCACCCGCGACTTGTACCTGTGCCAGTTTGAAGACTGGGCTTTGCCTGTTGACTGCACTTTCATGTCTTCAGCGCTGGAGGCGTTGATGGACATTGCCAGCATGCGGCCAGATTTACTCATCACGGACTTGGCCATGTCCTCGATGGACGGCCTTGAAATGCTCAAGGCCATCAAGCGCAACGCTCGCCTGGCCGAAATGCAGATACTTGTCATCAGCGGTTTGCCCGCTGAGGCGATCAAGTCGCGTGGCGGCCTGCCTCAGCATGCACATCTGCTGCAAAAGCCTGTTAATTTTGAATGGCTGGAGGGTTACCTGACGGCATTGGTCAATGCCAATATGACATGGCGCGGTAATGCACCGCCTGTGCCAAAACGCGTTACGCGTGCACCTGTCCGTTTAGCCGTTTTGCCACCCACAGTATTTGAACCCATCCACCACGATGAGAGAGTCTAGTGCCCCCGATGGGCCGACAGCTATGGACGAGTCCGCGTGGGAGGCCTTTGTTCTTGAAGATGACGGCATGCTGCTGCTCAATGAAAATTGGCAAATTACTGATTTCAATTCAAGAGCCCTGGCCCTGTTGCATTGCACCTCGCCCGTCGCTACCGGGCGGGCGTTCTGGGACTTGGTACCAGACGAGATTGCAGATGTGCACCAAAGTGTGGTGATGGAGTTGCTCGCCGTATCTGATCATCACAGTTTTACAGCAAACCAGAAGTTTGAAGACAGCTGGACCAGCTACAGTTTCAGGCGTCTGGCAACCGGCTATGTCGTTAGCCTGCGTGACGTGGCTTCGACGCAAAAACTCCAGCACATGCTGGAAGACAGCGAGCGTTTTAACCATTTCATTTTTGAGGCCAACCCGAATGCTATGTGGCTGTTTGACACCACGTCGTTGCTTATCCTTGCGGTTAATCAGGCAGCTGTCGAGTTTTATATTATTGAGCGTCAGCGGTTTGTTCAGCTCAAAATGGGCGTGTTGTTTCCAGATGGAGAGGGCGCGTCGCTGCTCAGTGAGCTAAAGCGCGGTCAGGGCGCAATGGCAACTTCATTTGCCCCTCTGATTTGCAAACAGAAAAAAATGGACGGCCAACTTGTGTTGGTGGAACTGGCCTGCAACCGCATTGCCTGGAACGGCCACCAAGCCGTTTTGGTGAGCATTGCCGATGTCAGTGACCGCCACCTTGTTGACAGGGCGCTGAGGCGTGAAAATATGGAAATGGAGCTTGAGTTGGCGCGTTTGCAAGTCGAGCTGGCCAGCGCAAACCGCGACTTGGCTGCATTTACCTATGCGCTGGCGCACGATTTGCAAAGCCCGTTACATGTTGTTAACGGCTTCGCTACCCTGCTGATGAACGACTATTCAAACGTACTGGACAAGCCTGGGCGGCATTATGTTCAACGTATTCAAGCCAGTAGCTGGCAACTTGCCAAATTGGTAGATGACCTGAAAACACTTGTGCAATTGCCCGCGCTTGGCTCAGACCTGCAAGAGATAGACCTCTTCGCAGTCTGTAGTAGCCTGATGGACGATTTTCGCAAGGGTGACCCCTTGCGCGTTGTGACGGTTGAATTGCCGGCCGGCCATTCGGTGGTGGCTGACAGAAAGCTGTTAACAGCAGCGCTGGCATGCTTGCTAGCCAACGCCTGGAAATTTACGTCCAGGCGAGCCGATGGATGGATTGGCGTGGCATTGCTGCCGGGTCAGTCAGCGCTTGAAGTTGTCTTGCGAATCTCGGACAACGGGCCTGGGTTTGATGCCGCTTACAGTGCCAGGCTGTTTACAGCATTTCAACGCCTGCATTCTTCCGTTGACTTCCCGGGTAATGGCCTGGGCCTAGCCATTGTCAAACGCGTCGCCGAAAGACACGGCGGCCAGGTTTGGGCCGAGACGTCAACAACAGGCGCCAGTTTCTTCATGTCACTTCCTGACCGCAGTGCGTCGCCCAGAAACTAGTCAAGCGTTGTTCAAAAAGCTTGATGTACTATTTGCCATGCTTGACGTTGACGTAAACGTCAGGTTCCAGTCACTGTAGGGGCGGCGCTAGAAGTGCGCCAACTGTGGCGCATTACTTTTGATCACTATGGCCTCCTCATCATCAACAACCTACACCATCAGCGACCTGGCCAAAGAGTTTGATTTGACCACGCGCGCCATGCGCTTTTATGAAGACTTGGGCCTGCTACAGCCGCAGCGTGAGGGTGCAGGCGGGCGCAACCGGGTGTACACCGCACGTGACCGCACCCGGCTCAAGCTCACGTTGCGTGCCAAGCGGCTGGGCTTTTCGCTGGTGGAGGCCAAGGAGATCATTGACTCGTACGACAGCCCGCGCGACACCGCGCCACAAATGCGCAAGTTTTTAAAAGTGCTGACCGACCACCGCATCAAGCTGGAGGCCCAGCTGATTGACTTGCAGGCCAACCTGGCGGAGATTCGAACCCATGAAAAAGAGGCCAAAACGCTGTTGGCGAAGTCTGAAAAAACGACACAAAAATCAAATAAGTCATAATTGACGTTTACGTAAACGTCAACCAAACCATGACCCTTCAAACGTCTGCTTCCGAACTGTTCAAACGGGTAGAAACCAGCTTTTTGCGTCAGGGGATGATGCAGAACCTGGGGGCCAGCCTGCTGCGGGTTGAACCCGGTTTATGCGAAGTATCTCTGCAGCATTCTGAGCGCGTATCGCAGCAACAGGGCAGCTTTCATGGTGGGGCCATGGGCACGCTGGCCGATATTGCTGGCGGCTATGCAGCGCTGACTGCTGCGCCGCCCGACATGGAAGTCACCACGGTCGAATACAAAATAAATTTTTTGGCCAGCTTTACCGGTGGCGAACTGCGTGCCACGGGCCGCGTTGTCAAAGCTGGCAAGCGCATCATCGTGACCACCGCCGAGGTGGTGCACATCGATGCCAGCGGCAAGCAAACCCCTTGTGCTGTGATGCAGCAGACGATTGTTCCTGTCGCTAAAACTTACTGAACTTATCTGGAATACAAACATGACTGACTTGCCCGGCCTGAACTTTCAACTCGGTGAAGACATTGATGCGTTGCGCGATGCGGTGCGTGACTTTGCACAAACCGAAATCGCCCCGCGCGCCGCTGAGATTGACAAGAACGACCTGTTCCCCGCCGACTTGTGGCAAAAAATGGGCGCGCTCGGCGTGCTGGGCATCACGGTGAGTGAAGAATACGGCGGTGCAGGCATGGGCTATCTGGCCCACATGATTGCTATGGAAGAAATCAGCCGAGCCAGCGCCTCAGTGGGTTTGAGCTACGGCGCGCACAGCAACCTGTGCGTCAACCAGATCAAACGCAACGGCACGGATGCACAACGCCAAAAGTACCTGCCCAAATTGATATCAGGCGAGTACGTGGGCGCATTGGCCATGAGCGAGCCGGGCGCGGGCAGCGATGTCATCAGCATGAAGCTCAAAGCTGAAGACAAAGGCGGCTACTACCTGCTAAACGGCACCAAGATGTGGATCACCAACGGCCCGGATGCTGACACGCTGGTGGTGTACGCCAAGACAGAACCCGAGCTGGGCGCGCGGGGTGTGACGGCGTTTTTGATTGAAAAAAGCATGAAAGGCTTTTCATGCGCGCAAAAGCTCGACAAACTGGGCATGCGCGGCAGCCACACAGGCGAGCTGGTGTTTAACAATGTGGAAGTGCCAGCCAGCCAGATACTGGGCGGCTTGAATGGCGGCGCAAAGGTATTGATGAGTGGCCTGGACTACGAACGCGCGGTGCTGGCCGCCGGGCCTATCGGCATCATGCAGTCCGTCATGGACAACGTCGTGCCCTACATCCACGACCGCAAACAGTTCGGCCAGAGCATTGGCGAGTTTCAGTTGATTCAGGGCAAAGTTGCCGACATGTACACCGTGCTGCAGGCAGGCCGGGCGTTTTGCTACACCGTGGGTAAAAACCTCGACATGCTGGGCACCGAGCATGTGCGCCAGGTGCGCAAGGACTGCGCGTCTGTCATTTTGTGGTGCGCCGAAAAAGCCACCTGGATGGCAGGCGAGGGCGTGCAGATTTTTGGTGGCAACGGCTATATCAACGACTACCCGCTGGGCAGGTTGTGGCGCGATGCCAAGCTGTATGAGATTGGCGCGGGGACGAGTGAAATCCGCCGCATGCTGATTGGGCGGGAATTATTTGCAGAAACTCTTTAATTTGCGGGACAGACCAGCGTACATGCAGCGAAGCGAAATGCGTTGCTCTGTACCCAAACTGATTAACTTCCCTCTGTAGTTCGAAAATCAATTTATGCCCTTACGTCACCTGTTACAACACAACCGCATCTGGGCCGCACAAACGGTGCGGGAGCGCCCCCAGTTTTTTACCAATTTGTCCGAGCAGCAAAAGCCGCGTTACATGTGGATAGGCTGTAGTGATTCACGCGTTCCTGCCAACCAGATCACGGGGCTGGAGCCCGGTGAGGTGTTTGTTCACCGCAATATCGCCAATGTGGTGGTTCACAGCGACCTCAATGCACTTTCTACCATTCAGTATGCTGTTGATATGCTGGAGGTAGAGCACGTGATTGTCTGCGGGCATTACGGCTGCGGTGGTGTTCAGGCTGCCTTGCAGAATGCGCGCATTGGCCTGGCAGACAACTGGATTCGCCACATTCAGGATGTACGCGACCGCTATCAGGACCGACTGCAGGCTGCACGGCCTGATGAACGGCTTGATATTTTGTGTGAGCTAAACGTGATTGAACAAGTCGTTAACGTGTGCCACAGCACAGTGATGCAGGACGCATGGGCGCGAGGCCGAGCGGTGACAGTTCATGGCTGGATTTACGGCGTGCATGATGGTCTGCTGCAAGACTTGCTGATGTCTGTGTCTGGCCCTGCGCAGCTGCAAAGCCTGCATGCAACTGCAGTCACAAAGCTGTTTGACCGCAAGTCAGCGCAGACCAGCATAAGCAGCCAGCTTGCTTGATAAAAAATTAAGCTGATCCTCATGTTCCCCCAACGCCTTGACTCCTCCGTAGCCTATGACATCGCCAAAGCGATGATGGACGGCTTTAACCGTCACTACCAGTTGTTCAGGGGCGAATCGGCCAGTGCCAAGCAGCGGTTTGAAACGGCAGACTGGCACGGCCAGCAGCGCGCCCAGCGGGAGCGGATCGAGTTTTACGACCTGCGTGTGCGAGAGGCTTCAACCAGTCTTGAACGCGACTTTAAAGCGGGTGAGCAAACCATGGACGTGTGGCAGCAGGTCAAGCTGCACTACATCGGCTTGCTGGTTAATCACCAGCAGCCCGAGCTGGCCGAAACTTTTTTCAATTCGGTCACCACCAAAATTTTGCACCGCAGTTATTTTCAAAATGACTTTATCTTTGTGCGGCCCGCCGTCAGCACCGAGTACATTGAAAATGGCGACCCCAATGGTCAGCCCACCTACCGATCGTATTACCCGGCGCTCGGCACTTTGAAGGCTACGGTGACCGAGATCATCGGCAGCTTTGATTTGCAGATGGTCTTTGAAGACCTGGATCGTGACGCGGCTTACGTCGTCGAAGCGCTGCAAACCCGTCTGGGCGACGTCAAACTGCGCGCCAACTTTCAGATACAGGTGCTCTCCGGTTTGTTCTACCGAAACAAAGGCGCTTACGTGGTCGGCAAAATCATCAATGGGTTTACCGAGCATCCGTTTGCGCTGCCGCTGCTGCACAACCACAACGGCAAACTGGCCATTGACGCAGCGCTGTTTGGTGAAGACGACCTTTTGATTTTGTTCAGCTTTGCACGTGCTTACTTTATGGTGGATATGGGCATACCGTCGGCCTATGTGCAGTTTTTGCGCAGCATGATGCCGCGCATGCCGCGGGCTGAAATTTACAATGCACTGGGCCTGGCCAAGCAGGGCAAGACGCTTTTTTACCGCGACTTTTTGTACCATCTTCGTCATTCAACAGACAAGTTTCGCATCGCGCCCGGCATCAAGGGCATGGTCATGCTGGTGTTTGACTTGCCGAGTTTTCCGTATGTGTTCAAGGTCATCAAAGACTATTACCCACCGCAAAAAGACACCACACGCGAGCAGATCAAAGGCAAGTATTTATTGGTCAAACAACACGACCGGGTGGGCCGGATGGCCGACACGCAGGAGTACAGCGAGGTGGCTTTTCCGCGTGACCGTTTTGACGATGAGCTGATTGCTGAAATTGAAAAGTTTGCGCCCAGCCAGCTGGAAGTATCTGACCGGGACGGTGATGGCAGGGTCGAAGTCATCATCAAACATGTGTACATTGAGCGCCGCATGATTCCGCTCAATATCTATTTGCAGGAAGCGTTTGATGTTGGGGTTGAAGAACCTGCGGCCAAGGAGCAGATTGAACGCGCTGTCGTCGAATACGGCAACGCGATCAAAGATCTGGTGGCGGCCAACATCTTTCCAGGCGACATGCTGTGGAAAAACTTTGGCATCACGCGTCACGGCAAGGTCGTGTTTTACGACTACGACGAGATTGAATACATCACCGATTGCAAGTTCCGGAAAGTGCCCACACCGCGCAATGAAGAAGACGAAATGAGTGGCGAAGTCTGGTATTCAGTCGGGCCGAAAGACGTTTTCCCGGAAACCTTTGGCCCCTTCTTGCTCGGTAATGATGCCGTGCGTAGTGTGTTCATGCAGCACCACGCCGAATTGCTGGATGCCGGTTTTTGGCAGATGCACAAAGAACGTATACAAGAGGGGCATGTTTTTGATGTGTTCCCGTATGAGCAGGAAAAACGCTTTAACGTTGACATCGGAATCAATTTTTGATAATCTTACTTCGTCTTACTACGTACAAGGATATCAAATGTTGACTGTCAACGACCCCACAAGCGCTACAGCTAAGCTGACGACGACTTTGAGTACCAAAGGCCAGGTGGTCATTCCCAAGACAGTGCGCGATGCCCTGGCTTGGCCGGACGGTATGACCCTGGCGATTGAGCCGCATGCGCAAGGCGTGTTGCTGTCTGCTGCCAAGAACCACTTTGCCCCAAGCACCGCCCAGACTGTCAGAGGCTGCATGAATTACACGGGACCAGCGTTGTCGCTTGATGAGATTGATCAAAAGCTGGCATCCGCATTCACTGAAAAATGGAAAAAAGACAACCCATGATCGCGCTGGACACCAATATTTTGGTGAGGTTTTTGGTGGATGATGACCGGGCGCAAGCCGACATTGCGAATGATTTGGTCAATCACCCCGATGGCATTTTTATCGCCAAGACCACGTTGCTGGAGCTTGAATGGGTGCTGCGCCATGTCTACCAAATTGACAAGAAAACCCTTGCTGCTGGTTTGACCAGTTTGCTGGGTTTGCCGAATGCCACGGTTGAAAGCGTTTCGCAAGTTGCACAGGCAATGAAAGATTTTTCAAAGGGTATGGACTTTGCTGACGCGCTGCATCTGGCATCAACCCATGGCGAGATGATGACCTACACCTTTGATAAAAAATTCGCCAAATTGGCGACATCGCGGCGCGTGGTGCTGGCAATTGGTAAAGTGAAAAAACTACCCAAACCAAGCTAGTTCAACAAAGGTCATTCAATGAAGCTGATCGAAGTTTTGTCGCCCTGCGCCGATGACCAAAGCTCAAGTGAGCGCAGGCGTGGTCACCACGCCTATCAAGTTGCCGTTGATGCGATTGCTTATGCACACAACATCCCGTTTCGTATCTTGTTGGTGGATAAGCTGACTGATTTGCCAAAAGTTATTCAATCGCAGTTCGACAATGGCGGAAGCGGTTTGGACTTGATGAGAGAAGAGACGCCGACTCAAATCTTTGCTGCCGATCTTGATGCGCGAAAAAAACTCTATGACAAAGAAATTTTCGATACTGGTGTTGCGTGGGTTTTAACGCTTGCAACAAGCAACCCGACCGTCAGACCTCAAGTATTACCCGCTGGCTGGGAAACAGCCATGTTGCTCCTTTTGCCCCACTTGGAGCGAGCGGTGTGGTTGACTGAAATCGGCAACCCATTGCCTGCACATGCCTTGGCTCGCATGCTTGAGCACTGGTCTTTGTACGTTCTTTTTTGGTGTTATGAACAAACAAAAAATGGGCCAACCAACAAACCAAACAAATTTTTAATCGACGAGAAAGATGAGAATGTCGGGATGGCTGGGGCGTTGGGTATAGACCACTACGTTGTGCGAGTGGGACAAAAATTTAGTCTGCCTTCAAGCGCCAGCGGCCAAGATAGTCACCAATGTGCGCCAGTCATTGGTCCTTATTGGGAGGCCAATTCAAAACCCAGTGCAGAAGTGCATCAGGGGTTCAATGACGTCTTAAAACGGTTCGCATCAAATATGGCTGTGCATCAGCCGTGGGCCGATGTGCAAGACCGTGTGCCTGACGAAATTGAGATGCGAGATGCGTTACAGAGCCGGATCGATTTGGTTAATCCTGAGTCAAAAGCGCGTTCACTGAGTTGCCGCCGTGCATTTGTGGACTATTTTTTGCAAGTTGACGCGTCAGCCTATTCCAATGATTTTGCAAAGCTAGATGACCTAAAGCGCCAAGACTGGGAAGTCATTGCGGCGCTATGTAGCTGGTGGGCTAGATGGGCGCAGTTGATAACGAGCGAACGCGATAAAAGCGCAGTAGCTGGATATTGGATCAGCGTTCGTGATTCAAAGTTAGGCATTCAAGTTTTGTCCGCTGAACAAAGTCCGTCTGGCAGTGTCGACGAATTGAGCTCTATCAGGCTGTTGGCAAATAAGCCTGATAACTCGTATTCGATTGATGAGCTAAGAGAGGCAGTCGCACAAGCCTTACCAGGCGTCACGATTGATTCGCCAGACGTGTATCTGAACCGAACCCGTGAACGCCAAAACGCATCTTGGACTGCACAGGTGATTGCGGTCAACAATTTGATGAACAGCCATGGCGGAAAACTGGTAGACGCCGCCGACACTGTTGGAAGCGACGCAAGCAGTGAGACAGAAACAGGCTTCGAGTTTGAGGAGGCCAATCATCTCTTGCGCGGCTATGGCGGTAAAGTATGTCACCACCTCGTCAGCATGACGCGTGCCGACGTGGCAGACCTGTACTGGATGGATTACTCCCAAAGCGTGCCGAGGCTGGTGCATGCGGGTGGGTATTCACGACTGCTGCTCCATCGCGTGAAGCGAGCTGATATCCATCGGCAATTTGCAAAATGGTCGCTTGAGGTAAAAAATCCAACCAAAAAGGATCTTGCCGCCGCCGAGCAGGGTCCCAAGTCTGACTCGCAAGCCTACCGGGTTGCTGCTATCTGCGCTGAAGATCCCTCCAATGGTCAGCAGACGGTAGCTTGGGCAAACGATTCAGCCGCGTCTGAACAAGAGAAATGTGTTGCCTACTTTGACGGTTTCCCCGACCCAAAGCCGGCTGACTCGATGGCATTGCCTTTGCTGGTACACGGTCGAGTGGTTGGCGTACTCACTTTGGCAGGTTTAACTAAAGGTCAGTTCGACACCCGGCTTTTTGTGCCATTACGTCGTGTAGCCAACTTGCTTGCACTGACCATGTACCAGGCCAGTCAGCTTTGGCATATGCGTAAATTGAATTGGCTGGTAGCCCACGAATCGTTTGCAAACTGGCGTCAGCACAATGAAGAAAATCAATTTAACCCGTTGAAGAAAATCAGCGCGTGCCTGACGAATGTGTTTTTATGCCAGGCAGTCCACATCTGGCTGCGTCGAGAGGATTCTGATGAAATTTATGCCTTGCACGGTTACAACCAAAAAGAGATTTTTTCGCCGGCAAATGACCCTCTAAAAGATGCACCGGTATTTAAGTACCTGCCTTGCGCCGAGATAAACAAAAATCACCCCATCGAGCGTGCGTTCGTTGCCTTTGCTGAAGATGTTTCAGCCAAAGACAAAAATGGCCTGGGGCGCTACGTTCAAGCACGGCTCAATAAAGACTCAAAAGAAACGGTTACTTACAGTCGGCAAGAAGCGCTACAAGGTATGTATCTCGGAACTGACTATTTAAATGATGACAACATTAAAAAAAGTAGCCATGGGAAATTGCGAACCCGGATATTTGAAGACTTCGGGTTAACAGACCTGATGGGTTTTGCGCTGCTGCAAGCTGTGCCTGGTAAATCCGACTTTGAGTTGGCGGGTGGCATCACGCTACACGACAAGGCTGAAATAAGTGATGAAAAACGACCACAACCGTGGCCGCAAGCGTGGGCGCCTGTTGTTGCCCATGTGCAGACTTATTTGCCTTACCTGTTTAGTCAAGTGGAACTGCTGCATAACCCACTTGACCATACACGTCGATTTTTGTTGCACGCGGGCCGCAGTGAGCTGCTGGCCGTACGCGACAACATGGTGCAGCTGCGCCACATTGCCAATCAAGCTTTTGACCCGGATGGCGCGGTTCGCAAACGTGTGCGGCTGATTCAAAAAATGGGCAATACCGAGATTGGGGGGCAGGCCGCATCAGTAGAAAAACATTTGTCGACCGCGTGGAACGCTGCAAATGACCTCATTGACGATAGTTTTTTGCGTAATCTCGACTTTCTTGTCAAAGCGATCGAGCGACATAAAGAAGCGAGTGCACTTGCAAATTTTGAAATATCCGCCTCATCAGAATGGATTGATTTGCACGATTTTTTGAAGAAGGCTTTAGCAAATCACCATGATGCGCTGGCTAAAGGCGGCTTGCGTGACCCCGGCCTGACTGGCTTTGAGGTAGAGACCAAGTGCTATTTACCTCGCATCTGGTTAAACCAAATTGTCTTCAATCTGGTAGAAAACGCGGGCAAATATGCGAGGGATTTGTTCAACGTGACATGGGAGCCAAGCCTCAAAAGACTGCGGTTTATTAACCACGGGCGCTACGACTCCAACTTGGATATCGAGAATCGTTTGTTGCGCTATGGCGTTCGTGGTTCAGCGATTTATGAACGGTCGTATGGTACCGAAGCTGAGACAAAGCCTGGTTTGGGGGCTGGGTTGTGGGGCGTTAAGTTTTTATGCGAACTGTGTCAGATCGAATTTAAAATGACCATTACGCCTCTAGACAAAGGTTTCGTACTTTATCAAGACGGCAGCTCACGCGGTTTGGCTTCTTATCAATTTGACATGACTTTCCCGCTTGGCATTGTTAAAGAGCCACCGGGTGGTGCGGCGCGTTAATCAACTAAAAATTGAAAGTATGACTGCATGACGAAACTTGTGAATATTCTTTGGTTCGATGACGATTTTGAGCATGTCCCCTTGCGCTTAAAGCTTTGGACGCGCTGGTTTGAAGCTCAAAAATCAAAATTCAAATTGATCCCAGCGGGAACGATTGTGGACTTTGCACGCGTGCTTGAATCGCGGGCGAAATGCGCCCGAACCGATGCCGACTACATCGACGCTATTTTGTTAGATGTCATGCTGCGCGTACCAAGCACCGCTGACTTTGCAGTTTTGGGTTTTTCAAAAACAAAATGGCTGGCCTTGGACGCAGGTGCACAAGTTTTGGGGTTGATGAAAAACACGGGTTTTAATAATGATCGCCCCGATTTCCTCAAAAACTATGTAGATAGACCCACAGCGCTGCTAACCAGCCAAACCACCGTGAAGGAAACTTGGTCTAAATTTGTCGAGCATGGGGTTCGTAATAACGAGCAGCAAGTTGGCGTTTTGATCAAGGGTTCTGTCGTCGCGCATGCGCAATCTGAACCCAGTCAGGATTTTCGAGACTGGCTCAATGGCATTGCCACAAAGGGCAGTCCGCAATGAGCGCTTTAATCACTAGATTCCTGACCTTCTCCAGTGTGGCTGTCTCTATGATGCTTGTAATTGTTTTGGGTGTGCTGGTCTTTCGATTGGTCACAACCGTTGCAATGGCAACGCCGCTGACTTCCATGGTGGCGACCGCAGAAAAAAGCAACGCCAACGCCGGAACAAGTACAAATGCAGCGACAACCTTAACGGCGACCAGCCAAACCAGTGGGAAGACTACGAGTGCAAAACCGCCCATTGATGCATCGGATGCAAAGCGCGCGGCAGAGCCGCCTAAAGAAGACAACACAAAAGACGCTGTAGCCAACGCGATGACTGCAATTGGTACGGCTGTCGCAGTAATCGCATTACTTTTGGCGGTTGGTACTAGCTGGTTTGCTGCGAAGCAGAAAACTCTTGACGAATTGATTGACCGCCAACGATTGATTTTTGACGAACAGCAGCTTCGGTTAGACCTTGTTGCTGCGCTAGTCACTGCAAAGCTAGCCGTGCAAAGCTGGGTCGTTAATGAGTCTGGCAGCCAGACAAGCATCTATCGGGCGCTTGAAATCAACTCTGCGCTTGAGCTATTGATGGCAGACGATGCGAGCGTTCGTCAACATGGCTTTGGCTTGTTGGTCAATTACCCGTGGACGGGCTTAGAGCCCGAATTGGAGTCGCTTAAGGACTACACCGAAGCGTGTCAACTATTTCATGGGCGAAGCGATCAACGCAACATCATGTCACGGCCCAACTTGTGGTGTCGTATTTTTTGGCCACAAGAACAACATCGTTTTGACGTAGCCACCCAACCAACATAGCCTCAATTTTTTGGAGATAAACATGCAAGACCCCATCGTCATCCTCGGCGCAGCCCGCACCCCCATGGGTGCCTTTCAAGGCGACTTCGCATCGCTGTCGGCACACGACCTCGGCGGTGCAGCCATCAAGGCCGCTGTTGAGCGCTCGGGTGTTGCCGCAAACAAAGTTGATGAAGTGCTGTTTGGCAATTGCCTGATGGCGGGTCAGGGCCAGGCACCTGCGCGGCAAGCGGGCTTCAAGGGTGGTTTGCCCGCCAGCGCTGGCGCTGTGACGTTGTCAAAAATGTGCGGCTCAGGTATGGAGGCTACGCTGCTGGCGCACGACCAATTGGTTGCGGGCAGCCGCGACGTGATGGTGACAGGCGGCATGGAAAGCATGACCAACGCGCCGCACCTGCTGCTCAAAGGGCGCAGCGGCGTTCGCATTGGGCATGACCGTATTTATGACCACATGATGCTCGACGGCCTGGAAGACGCCTACGAGCCAGGCCGTGCCATGGGCACCTTTGGTGAGCAGTGCGCAGACAAATACAAGTTCACCCGTGAAGCGCAAGATGCGTTTGCCACTGCCAGCGTTAACCGTGCCAAGGCAGCTACCGCATCAGGCGCATTTGCGGCAGAGATTACACCCGTCACCGTCAAAACCCGTGCTGGCGACGTTGTCATCTCCATCGACGAAGGCCCGGGCAAGGTCAAGCTTGACAAGATTGCAGGCCTGAAACCTGCGTTTAAAAAAGACGGCACGATCACCGCTGCGTCCAGCTCATCGATCAACGATGGCGCTGCAGCCTTGGTGCTGGCGCGTGAATCAACCGCAAAGGAGTTGGGCGCAACACCGATGGCCCGCATCGTCGGCCACGCCACCTTTGCGCAAGAACCTGAATGGTTCACCACTGCCCCCGTCGGTGCCGTCAACAAGCTGCTCAAGAAAATCGGCTGGACGGTTAAAGACGTTGACCTGTGGGAAGTCAACGAAGCCTTTGCCGTGGTGCCGATGGCCGCGATGACCGAGCTGGGCATCAGCCACGACATCGTTAATGTCAATGGCGGCGCATGCGCATTGGGCCACCCGATCGGTGCCAGCGGCGCGCGCATCATCGTCACGCTGATTTATGCGCTGAAGGCGCGGGGCTTGAAAACGGGCATTGCCACGCTGTGCATTGGGGGTGGCGAGGGGACGGCGCTGGCTATTGAGATACTATAAATTTAATAGCTGCTTGCGCCCGAATCTATTGGGTTGGAGGTTATTTTGATACTGAATAATGAGCAAAATCAGGTGCGCGAAGCTGTTCGCGACTTCGCCATGCAAGAACTGTGGCCCAACGCTGCGGCGTGGGACAAGGCTCACACTTTCCCGTTTGAAGCACACAAGGGCCTGGCCGCACTCGGCGCATACGGCATTTGCGTGCCAGATGAACTGGGCGGCGCGGGGCTGGACTACCTGACGCTGGCGGTGGTGATTGAAGAAATCGCCGCAGGTGATGGTGGCACCAGCACAGCCATCAGCGTGACCAACTGCCCGGTCAATGCCATCTTGATGCGCTACGGCAGCCCGCGGCAGCAAAAGCAGTGGCTCACGCCGCTGGCGCAGGGCCACATGCTGGGCGCGTTTTGCCTGACGGAGCCGCATGCGGGCAGCGATGCGTCATCGCTTAAAACCACAGCGGTTAAAGACGCGGATGGTTACGTTATCAACGGTGTCAAGCAGTTCATCACCAGCGGTAAAAACGGCCACGTGGCCATCGTCATTGCCGTCACAGACAAGGGCGCGGGCAAAAAAGGCATGAGCGCTTTCATCGTGCCCACCAGCGCATCTGGCTACAGTGCAGACCGACTCGAAGACAAGCTGGGCCAGCATTCAAGCGACACCGCGCAAGTCAGTTTTAACAACTGCCGCATACCGCACGAGAACCTGATTGGCAACGAAGGCGAAGGCTACAAAATTGCCTTGAGCGCACTTGAAGGCGGGCGCATCGGCATTGCCGCGCAAAGCATCGGCATGGCGCGCAGCGCGTTTGATGTGGCCCTGGCCTACGCCAAAGACCGCACCAGCTTTGGCAGCGCCATCATCAACCATCAGGCGGTGGGTTTCAGGCTGGCCGACTGCGCCACGCAAATTGAGGCTGCCCGCCAACTGACCTGGCACGCCGCCAGCCTGCGCGATGCAGGCCTGCCCTGCCTGAAAGAAGCCGCCATGGCCAAACTGTTTGCCAGCGAGATGGCCGAGCAAGTGTGCAGCGCAGCCCTGCAAACGTTGGGTGGCTATGGTTACGTCAGCGACTTCCCCATTGAACGCATCTACCGCGACGTGCGGGTCTGCCAGATTTACGAAGGTACGTCGGATGTGCAGAAGATCATTATTGGCAGGGCGCTGGCTTGAGCAACCCGACGAGCTGCGCAAAAACCTGCGGGACTACGGGCTGCCGCTGCACCTTGTCGGCTGATTTTTCCTGTGAGTGCCTTAAACGGCGCGGCGTGCTAAGCTGGCAATCCGACATTTCACAAAACTAAGAGACACCTTATGCCCGGACTATTGCCCAACGTTGACCCTGACGGCTTGCTCGAATTCTCGGTCGTCTACACCGACCGCTCGCTCAACCACATGTCGAAAAGCTTCCAGCATGTGATGACCGATATCTCTGGCATGCTCAAAGAGGTGTACCACGCCCATTCAGCCGTGCTGGTGCCTGGCAGCGGCACCTTTGGCATGGAGTCGGTGGCCCGCCAATTTGCCGCTGGCAAGCATGTCATGGTCATCCGCAACGGCTGGTTCAGCTACCGCTGGACACAAATTTTTGACATGGGCAACATCCCCGCGTCGCACACTGTGCTCAAGGCCCGGCAAGCCAGCAAAGGCGCGCAAGTGCCATGGGCGCCCGCATCCATCGCTGAAGTGCAAGCTGCGATTGCAAAGGAAAAGCCGGCCCTGGTCTTTGCCCCGCACGTTGAAACATCCGCCGGCATGATGCTGCCCGACGGCTACCTGCGTGCCGTGGCCGATGCCGTGCACGCTGTCGGCGGTTTGTTTGTGCTCGACTGCATTGCATCAGGCGCGATGTGGGTAGACATGCAGGCCACAGGTGTTGACATACTGATATCGGCTCCGCAAAAAGGCTGGAGCAGCTCCCCCTGCTGCGCCATGGTGATGCTGAGCGAGCGCGCCCGCACAGCCATTGACAGCACCACCAGCTCCAGCTTTGCAAGCGACCTGAAAAAGTGGCTGCAAATCATGGAAACGTACGAAAAGGGCGGCCACGCCTACCATGCCACCTTGCCCACAGACGCATTGACACGCCTGGCCGTGGTGATGAAAGAAACCCAGGCCTACGGCTTTGCCAGAGTCAAGGCCGAGCAGGAACTGCTGGGCAAAAAAGTGCGTGCCCTGTTTGAATCTCGAGGCCTGCCCAGTGTTGCGGCAGAAGGCTTCAAGGCGCCGGGCGTCGTCGTCAGCTACACCACGGACGCAGACATTCAGTCCGGCAAAAAGTTTTTGGATCGGGGTTTGCAAACCGCTGCCGGTGTGCCCTTGCAATGCGACGAAGGTGCAGATTTCAGGACTTTTCGCGTCGGCCTGTTTGGGCTCGACAAATGGCACAACGTTGACCGCACCGTGACCCAGCTGGCCGCTGCGCTCGACAGCATTGGCCTGACTGCGCCGGCGCCTGAGGCCATCGCCGCCTGAGCCCTTAGCCAGAGCCCTGATGGGCTGGCTTCGGCCAATTCCCCTGCAACAGATTGAAAAGAAAGACGTCTCAATGAAATGCGCATTGGTAGGCTCCAGGTTTTTCGCGGCCTCGGTTTTTGAGGCGCTTCGCAAAGAAGAAGGCATAGAGTTCACCAGCGTCGTCGCGCCTGCCGAGGACGACCGGCTGGCCGTGGCAGCGCGCGCGGCGGGTGTGCCTGTGCATGTGCTGGCCAACCCGCGCATCGTGCCCGGCGAGGCGATTGCCGAGGGCACCGACATCATCATTGCCGCGCACACCCATGCCCGCGTGAGCGACGAAGCCCTGGCTAGAGCGCGTTTGCGAGGCATTGGCTACCACCCCTCTTTGCTGCCCCGGCACCGCGGCATTGCAGCCGTTGAATGGACGATTCTTGAGGGCGACCCGATTGCCGGTGGCTCGATTTACCACCTGGCCGACGGCTGGGACGCCGGTGCCATCGCAGCGCAGGACTGGTGCTTTGTAAAAAAGGGCGAGACAGCACGAGAGTTGTGGGAGCGCGCCCTGGCGCCCATGGGCCTGGCACTGATCAGCAAGGTGGTGCACCACGCCCGCTTGCACGGATGCGTCCCGGCCAGTGTGCAAGACCCGTCCTTCGCGACCAAAGCGCCGATGATTCGCAAGTCAGTCGTGTTGACTGAAGAAGCATCGCCCACCGTCACATCACTTATTGTCTCCATCATGGGGCCGGACCGCCACGGCATCGTCAGCCTGCTGGCCGACCGGGCACAACGCTTTGGCGCCAACTGGGCAGCCAGCCGCATGACACGGCTGGCCAGTGAATTTGCAGGCACGGTGCACTTTGAGGTCCCCCGCGAGAACGCCGACGCCTTGGCAGCTGCCCTGCGCGAGCTGGCGTCCAGCGGCTTGCAGGTCGTCATAGGCCGCAGCGACGGTGCCAACGTGCCTGATTCGGTACGCGCGGTAGAGCTGGAGCTGGTCGGCGAAGACCGGCTGGGCATTGTCAGCAAGCTCACAAAGATATTGGCCCAGCGCGGCATCAGCATCGAAAACCTGCACACCGAGATTATTCGCACCGGCGTAACAGGCGCACAGACCTTCAAAATCCAGGCGCATTTGCTTGTGCCTGCGGCGATGTCTGTCGATGTACTGCGACTGGAACTCGGCACGCTGGCCAGCGAAATGATGGTTGATATCGCTTTGGGCGAACGGCCGACGCCTGCTGGGGTGGTTGCTGTGGCGGCTTAGGCCGGGCATTAAAAACCTGCGAACGCAGGATATTTCTTCCATCACAGCGTACAAGATTAATAAATCCTGCAATCGCAGGATTTATTGACAATACCGCTGCATTATCATTAAAATCCTGCAATCACAGGATTTTTATGCAACTACCCATCAACTCTGTAGCCGACCTTGGGCTGGCACTCCGTGCCGTGCGGCGCACCAGCAAACTCCGCCTGGACGACATGGCCGCTACGGCGGGCGTAAGCAAACAGTTTGCGTCTGACGTTGAGCTGGGCAAAGACACAGTCCGCATGGGCCTGGTCTTCAAAGTGCTGGGCGAAATGGGGCTCAAGCTGTCGGTTGATATTCCAGAACAATCCGCGCCCGAGCTGGCGTTATTGCAAGGCAAGCCAGCAAAAAACAAAGCCATAAAAGCGTTTTAAAAAACCATGCGCACACTCAACGCCTACCTCAACGACCAGCGCGTTGGCACACTCAGTGAAGGCAATGACCTGTGGCGTTTTGAATACGATCCTGTGTGGGCTAATGCGTCAGGCAGCTTTGACCTCGCTCCCGGCCTCAGCCGCGCAACCCAGCTGCATCAAGACGGCGCAACCCAGCGGCCCGTGCAGTGGTACTTTGACAACCTCTTGCCCGAAGAAACCCTGCGCGAAGCGCTCATCAAAGATGCGGGCCTGAAGGGTGACGATGCCTTTGCCCTGCTGCAATATTTCGGGGCTGAATCTGCCGGGTCATTGGTGTTGCTGCCACCCAGCAGTGATGCCAAGCCACGTGGCCAACTCAAACCGCTGCTTGACGACGCGCTAAGCCAGCGCATTCGCAACCTGCCGCGCCAGTCACTCAGCAGCGGTGCGCCCAAACAAATGTCTGTTGCAGGCGCGCAGCACAAGCTGCTGGTTGTTTTGCGTGACGGCAAGCTGTACGAGC
>JANOWR010000172.1:0-20974 GCA_031417995.1 Polaromonas sp. | reverse complement strand
CGTACACATCCGCTGGCCCGATGCGCCGCTTGAGCAGGAGCAGCGCCTGTTTGACACCAAGTGGTATGCGGCGCTCGCCTACATTCGCGCCAACCGGCTGAATTACAACGCGATTGAAAGTAAAAACGACCGCTTTGGCCTGATTGCCAGCGGCAAGGCCTACAACGACACGCGTCAGGCACTCATGGATTTGGGTCTGGACGATGCAACCTGCCAACAACTGGGCATACGCCTGCACAAGGTGGGCGTGGTGTGGCCGCTTGAGGCGCAACTGACGCGCGAATTTGCCACCGGCATGCAAGAGATTCTGGTGGTGGAAGAAAAGCGCCAGGTCATTGAATACCAGCTGAAAGAAGAGCTGTACAACTGGCGCGCTGATGTGCGGCCCAACATCGTTGGCAAGTTTGGCGACGCCGGGCAGCACGGTGGCGGTGAGTGGAGCATGCCGAATCCATCGGCCAATACGCTGCTACGCGCCAACGCCGATTTGTCGCCAGCGCTGATTGCCAAGGCTATTGCTGCGCGCGTGAAAAAGCTCGGCCTGGATGCCGACATGACCGCCCGTATTGACGCGCGCCTGGCGGTGCTGCAAGCCAAAGAGCAATCGTTGACGGTGCTTACGGTAGACAGCGAACGCACACCTTGGTTTTGCTCGGGTTGCCCGCACAACACCTCGACCAAAGTGCCTGAAGGCTCACGGGCGATGGCGGGCATTGGCTGCCACTACATGGCGCTGTGGATGGACAGGTCCACCATGGGCTTTACCCAGAAGGGCGGCGAGGGCGTGCCATGGGTGGGCCAGCAACCCTTCACGACAGACACGCACATCTTTGCCAATATCGGTGACGGCACCTACTTTCACAGCGGCCTGCTGGCAATTCGCCAATCCATTGCCGCAGGCGTGAATATCACCTACAAAATTTTGTACAACGACGCTGTGGCCATGACCGGTGGCCAGCAGGTGGGCGAACGACCTGAAGGCCACTCTGTTGGGCAAATAGCCCAGTCCATGCGGGCAGAAGGCGCTATCAAAACCATCGTCGTGACCGATGAGCCGGAAAAGTACGACGACGTCACCCTGGCTGAAGGTGTGACTGTTCACCACCGTGACGAACTGGACGCGCTGCAAAAGCAGTTGCGCGAGATCAAAGGATGCACAGTCATCATTTACGACCAGACCTGCGCGACCGAAAAGCGCCGCCGCCGCAAGCGCGGCACGCTGGTGGATCCGGCTAAGCGCGTCGTTATCAATGAGCTGGTCTGTGAAGGTTGCGGCGACTGCAGCGTGCAGTCCAACTGCATGAGCGTAGAACCGCTGGAAACTGAATTTGGCCGCAAGCGGCAAATCAACCAGAGCACCTGCAACAAAGACATCTCCTGCGTCAAAGGCTTTTGCCCAAGCTTTATCACGGTTGAAGGTGGTCAGCTCAAGAAAAAAAGCAAGGCAGACAACACGCTGAACCCTTTCACGCTTGGCGAGCTGCCCGAACCTGCAATTCCTGAACTGCTCAAGGCGCAAGTCTGGGGCGCCGTGGTGGCTGGTGTGGGCGGCACGGGCGTCATCACCATCGGCCAGTTGCTCGGCATGGCGGCGCACATTGAAGGCAAGGGCATCGTCACACAAGACGCTGCGGGCCTGGCGCAAAAGGGCGGCAGCACCTGGAGTCATGTGCTCATCAGCAATGCACCGGGCGATATTTTCACCACGCGGGTGGGCACGGCCAGTGCTGACCTGATCATTGGCTGCGACCCCATCGTGGCCGCCAACAAGGAAACCATGCTGCGCATGCTGGCAGGCAGAACGCATGTGGCTCTGAATGCCCACAGCGCGCCCACCGCATCGTTTGTGCACAACGGCGCGTGGACAAATCCAGGCGGTGCTTGCCAGCTTGAGATCGCCAAGGCCGTGGGGGCTGAGAATGTTGGCACCTTCAACGCCGACCTGGCCGCCACCAAACTCATGGGCGACAGCATTTATACCAACCCGATGCTGCTGGGCTATGCCTGGCAAAAGGGCTGGATACCGCTAAGCCTGGACTCGCTGATTCGCGCGATGGAACTCAACGCGGTGGCGGTGGACAACAACAAAACGGCCTTTGCCTGGGGACGTCGCGCGGCGCATGACCTGCCGTCGGTTGAACGATTGTTTGCGCCCGCGCAGGTCATTGCGATGCCCACAGCAAGAGACAGCGTCGATGCATTGGTTGCCAAACGGGTTGAGTTTTTAACCGCCTATCAAAACGCTGACTACGCAAAAACATACGAAGCGTATGTGCGCAAGGTGGAGCGTGTAGAGTCCACTTTGGGCAAAACATTGTTGAGCCAAAACGTGGCGCGTTATCTGTTCAAACTGATGGCCTACAAAGACGAATACGAAGTGGCACGCCTGCACACCGACACAGCGTTTTTAAACAAGGTCAACGCCATGTTTGAAGGCGACTTCAAGCTCAACTACAACCTGGCGCCGCCGATGATTTCAAATAAAAACGAAAAGGGCGAATTGCAAAAGCAAAAGTTTGGCCCGTGGATGCTGACGGGTTTTAAACTGCTGGCCACATTAAAAGGTTTGCGCGGCACGGCATTTGACGTGTTTGGCAAGACTGAAGAGCGCAAGATGGAGCGCGCGCTGATCGGGGAGTACACCGCTTCGATTGATACGTTGCTTGAAACCTTGAATTCTGGCAATCATGCTGTCGCGGTTGACGTGGCGCGCATTCCAGAACTTATCAAAGGCTACGGCCATGTGAAAGAGCGCAATGTGAAAACCGCACGCCTGCAATGGGCGGGGCTGATGAAGGACTATGCCGCGATCAACCAGCAGCCTGGCGTTGAAACAGCCCGCCGGGTAGCCGCGTAACAAAACCGTCGAGCTCCAGCTCCAGCAGTTTGGCTTGCAGCTCGGGCGTGGGCAGTCCTGTGCGGGCTTGCAGCGCATCGAGGCTGACGATGTCAAAGCCCAGAGCTGACAGGAAGGATGAATCACCTTCGGGTTGTTCTTCGTCGTCATCATTGAGCAGCGTCGCGATTGAAGAAAGAGGAATCTTCAACTCCTCCATCACGTCCTGCGCTGTCTCAACCAGCTTGGCGCCCTGCTTGATCAAATAATGGCAGCCCCGCGACTGCGGCGAATGAATGGAGCCCGGAATGGCAAACACGTCTTTGCCTTGCTCACTGGCCAGCCGCGCCGTGATGAGCGAGCCTGATTTGAGCGCTGCTTCAACCACCAGCGTGCCGACGGACAAGCCCGAAATAATGCGGTTGCGTTTGGGGAAGTTGGCGTTCAGTGGCGGCGTGCCGATCGGGAATTCGCTGATGATCAACCCATTGGCCGTGATGCGATGCGCCAATGCCAAATGCTTTTTGGGATAGACGCGGTCCAGCCCTGTGCCAACGACTGCAATCGTTGCGCAGCCCCCCAGATCAGCGCAGCCCAGCAAAGCGCCGTCATGCGCCGCACCATCCACGCCCAGCGCCATGCCAGACACAATGCACAAGCCCTGCTCAGCAAATGCTTTGGCAAACTGCCGGGCATTCGCCTCGCCTTGCGGTGTGGGGTTGCGGCTGCCAACAATGGCAAGATTTTTCGCTCCGTTATTAATAGCTGATGTACTTGGTGATGTGGCCCGAATTAATTGGCTTCCCATCATGTAAAGCACCAATGGCGGGTCTTCAATGTTGAGCAGAGCGGCTGGGTAGTGCGCGCTGCCAATCGGTGCTACAACTCGGTCTTCGCTGGCCGCCAGCCAGTCAACCGTGGCTTGCAGCAGCCCGGCCAGCTTGGGCGGTTCAGTGGTGATGGCGCTGACCAGCTTGTCACCACCCAGTTGGCGCAAGGCAGCTGGGCTTTGCCCAAACACAGCTTCAGCCGACCCGAAAGCGGCCAGCAGCTTGCGCGCGGTGTCGTTGCCCACACCGGGGCTCAAGGTCAGGCGCAACCAGGCCTTGAGTTCAGCGCGCTCCAAAACGAGGCCTGAAGAAAGCGTCAATTCGGGTTGACGATGCGGTCGCCAACCTTCACGCCGTCGGTGATTTGCAGCACCAGCGCGTAAGACAGGTTTTCAAAGGTGCGAAACACCATCAGCAAACCATTGCGCTCATTGGGCAGCTTGATCTGCTGTCTGGATGGGTCGGTGCGGTCAGCCAGGCGTTCGCCGTCTTTCAAAATGGCCATCACATGGCCGCGTTCCATGCCGTCCTTGCTGCCCTTGTTCACCACCACCACCTGGTTTTCAGACGCCAAACGCACAGCGCTGCCGTAGATCGAGACAATCTGACCCGTGATGGGGATGGCGGGCGCATGCGGCACGTAGCTTTGTGATGTCCGCTCGGGCTCGGCAATCAAGCGGTCTCCAACGCGCATCTCTTCTTTGGCGACCATGATGTCAATGGTGGCGGGCACGATCTCGGTGGTGGTTTTGCCGTCTTTGTTCAGCACCTGCTGGGTGGACTCGCCTTTGACCAATTCAGCTTTGCCGACAAACTGAGCTTCATAGCCAAGAATGACCCCGGTCGTCGGGTCTTTTAAAGGGGTCGCATTGCGAAATACGCGGTAGTCCAACGGCTGGCCCTTGGCATCGCTCAAGGTTTTGCCCGTGCCGCTACCGGTGTATTCGCCAAGCGCATAGGCGCGGTCGCCACGGCTTAAAAGCACGCGTCCTTCCTGGGCCGCCACGATGCGCGGCGCAACGGCAAACGCCGCCGGATCAACAATCATCGGTTCTGCCAGAAAAGGTTCAATCACATTGGCGGCCAATGTAGGTATGGATGCATCGGCCAGTGACTCAAAGCGGGTACGCGGCGATACCCTGACCGCATCCGTCGGTGGGCCATCTCTGGCACCGGCCTGGCGGGTGCGCAATGTTGCGCGGCCATTGGCTTTGTCCAGGTACAACTGCTGGCCCGGGTAAATCCGGTGCGGGTTTTTAATGTCTTCCAGGTTCATGCCCCACAGCTCGGGCCAGCGCCAGGCGCTTTTTAGAAACATGCCCGAAATGCCCCACAAGGTATCACCACGCTTGACGGTGTACGTGTCAGGCGCATTGGGCAACAGGTCACCTACCGGAATGCCGGTTTGCGCTACCTGGTTGGCCGTGGCTTTTTGATTGGCGGTAATCGGGAAGTTTTGCGCCAGTGCTTGGGTGTGCGCAAATACCGTTGCCGCCAGCAGGCCCAAGGCTATTGAAATACGGCTGAGGTGACCAGAAATAGGTTGCATCTTGAAGATCTTTTAAGCTTGCTCGGGTCATGTTGGGGCTGGCCTGATGCACTTCATGCGGCAAATAAGCCACGCCCTATCTTGATAATCTACTCTCAATTTTGTACCTAAGCCCTTGATTAGGCAACGAAAATGCGTACCGGCAAGCCCTTGCACACCTAAAAGTACCGAAAATTTGCGAAAATAGCGACATCTGATTGCCTGCCCATGACACAACTGACCATTCTCCGCTACCCCGACCCCCGCCTGCACACCGTTGCCAAACCGGTTGCCGTTGTGGATGCCCGCACGCAAACTCTGGTAGATGACATGCTTCAGACCATGTACCAAGCCGAGGGCATAGGCTTGGCCGCGACACAGGTAGACGTGCATCAGCGCCTGGTGGTGATTGACGTGAGCGAAGGGCGTGACCAGCCTTTGGTGCTGATCAACCCGGAAATCGTGTGGGCCAGCCCTGAAAAGCAGGTCAACGACGAGGGCTGTCTGTCAGTGCCCGGCATTTATGACGGCGTGGAGCGCTCCACCAGCGTGAAAGTGCAAGCCTTGAATCTGGAAGGTGTGGTGCAAACCCATGAGGCAGAAGGCTTGCTGGCTGTGTGCATTCAGCACGAGATGGACCACCTGATCGGCAAGGTGTTTGTGGAGTATTTGTCGCCACTCAAGCGCAACCGCATCAAGACCAAGATGATCAAGCAGCTTAAATCCGAATGATGGGCGACTGATGCGGGTCATCTTTGCAGGCACGCCAGAGTTTGCCCGTGTGGCACTTGAAAAACTGCACGCTGCTGGTTTTGACATCCCCCTGGTGCTGAGCCAACCCGACCGGCCCGCTGGGCGCGGCATGAAGTTGCAGGCATCGCCCGTCAAGCAGTGGGCGCAAAGCCAAAACATTCCCGTTGAACAACCGCGTAGCTTGCGCCTTGACGGCAAATATCCGGATGACGCGCAAGCAGCCAAAGACGCGATCGACGCTGCGCAGGCCGATGTGATGGTGGTGGCAGCTTACGGGCTGATTTTGCCGCAGTGGGTGCTGGATGCGCCCCGGCAAGGGTGCCTGAATATCCACGCTTCGCTGTTGCCCCGGTGGCGCGGCGCAGCGCCCATTCACCGGGCCATTGAAGCGGGTGATACAGACACCGGCATCACCATCATGCAGATGGATGCGGGGCTGGACACCGGTGACATGCTGCTGGTTGAAAAGCTGGCGATTGGGCCGCGTGACACCACCACAACGCTGCATGACAAGCTGGCCGCGCTCGGTGGGCGTTTGATTGTGGAGGCGCTTGAGATTGCAGCCTGCGGCGGCTTCAGGCCAGTCAAGCAGCCGCCTGAAGGCGTCTCCTACGCGCACAAAATTGAAAAACATGAAGCGCAAATCGACTGGCAGCAAAGCGCCGTCGTGATTGAGCGCCGCATCCGCGCGTTCAATCCCTTCCCCGGCGCCAGCAGCGTGCTGGGTAACGACGTCATCAAGTTGCAGGATGCTCATGTATTAATAGCTGCTTGCGCCCATAAAATGGCGGCTGGAAGCATATTAGACGTTAAAAATGAAGGCATTGACGTTGCCACAGGGGATGGCACGCTGCGCATCACACGCTTGCAAAAAGCGGGTGGTAAATCACTGCCAGTGGCTGATTTTTTGCGCGGTTTTGATATCAAGCCTGGCATGAGATTTACCGCGCCGCCTGAGGCAAATCCACAGTGACGGCCCTTTACAAACACGCAGACTTCAAGCGCGGCATTCTGGACATGGCGACATCGGCCCCCGGCATCGCCGCGTGGGGCTTGATGACCGGCGTCGCCATGATCAAGTCAGGGCTGAGCCTGACGGAAACACTGCTGATGGCTGTGCTGGTGTTTGCCGGCAGTTCGCAACTGGCGGCGCTGCCCTTGCTTGTGGCGGGCGCACCGATGTGGGTGGTGCTGGCCACCGGGTTTTGCGTCAACTTGCGCTTTGCGGTGTTCAGCGCGCATCTGCGGCCCTATGTGATGCACCAGCCGCTGTGGCGGCGTCTGGTCAGCGGTTATTTCACGGCAGACTTGAGCTATGTGCTGTTTACCAAACGCTTCCCGCACCCCTCGCAAGACCCGGTCACCATTCGTGCGCAAGAAGCTTATCTGGCGGGCAACTGCGCGATTAACTGGTTCAGTTGGGTCGGCTCGGGTTTGCTGGGTATTGCGCTGGCCAATTCGATTCCCATGAGCTGGGGCTTGGGGTTTGCGGCGATTTTGGCGCTGACGGGTTTGCTGTGCTCGCTGGCCACCACAAATTTACGCATCGTGTCATTGGGTGTGGCGGGTACGGCGGCTGTCGCGGCCTTTGCGCTGCCTTTCAAGCTCAACATTCTGGTGGCCATTGCCGCTGCGGTTGCGGTTTGTCTGCTGCTTGAAAAAACGCAGCCCGCCCGACCTGTTCATCGCAAACCATGAACCAGGCCCTGAATCACACCGACATCTGGACGGTTGTGACCATCATTGGCCTGGCGCTGGTGACCGTGGTGACGCGCTCGTTTTTCTTTTTTTCCAGCAAGCCTTGGCAATTGCCAGGCTGGGCCGAACGCGGCTTGCATTACGCCCCCATTGCCGCACTGGCAGCCGTGGTGGTGCCTGAAATAGTGATGACGCAGGGGCAGCTCATCTCCAGCCTGAAAGATGCGCGCCTTTATTCGGTGGCGGCTGGCGCGCTGTGGTTTTACTGGCGTAAAGGTGTGTTGGGCACGATTGTGTTGGGCATGGCGGTGTACCTGCCACTGCACATTGGTTTGAAATGGTAGCCCCCACGGTCGCGCACTGCGTGTCGCTTCCTGCCCCCCGAGGGGGCCGCTGCGCCTGCGGTCTGGCAAAGCCAGTCCCGCGGCCCCTGCTTGTACGGACACGTCCATGCGTTTGGTGGCTGAGCCGGTAATTTGACTACGCCAATTCACGCTTATTGCGGGCCATGTCGGCTTTTACAATTGCAGCATGAACTTCATCCGCTTTACCGACTTGTGTGCGCAGGGCCAAATCAAAGGCCAGCGTGTTTTTATTCGTGCTGACCTCAATGTGCCGCAAGACGCGCAGGGCAACATCACTGAAGACACCCGCATCCGTGCCTCGATGGCCTGTATCCAGTTGGCGCTTGATTCGGGCGCTGCTGTCATGGTTACCTCGCACCTGGGTCGCCCGACTGAAGGGCAATTCAAACCCGCTGATTCGCTTGCACCCGTGGCCAAACGCCTGGGTGAGTTGTTAAAGCGTGATGTGCCGCTGGTAGCCAATTGGGTGGGTGGCGTAACGGTGAAACCGGGTGAGCTGGTGATGCTGGAAAACTGCCGCGTCAACGTCGGTGAAAAGAAAAACATTGAGGCGCTGGCTCGCAAAATGGCCGCGCTGTGCGATGTGTTTGTGCACGACGCATTTGGCACCGCACACCGCGCCGAAGCGTCCACCTACGGCATCGCCCAGTACGCAAAAATCGCCTGCGCCGGGCCGCTGCTGGCGGCTGAGATGGACGCTATTACAAAAGCTTTAACCAACCCGGGTCGCCCGTTGGTGGCGATTGTGGCGGGCAGCAAGGTGTCTACCAAACTCACGATTTTGAAGGCGCTGGCTGAAAATGTAGACCAGCTGATTGTGGGCGGCGGCATCGCCAATACTTTCATGCTGGCTGCTGGTTTGAACATCGGTAAAAGTCTGGCTGAAAAAGACTTGCTGGCCGAGGCAACAGCCGTGATTGAGGCCATGAAAGCGCGTGGAGCCGCCGTGCCCATTCCTGTCGATGTTGTCACCGCCAAAACCTTTGCCGCTGACGCGCCGGCCACCATCAAGGCAGCAACCGATGTGGCAGACGACGATTTGATCCTCGACATCGGCCCCAAAACCACCGCCATTCTGGCCGCGCAACTCATGGCCGCAGGCACGATTGTGTGGAACGGCCCGGTCGGCGTGTTTGAATTTGAAGCCTTCTCGCACGGCACCGAAGGCATCGCCAAGGCCATCGCAGCAAGCAGCGCCTTCTCTATCGCAGGGGGTGGCGACACCGTAGCCGCCATAGCCAAGTACGGCATTGAAAACCAGGTCGATTACATCTCGACAGGCGGCGGCGCTTTCCTCGAAGTGCTGGAAGGTAAGACGCTGCCCGCGTTTGAGATTTTGCAGAAGCGGGCTGCGGGCTGAAAATATGCGCTCCTTTTTTAGGAGCTGCTTGCGCCCGAATTCATTGGATTGCATGCCAATTTGATGTCTGAAAAGCGTCAAAACTTGTTCTTTAAACTTATTGCTAGTTTTGGCTCTGCGTTTTGATGGGTAGCATTTGCCAGCCCTTGTTGCGGCTGGTAAAAAATGCCATCATCGAATCTACCGTCACAGTTTGTATGCGGTCGCTAAAGCGCAGCTCGTTGGGGTGGTCGTCAAACGCGACGCTGGCCGATAGCTGTAGTCACAATCACTAACGCCCAATCTATTTATTTCGTCAGACACGCTTTTTGCAAATCAAGCTTGCCTTGGCGTAACTGCTGCTTCAAGTCCAGAACAGATTGAGCCGTATAAGCTTTAACTTCAGCACCTGACAACATTTGCCTGTATTTCATGTCGCCCAGCGGCCCCTCGCCAAAACTGCCCTTCAGCGCCGCTTGCAAAACGACTTTTATCGGCAAATTTTGTTGCGGATAAGCGTCTGTACACACTTGCACCAGGCTGGTCAGGCTGGCAATGCCGCCTTCGGCTGACCCGAGTTGTGCATGAACATGGCCTGCTGCTGCGAACAAGCTGGCTACCAGGCATGCCTGTGCGCAGGTTTTTTTGATGTGCTGCATATCAAATCCTTGAGTTGGCTTAACAGTCGTCATCTTGAGCGATGGGTTTAGGCTGCGCGGGTTTTGGCCGTGGCTTGGGTTTTGGTTTGGGTGGCGCGTTCGGGTCGACAGGTGCGGGCGGTGCTGCTGCAACCGCTGGTTTTGGCCTTGGCTTGGCTGCCGCGACTGGCGCTTCAACGGGCTTTGCTTTGCGCACGCAGGCAACTTTTGGTTCTTTGAACTCTTGTCCAGTTGACTGCTCGGCTTTTGGTGCGCAGTCACCCGTCAGGCAAACTGGTTTGGGTGGCGGTGGACGTACCGGGTTGCATAACGGGTCGCCGGGTGTGCAGCCAATGCCAATAATGGGGCAGCCAGGTGTGCCGGGTATACAAACCGGGTCGGGGCACCTGGGTTGACCAGGCTGGCCGCAGATCGGACTTGGGCAGACAGGCTGGCCAGGCTGACCGCAGCATGCGGGTGTTGTGGCTGTGCCGCAGCTTGGCGGGGGTGGCGGCGTGACCGTGCAGTCGCGCGGCTTGACCACATCGACTTTGACGCTGATGTATGAGCCTTGTTTGGCCGGGTCGGGCGTTTCAACCGTGTTGGTGATCTTGGTTTGCTCACAGGTGTGTGTGCTTTTAAAGCAAAACTCAATCGGTGGTGCGTTGTAACGCACTTCAAGGTAAGGCTGGTCTGATGCGCCCATGCCTGGTTTGGGCACGTATTCAATTTCAATTTTCAAAGGCTGGCTGAGTGTTTGCGCGTCTATGCCTGTGATGTTGGCTTGCAGCTGGCCTGTGGCTTTCAGGTCTTTGGTGAACAGCACGACGTTGCTGCTGTTCAGTATGTTGACAATGAATTTGTCATAGTTGGCTAACAGCGCACCTTTGACTTCAACACTTGTCCAGTGGAAGGGTTTGGGGCCTGAGCAGTATTGCAGGGGCTGGAAGACTTTGATGAACTTTGAGCCCCCGCCGCAGGGTTTGGCCAAGCCTGTAGTCACATCAATACTGTTGGTGTTGAAGTGCCAAAGCTTCCCGGCATGGCCGTAGACCCAGACGCAGCCTTGGTCGTCTGAGTTTGACCCGTAATTGGCGACGTAGCCTCCCGGGTTATTGGCAATCTTGCCCAACGGCGCGATGGTACATGCCGCTTGCGTTGCCCAGTTCCAGCAATAGGCGTCTTCGCGGGACTCAAACTGGTACAGACTTTTGACAAAGTACGTCTTACCCGCGAGATAAGTTTCTAGGCCGGCACCAAAATCCACAAGCCCAGGCAACACGACTGCTAGCCCAGACTTCGCCGTACCGTTGACTGTATCAACACACAGTTGCGCGGCTGGAGTTTTGAGCATGGTACAGATTGCCACTGGAGAGCCGCTAACGTCGTAGTACAGAAAGTTACTGACGTTAAAATTGTCGCTTCCAGCGGTGAAGAAGTTGTAGGGAGCGGTACCGACGGTGGGCGCGCTGGTGTTCCAGCATGCAATTTTGGTTGTGCTGTCAAAGCAGTTGGTGTATTTGGTACCACTTTGAATAGAAGTGATGTAAACCTTGTTGGCTATCACCTTGCCCGCAAGGTAACCGCCGTTGTAGTTGTTAAATCCAGGCTTAGTAACGTGAATTTTGATGTTGGCAGCAGGTATTTTGTAGTTACTGCCAACACAAGGCGACAAGCTGCTACCTAGGCTGGCGCAATACACTGCGCCGTCGGTATCTGCCATATACAGCTCGTTTCCTACCCGCCACGGCCCATTGATATGAAGTCCAGTAGTTTGCGTACCAAAGTAGGTGAAGCCGCACTCCGTATCAGTTTCAAGGTTGTAGCAACCAATACCGATGCCTGACGATCCTTGCGAGGCGTAATATAGTTTTCCATTGTCAATGGTGTATTCGGAGCTTTGGCCCATCGTGCCTGAGCTATTCCCCGAGCCATCCCCGGCCGGCAGTGGCTTGCCAAGCGCCCAGCCGATACAGGCAGCTCCCGTGCCCAGATCCAGGCACTTGAACATCAAAGGTTTAGTTGCTGGATCCCAATGATGATTCATGAAATAGATACGCTGACCAGCAGGTGCTGCCATCCTGGTGTACGGAATAGGCTGATAGCCGTCACCCGAGCCTGCCAAGCTCATTGACGCAGCAAAAGGCGCCGGAAACGTCGCCGTCATCACCCCATGCGGCGCAATGTTGGTGCCGCTAAAAAGCGCATAGTTATCAACCGGTACATTGCCATTGGTCGTGCCCGTCCAGCCTTGCTGGGGTACTAACCCAGGCACGAGGGACGGGTTGATGATGGTTGCAATGGGTCCGTCAGTGACTGTGACTTTCGGCAGCGTCGCCCCCGTGTTGTTGGCGTACTGCACCACCCAGTCAATCGTGTAGTTGCCGCTACTGCCCGAGCTGACGGTCACCGCCTTTTTTTGCAGCACAGGCGGTTTGGTTTGGTCGTCTCGCCGGGTTGCGTTTCTGATGATGTTGATCACGCTGCCCAAGTCAATGTTGATACCAATCCCAACGCCCCCACCGCCACCGCCTTGATTGGGCTGATCCACTCTCGGCGTGCCGGGCACGCCTTGCACCGGGCCTTGTGCCAGGGCTGTGCCAAAGGCCAGTACCAGTGCGCTGGCGGCTATGGCTGCGCGCAGCATGTCCAGCAGGTGTTTGTTTTGCTTCATAGGGTCTTTCGGTGTTCAAAAGGGGTCAAAATAGCAAAAACGGCCATTTTTAACCTGCATTTAGTGCCGTAGCCCAATGAATTCGGGCGCAAGCAGCTATTTAATTAATAGCAGATGAAATCACGTACCGTCTACCGTGAACCTGATTTCCTTGATGCCGACGGCGCCTGTGTCGTCGCCCACCCGCATCACCAGCCTGTGCGAGCCTGCCGGAATGTCTACCTTGTCGATTGAAAACCCGGTGGGCGTGACTTTGGCGGTTTTGAGCAAGCGGTCGGTCACGTCAATTTTGAAAGCGCCGTAGTAAAGCTTGAAGCTGGCCGGGTCAATCGTCTTGCCGGTCACGGGTTTAAAGCGCACCTCGATGGCCACGGGTGATGCGACTTTGCCTTCCTTGACCACCGGGCGCACGATTTCAATGGCGGGCTCGTCGCCTGCCAGCGGGATGGTGATGTTCTCGGTCACGTCGCCTTTGTATTTTTCAACCTCCGCCGCACTTACCAGCATGATGCCGAGGTTCAGGTGTACGCCGGGGAGGGCATTGCAGCCCGCAATGAGCGCCAGGCTACCCAGTGCCAGCAGCAAAGCCGCATTTTGCAAACGGGTTGAAATACGGTCGATCGAATTGTTCATGTGTCGCCTTTGTTGAAATATTGAAATGACGGAAGGTTAAAAAATGACGGGTTACATCTGCAGCAAGCCGCAGCCGACTTCAGGCCCTTTGGGGCCAATGTCTGCGGCTTTGCTGCACAGGGTTTGCAGGATGGACTGAGCGCTGGCAGGCGTCGCTGTTTTTGGCTGGCTTGCAACGGTTTGCGCAACAGCAGCCGCCACAAACGGTGAGGCAAACGAAGTGCCGCTCATGTATTTGCCTTTGCTGTCATTGACGGCCAGCGGCACCCAGACATCGACACCGGGCGCGGCAATGGCGACATAAGCGCCGCGATTGGCTCGGGCATAAAGGCGTTTTTGCGCATCAACGGCTGTCACGGCAATCACACCGGGGTAGGCCGCCGGGTAACTGGGCGCGGCAGTGGGACCGCCGTTGCCTGCGGCGGCTACCAGCACCAGGCCAGCGCCAAGGGACTTGGTCACCACCGCGCCAAGCACCGCGTCACTGGCAGAGCCCAGGCTCAGGTTGACCACCTGTACTTTTTCGCCAATCATCCAGTCCAGTGCCTGCGCTACCAGCAGCGTATTGGTGGCGTTGATGCCAGGCGCTACCTCGCGCATCACACCAGCAGCGCGCAGGGTAACGCCTTGTGCCAGGCCTTCAAACCCATTGCCGCTGGCCGCCACTATGCTGGCGACCGCATTGCCGTGGTCAGCGGGGGCGGGCTTGTCAGCATCTGTAAAGATGCGCTTGCCTTTGAAGTTGGCCAATGCCAGGCTGTCGGCATTTGTGACTTCGGTGTCGACAATGCCCACCGTCATGCTGGCACCCAGTTTGCCGCTGCCCTTGGGCGGTGCCTTGAGCAGTTCATGTGCGTACTGTTTGGCAGGTACCGGCGCAGCAGTTTGTTGCATGGGGTAGGCAATCGCGTGACGATCAGCCGTGATGCCGGGGCGAGCTCTGAGCTGGGTTAGCGCTTGCGCGGCCAGTGCCTCGTTTGCAAATGACAGCACCACGATGTTCAGCCCCAGATTGGGCAAAGCCTCGTTGGCCAGCAGCGTGCCACCAGCCGCTTGCACAGCGGCAGCTGCCTGCGACTGTTGTGCGTTCTCCCAGCTCATCACAATTTGGCGCGGCTCGTAGGCGTTCAGGCTGGTCGTGTCGGGGGACGTGTAGCGCTCATCGGCATTCAGGGCTTGCACCGCTTGAACCGCTCTGAGGACCGACCCCAGGTCGATTGAAAAACCGAAGCCACCACCACCGCCGCCACCGCCTTGGGGTGTGGGCGTGGGTGTTTGTACGGGTCGGGGCGTGCCGGGTATGGCCTGCGCCAAAAGCTGAACAGGTAGCCAGCACATGGTGCACATCGCAACAGTTTTTAGCCCTTTTTGCAGGCGATGAAAGGGCTTGGGGTGCTGGCTGTTCTGGCTGGTCATGTGGGCGTTACTCGGGTTGTATGGGTGATTTTTTAAGGGTCATTTATTGGGGCGCAACTGACTCAACGGCTTTTGCAGCGCCCAGGCGCTTCAGGCTGGCGTCCAGCTTGTCATTGGGCACGGCCACCTGCCAGACGCCCAGAGCACCAGGGCCATCAATCACACGGCCTTGCACGCTGTCGATCAGTGTGCGTACATCAAGCAGGCTGGCGCTGTCTTTGAAGACGATGGTCAACACGGTCAACCCAACAAGCGACGGCGCGCCAGACGACGGTGTAACGCTGACCGCAGCTATTTGCCCTTGGCTCATTTGCTTGACGACGGCTGCCAGCAAACCCATTTGCGCAATGATCATGGCCGATGCGAGCACGCCGACCATGGGCTTTCGCCACCAGGCAGCAGCGTTGTTGAGCCGGCGATGGATCTGCGTCTTGACCCATGCGGCGGCGGTCGTGATGAGCGAAGCATTGGGTGGTTGTTTGGCCGGAAGTGGTGCGGGTGCATCCAGTCGGCCCTGCAGGCGCTGCCAACCGGCTTGCGCATCAAAAGCGGGGGTGTCTTTGGCCAGTTGTTGCTGACTGCGCTCTACCCAGGCGATTTCCTGTGCCAGGTCAACAGCCGCAGGGCCACCTTGCTGATTCAGGATGTTTAAAAATTGTGTCATCCATTCTTTGTCGTCAGCAGCCAGGGTTTTCTTCAAAAAACCGGGAATCAATTGTCTGGCGCGTTCAATATCCGTGACAAACATCACGGATGAAGGGAGTTCTGGCTGGGTCACAAGACTTCTCCTTTGCCAAAAATGCATTCCATGCATTCACGCAGTTTGCGTTTGGCATGGTGGATGCGGGTGGCCACCGTGTTGGCAGGTATCGCCATGACCTGGGCAATTTCGGCCAGCGTCATGCCTTCTACAAATGACAGGTGCATGCAGTCTCGCTGTTCGGGCGGCAAATCGTCAAAGCATTGGCTCAGGTGTTTGCCTTGTTGCTTGGCCAGCAGCTGGGCATAAACGCCTGGGGCAGTATCTGCAAACGCTAGTTGCTCTTCTTCGGGGGTGTCTTGCTGCCTCGCTTCCAGCTTGCCCTTGCTGCGTAACGCATCAAGAATTTTGTTTTTGGCAATCCCCAGCAACCAGGTTTTGGGGCTGGATTGCCCGGTGAAGGTGTTGGCTGAAACCCATGTCTGGTGGAGCGTGTCATTGACGATCTCGTCTGCCAGTGAAGCATCGTTCATGCGCCTGAAAGCAAAGCTATAGACCGAGCTGGCGTGGCGTTTGTAGAAGATCTCCATCGCGGCGGCGTCGCGCAAGCCGATGCGCTTGAGTAATGACAAGTCATCATCGCGATGCGCGATGTCCCCTCCTTCTGCCATACCACATACCTTTTTTATAGTTACATTGAGTTACTGTACCGTATAAAAATTAACTGCGCATGCCAAAGCATGTGTGATGGCAACTTGGTAACTGGTTGGTTCCCACGGTCATGTAACCATGTAAAAATAAGAAACCAAATTACACGAAAGTCAAATCTTATGTCCGGTCGCGCCACCAAAATTGTTGCCACGCTTGGCCCCGCATCGAGCGATCCCGCACTGCTTGAAAAAATGATTCGCGCGGGCGTGGATGTGGTTCGCTTGAACTTCAGCCATGGCAAGGCGCAGGACCATATCAACCTGGCTGCCGTGGTGCGCGAAGCCTCCAAACGTGCGGGCAAGGAAGTTGCCATCATGGCCGACCTGCAGGGCCCGAAGATCCGGGTGGGCAAATTTGCTGAAGGCAAGGTGCTGCTGGTGGTGGGCGAGAAATTCATGCTCGACGCTGCGCGTACCGAGCCGGGCGACATCAACGGCGTGGGACTTGACTACAAACAGTTGCCCCGCGATGTGCGTACCGGTGATGTGCTGATGCTCAATGATGGCCTGGTGGTGCTGACGGTTGACAGTGTGCGCGCAGATGTGGTGTACACCACCGTGCAACAGGGCGGCGTGCTGTCAAACAACAAGGGCATCAACAAAAAAGGCGGTGGCCTGACGGCTCCGGCATTGACCGCCAAGGACATGGAAGACATCAAAACCGCCATGAGCTTTCAGGCCGACTATGTGGCCATCAGCTTTCCGCAAAACGCAACCGACATGGAAATGGCGCGTCAGCTCTGCAATGTGGCGGGTGAGGTTTATAACCACAAACCTGCGCTGATTGCAAAAATCGAGCGTGCTGAAGCCATCCCGAATTTGAAGGAAATATTGCTGGCCAGCGATGCCATCATGGTGGCGCGCGGCGACCTCTCCATTGAAGTCGGCAATGCAGCTGTGCCTGCCCTGCAAAAGCGCATGATCAAAATGGCCAGGGCCTACGACAAGGTAGTCATTACCGCGACTCAAATGATGGAAAGCATGATTCTCAGCCCGGTACCGACCCGCGCTGAAGTCAGTGATGTGGCCAATGCCGTACTCGATGGAACCGATGCCGTGATGCTGAGCGCCGAGAGCGCGGCTGGCAATTACCCGCTGGAAACGGTGGTGGAGATGGCCAATATCTGCCTTGAAGCTGAAAAGGCCGAGTACAAGGAAATTGATGCCGACTTCAGTGGCAAACAGTTTGCCCGTATCGACCAGTCCATTGCCATGGGCGCGCTCTTCACGGCCAGCCACCTGGGGGCCAAGGCGATTGTGGCGCTGACAGACAGTGGCTCAACCCCGCTGTGGATGAGCAGGCACGACATCCGCGTGCCGATTTACGCATTGACCCCACGCATCACCACCCAGCGCAAAATGACGCTTTATCGTAATGTCAGGCCGATTCTGATGGATACCAGTATTGACCGCGACACCGCGCTGAGCCAGGCTGAAGGCCACCTGTTGAACCGCAAAATCGTGCAGAGTGGTGATGTCTACGCCATCACCTGTGGCGAGCCGATGGGTGCGCCAGGAGGCACCAACATGCTGAAGATTTGCCGGGTGGCGTAGCTTGCGTCTGACAGGATCTTTCGGTCCAGGCTGAATCCGTTTTGGCGGTTTGTGCGTACAGTTGTTACCAACATGATGCTGCTAAATTCCAAATTGCCCAGACGCTCACTTTTTGCCATGCTGCCCGCGCTGCTGACAGCCTGCTCAGCCGTTGACGTTTTAAATGCCACCGTCCCGTCTGATACCTATCAGCGCACAGAATCGCTTGCCTACGGCCCTAACCTGCGCCAGCAGGTGGATGTGTACCAGCCCAAAACCGATGTTAAAAATGCGCCCATGGTGGTGTTTTTTTATGGTGGCAGTTGGTCGTCTGGCGACCGGGCAGACTACCGTTTTGTCGGCGAAGCACTGGCTGCTCAAGGCATCGTGACGGTGGTCGCCGACTACCGCTTGAGTCCTGAAGTCCGTTACCCGGTATTTCTGCAAGACAGCGCCCTGGCCATGCGATGGGCTTTTGACAATGCGCCAACGTATGGCGCTGACCCGGCACGTATTTTTGTCATGGGGCACAGCGCAGGTGCGTACAACGCGGCCATGCTGGCACTCGACAAACGCTTGCTGGGTGCGGTGGGCTTAAGCCCTGCCAGACTGGCCGGATGGATTGGTCTGGCGGGGCCCTATGACTTTTTGCCGATTGGCGACCGCCTGACCCAGGTCGCCTTTGAATGGCCGAATACACCGCCCGACAGCCAGGCGTTGTTTCATGCCAGCAGCGCATCGCCACCCGCACTGCTGCTGGCCCCTGAAAAAGACAGCCTGGTCAATACCCAGCGCAGCACCGTCGGCATGGCACAGCGTTTGAAAAGCAGCGGCGTGCAGGTTGAATCCGAGCTGTTTGACACAGTCAGCCATGTCTCCATCGTCGCAACGATGGCCTCCGTGCTCAGAAGCCGCGCGCCTGTGCTGGAGCGGGTGACGGGTTTTGTAAAGCGAAACGCTAGAATCTAGCTGCATGTCGGCTGCGGTTACAGCAGGGTTACCAGGTGCCGCACACTGTTTCAACACACCAATTTTTCTGGGGATTTAGACCATGGCACTTGTATCAATGCGCGAGCTGCTGGACCACGCCGCTGTCAACACCTACGGCATTCCAGCGTTCAACGTCAACAACCTTGAGCAGGTACAAGCCGTGATGCAAGCAGCCGACGAGGTCGGTGCGCCGGTGATTTTGCAAGCCAGCGCAGGCGCGCGCAAGTACGCGGGCGAGTCCTTCATCAAGCACCTGATTGCCGCTGCAATTGAAGCCTACCCGCACATCCCGCTGGTGATGCACCAGGACCACGGCCAAAGCCCCGACGTGTGCCAGGGCGCGATCAACTTGGGTTTCAGTTCGGTGATGATGGACGGCTCTTTGATGGCCGACGGCAAAACCATTGCCGACTACGACTACAACGTGGACGTGACCCGCAAGGTGGTGGACATGGCCCACATCAAGGGCATCACCGTTGAAGGTGAACTGGGTTGCCTGGGCAGCCTGGAGACTATGAAGGGCGACAAGGAAGACGGCCACGGTACCGACGCAACCATGACGATGGACCAGTTGCTGACCGACCCTGAGCAAGCGGCCGACTTCGTCAAGCGCACGCAAATTGACGCCCTGGCGATTGCCATTGGCACCAGCCACGGCGCGTACAAGTTCACCCGCAAGCCCACCGGCGACATTTTGGCGATCGGCCGCATACAAGAGATCAACCGCCGCATCCCCAACACGCATTTGGTGATGCACGGCTCGTCAAGCGTGCCGCAAGACCTGCTGGCCATCATCCGTGAATACGGCGGCGACATGAAAGAAACCTACGGCGTGCCAGTCGAGGAGATTCAAAAAGCCATCAAGTTTGGCGTGCGCAAAATCAACATCGACACCGACATCCGCCTGGCCATGACGGCCGCCGTGCGCAAGTTTTTGCATGAAAATCCGACTAAATTTGACGCTCGCGAATGGCTAAAGCCCGCCACCGCTGCCGCCAAGGCGATTTGCAAAGAGCGTTACCTGCAATTCGGCTGCGAAGGCCAGGGCGCGAAGATCAAGGGCGATACGCTGCAGGTTGTTGCAGGTAAATACGCCAAGGGTGAGTTAGAGCAAGTGGTGCATTGAGACCTGGCCTTCATTTTTATTGATTGGCGATAATTCAAAGCCCAGCCGCTGTTCAGTGGTTTGGGCTTTTTTACTGTGACTACCGACATGACCCCAGCCCTTCACACCTCTGCATTAACCTCCTTGAGTCTGCTAGCCCGAGGCAAAGTCCGCGACAACTACGCCGTGGGCAAAGACCGCCTGCTGATGGTGGCCAGCGACCGCATCAGCGCGTTTGACGTGATTTTGGGCGAGCCCATCCCAGGCAAGGGCGCGCTGCTCACGCAGATGGCACTGTTCTGGTTTGACAAGCTAGGCCACATTTGCCCAAACCATCTCACTGGTGAAGCCCCCGAAAGCGTGGTGCTAGAAGCGGAAGTGCCGCAAGTCGCCCAGCGCTCTATGCTGGTCAAGCGCCTCAAGCCCATCCCGGTTGAGGCCGTGGTGCGCGGCTACCTGGCCGGCAGCGGCTGGGCCGAATACCAGGCCACCCAATCAGTCTGCGGCGTGCCGCTGCCAGCAGGTTTGAAAAACGCCAGCAAACTGCCCGAGCCAATTTTTACCCCCGCCGCCAAGGCCGCGCAGGGCGAGCATGACGAAAACATCAGCTACGAGAAGGTCGTGGCGGTAGTGGGCGCTGACTTGGCAGAAAAAATCAAGCGCATCAGCATCGAGATTTACCAAACCGCCGCCGCCTTTGCACTGACCAAAGGCATCATCATTGCCGACACCAAGTTCGAGTTTGGCCTAGACAGCGACGGCACCCTGACCCTGATGGACGAGGTGCTGACGCCCGACTCGTCCCGCTACTGGCCGATTGAAGGCTACCAAGCCGCCTTCGCCGCTGGCCTGAACCCACCTAGCTACGACAAGCAGTTTGTCCGCGACTGGCTGGAAGCCGTACGCATCAACGGCAAACCGTGGGACAAAACCCCACCCGCCCCGCGCCTGCCCGATGACGTGATTGCCAAGACGGCGGCGAAGTATCAGGAAGCTTTGACTCGGTTGATGGCGTGAGAAAGCCGGTCGCAGCCTGTTTTTCTGCTATTTGAGTCCGTTTTAGAGTATCCAATAGGCCTCTAGCCCAATGAATACGTGCGCGAACAGCTATTAAATCAGGAGCAACTTTCAAAGTCTGCGTGAGCGCTATGGCGCGTTAGTCATGGCGTTCGATGCCAATGTGTCCCTCAATGGAATGATCAAGCCGTGATTTTGGTTGAGAATCA
>JANOWR010000171.1:0-88579 GCA_031417995.1 Polaromonas sp. | reverse complement strand
CCCAGCGGCATTCGCGTGGGGCAAATGCGCGTGCCGATTGGCGTGTTCGGCATGATCTATGAGAGCCGGCCCAACGTCACGATTGAGGCGGCCAGCCTGGCCATCAAAAGTGGCAACGCCTGTATTTTGCGGGGCGGCTCCGAAGCGATTGAGTCAAACATGGTGCTGGCTGAACTGGTGCAAACAGCATTGGTCCAGGCGGGGTTGCCGGCAGACGCCGTGCAGCTGGTCCCCAGCACTGACCGCGCAGCTGTGGGCCAGCTGATCACCATGCCGCAATATGTAGACGTCATCATTCCGCGCGGCGGCAAGGGGCTGATCGAACGCATCAGCCGCGATGCCAAGGTGCCCGTCATCAAGCACCTGGACGGCAACTGCCACGTGTATGTTGACGACCCCTGCGACATCGCCATGGCCGTGCGCATTGCCGACAACGCCAAAACGCAAAAATACAGCCCCTGCAATGCGGCTGAAGGCCTGCTGGTCGCGCGCGGTGTAGCCGAAGCGTTTTTGCCAAAAATTGCGGCTATTTATGCTGAAAAGGGCGTAGAAATACGTGCTGATGAGGCTGTATCCCAAATAATACGGGCGCAAGCAGCTCATAAATCAATAGCAATTAAAGTGGCAACCGAGCAAGACTGGTACGAAGAATACCTGGCCCCCATCATCAGTATCAAGGTGGTGGAAGGTGTGGACGAAGCGATTGCCCACATCAACCAATACAGCAGCCACCACACCGACGCCATCATCACCACCAACCACGTCCACGCGCAAAAGTTTCTGCGCGAAGTCGATTCAGCCAGCGTGATGGTGAACGCCAGCACCCGCTTCGCCGACGGTTTCGAGTTTGGCCTGGGCGCTGAAATCGGCATTTCTACCGATAAGTTTCACGCGCGTGGGCCGGTCGGGATTGAAGGGCTGACTTCTTTGAAGTATGTGGTGTTGGGGGATGGGGAAGTGCGCGGCTGAAACTAGGATTTATAGAAGCAGATTCCAGCTCTCAATCCCCCTAATTTTCTTGCCAAAGGTGAAAAGAAATGCTCGAAAATGAAGAAGCTAAAGCAGTTCAAGAAATTGCCAAAGTTGCAGGTAAGGGAATTGATCTTGTGAGTAACACCGGAAAAGGTGTTGCTCGAATCTTTGGTGGCGCTGTTGGCCACTTCGCTGCTGTTGTTGAGGGCGAGATAGCGTTTTGGAGATACCAAAACTTACTCAAAATTTCAGACAAAGTTAGCGCAATTCACAAAGCACGCAAGTTGGCAGGTAAACCGATTCCATTGGCACTGGAATTCGCGCTCCCCATACTTGAAGCTGCATCGATTGAAGTAGACGATGAAGTTCAAACCCTTTGGGCGGGACTTCTTGCTAACGCAACCGAACCTGACAAAGCTTTTAAGATAAAGAAAGTTTTCATTGAGACGCTGCGCGGGATGCAAAGCTTAGATGCCGTGATTCTTCAAACTTTGGCAATTTGCCATGCGCAAGATAAATATTCAGTTTCAAACGGCAATCCGTTGAACGCAGACTGCATCACCGCCCAAGTTAATTCATCGCTAATAGATGTGCAAATTTCGCTTTACAGTCTCGCTAGGCTGGGTTGCATTCAAGATTCTTTTGCTGAAACTATCGACGGCATGGGCACAGGGTTTCCGGGATTCAGGGTCGATGATTTGCAATCGAGCTTCACTTTGTCACCTTACGGAAAACAGCTTTTGAGCGCTACTTCATGTGCGTAATTCCAGAAGCTTACCTTTGAACACAATCTCTCACGGATATCGCATCGCCGAATGCAGCACCTCAAGCACCGTGACCGTATCCAACGTCTGCGCCAGAATCACCACATAGCTGGGGTGTGCCACCAGTTCTAGCGTGCCTGGCACGCGGCCGGGTCGGCGGGGGAAGTTGGGGTCGGCCAGTTGGGTGACCTGATCATCAATGGCCAGCCACATGTCGACTGCGGCTGCAGGGTTGTCTTGGGCAATGTAGTCTTCAATGGCTTGCAGGCTCTCCCAGTACTGCGGCTTGCGCAGCACCAATAGGCGGACCTTCATGTTTTGGCGCTAAGGGCTTGACGCTGCTTTAGCTTTTGGGCGCGGATGGCGTCCCATTCTTTGGGCGTTATCGCAGGGCGCGGGTCTGCTTGCGCCGCTTCTACCTTGGCCTTGAACCAGGTGTCGTATTCAACAATGCTCTTGAGCGAATCGCGCACCAGCTGCGACACCGTGGTTTGGTTGTGTAATGCGTATGACTTGAGCGCGAAGTATTGCGACTTGGGTAAATCAACATTCAGGCGCTGGGTGCCTTCGGGCGCTGTGTCTTGCATAATCATTTGAGTAAATACTTAAAACACCATACTATCAAAAAACAACGAAGCCAACCAAGGACAATGGCCCTTGCAACTTGTCTTGCAACTTAATGGCCAGCCCCCATATCTGACCGAAACGTCTAATAACCAAAAATGAAAGTGGCCGCATGGTCCCGCACCTGATTACCGCCTTGACGGGCCCTATCAACGAGCTTGAACAACGCATTCTGGACTCCACCCCGGCCATTGAGCGCTGGTTTCGACTGGAATGGATGGAGCACACCCCGCCCTTTTACTGTGCTGTTGATGTGCGCAACGCCGGGTTCAAGCTGGCCCCTGTAGATACCAATCTGTTCCCCGATGGCTGGAACAACCTGACGCCTGAGATGCTGCCGCTGGCGGTGCAGGCGGCGATGGCGGCGATTGAGAAGATTTGCCCTGAGGCGCGCAACCTGCTGGTGGTGCCTGACAAAAACACGAACAACAGTTTTTACCTGGCCAACATCCTGCAACTCAAGCGCATCTTTCACCAGGCGGGGCTCAATGTGCGCTTTGGCTCGCTTGATGCAGCCATCAAGACGCCCACCACGCTCAAGCTGCCTACAGGCGAGAACATCACGCTCGAGCCTTTGAATCGCACGGACCGCCGCTTGGGGGTCAAGGACTTTGACCCCTGCACCGTGCTGTTGAACAACGATTTGGCAGTGGGCATCCCGGGCATGCTGGAAGATGTCAACGAGCAGTATCTGCTGCCACCCCTGCATGCCAGTGCATCGGTGCGCAGCAAGGCAAACCACTTCAAGGCTTATGAAGAAGTGGCCAAGCGCTTTGGCAAGCTGATTGGTGTGGACTCGTGGCTGATCAACCCGATGTTTACCCACTGCGGCCCTGTGAATGTGGCGACCAGCGAGGGTTTGACCAACCTGAGCACACAGGTCGATGCGCTGCTGACCAAAATCAAACGCAAATACAAGGAATACGGCATTCATGAAAAGCCGTTCGTGCTGGTCAAGTGCAACAGCGGCAGCGGCGAAGGCACTTGCGGCATGGGCATCATGACGGTGCGTGATGTCAAAGATTTGGACACCTGGGCCGCCAAAAACAAGACCAACAAAACGCAGCCTGCCAACCCGGTGATGGACATCATCATTCAGGAAGGCGTGCAAACCAACGAGCGCGTCAACGCCGCCGTGGCCGAACCTGTGGTCTACATGATGGACAGGTACGTGGTGGGCGGTTTTTACCGCATTCATGCTGACCGGGGCATTGACGAAAACCTGAATGCGCCGGGTGCCAGCTATGTGCCGTTGGCGTTTGCCGAGAGCGGGCGCTTACCACAGCCGGGTGAAAAGCCCGGTGCCAGCAGCCCCAACCGCTTTTACATGTACGGTGTGGTTGCCCGGCTGGCCATGCTGGCTGCGAGCTATGAGCTTGAAGCGACCGACCCGGAGGCTGAAATTTATGACTAAAACGGGTCAAAAACCTGTTTTTAAGGCATTTTTAGGCATGTTTTAGACCTGTAGCCCAATGGATTCGGGCGCAAGCAGCTCCTTAAATCATAGCAACTACAGTTTATGCCAGTGCAGTTGCTGCATTGCAACAAAAGCCAAATTAGTTAGCAGGGCACCGTTTTGAGGCGTTGAAACCGCTCAAGGCGGGTGCAAAATAGCGTTCCCCAAGCTACGCATTCCCGTTCTAACCAAAGACGGGAAGTTTTTGTGTCCAGTCAAAAATCCTCCCTAGCCGCGCTCACCCTGGGCGCCATCGGTGTCGTCTATGGTGACATCGGTACCAGCGTCCTGTACGCGGTCAAAGAAGTTTTCAATCACGGTCATGTGGCTGTCACGCCTGACAATGTTTACGGCCTGATGTCGATCTTCTTCTGGACCATGACGGTGATCGTGTCCATCAAGTACGTCGCCCTGGTGCTGCGGGCTGACAACAACGGCGAGGGCGGACTGATTGCCATGCTGGCGCTGGCGTCCAACGCCGTCAAAGACAAACCCAAGTTGCGGCGATTTTTGCTGGTTATTGGGATTTTCGGCACGTCACTGTTTTACGGTGATGGCGTCATCACGCCGGCAATTTCAGTGCTGTCCGCCGTAGAAGGTCTGGAAGTCGTGTCGCCCGCTTTTGCCAAAGGTGTGATACCCATCACCCTGGTCATTTTGTTTGTGCTGTTTGCCGTTCAAAAGCATGGTACCGCCGGTATCGGCAAATTTTTCGGCCCCATCACACTGGTCTGGTTCGTCACCATTGCGCTGCTGGGTATCTCGCAAATCATCACCCAACCAGGCATTCTCAAAGCCCTCAGCCCACATTACGCGGTCAACTTCATGTGGGGCAACCCTGGCACCACCTTTATCATTTTGGGTGCTGTGGTGCTGTGTGTCACCGGTGCTGAGGCACTGTACGCAGACCTGGGCCATTTTGGCAAAAAGCCAATCCGGCTGGCCTGGTTCAGCATCGTCATGCCGTGCCTGGTGCTCAACTACTTCGGCCAGGGCGCGCTGCTTTTGAACAACCCTGAAGCGGTCAAAAACCCGTTTTACCTGATGGCCCCCGACTGGGCGCTGCTGCCGCTGGTGGTGTTGGCCACACTGGCCACGGTGATTGCCTCGCAGGCCCTGATTACCGGCGCATTCAGTGTGACCAAACAGGCTATTCAAATGGGCTACCTGCCGCGCCTGCGCATTTTGCACACCAGCGTGCGCGACACCGGGCAAATCTACATGCCGTTTATCAACTGGGGGCTGTTTGCCGTCATTGTGCTGGCGGTGGTCATGTTCCGCTCGTCCAGTAACCTGGCGGCGGCTTACGGCATCGCCGTGTGCACCGACATGCTGATCACCACCATCCTGACGTTTTACGTCATCCGCTATGGCTGGAAGTACCCGCTGGGTTTGTGCCTGGCTGCCACGGGGGTGTTTTTCGTCGTTGACTTTGCGTTTTTTGCATCCAACCTGATGAAGCTGTTTGCGGGTGGCTGGTTCCCGCTGGTCATTGGCGGCATTGTTTTTACCTTCATGATGACCTGGAAGCAGGGCCGTCAAATCCTGAACGAAAAAATGCGCACGGATGCGATTGAGTTGCCCAGCTTTCTGGATGCCGTTTTTGTCAGCCCACCGGCCAGGGTGGAAGGCACCGCCGTGTTTTTAACCGCCGAGCCTGGCACCGTGCCCAACGCGCTGCTGCACAACCTCAAACACAACAAGGTGCTGCACGAGCAAAACCTGTTTGTGACGGTGCGCAACCACGAGGTGCCCTGGATTGGCATGAACAAGCGGCTGGAAGTCGAATCCTTGGGCCACGACTGCTGGCAGGTCATCGTCAACTACGGCTTCAAAAACGATCTTGATTTGCCCAAGGCCTTGCAGCAAATCAAGGGCCGGGGATGTGAGATGGAAGCCATGAACACCAGCTACTTTCTGTCTCGTGACACCATCGTGCCCACCATCGGCGGCGGCATGGCCCCGTGGCGTGAAAAGCTGTTTGCGCAAATGCACCACAACGCCAGTGGTGCGGCTGACTTTTTAAACCTGCCGAACAACGCAGTGGTGGAGCTGGGCAGCAAGATCGAGATTTAAAACGACTGCATGGCCTGCCAAAATCGCGGCATGAAATTTTTCAAGGACCTCACGCTCGGCGCCTTTACCGCTGGCTTCGTTGCGGTACTCGTCGGCTTTACTTCATCGGTCGCTATTGTCTTTCAGGCAGCACTGGCCTTTAACGCCACGCCCGCGCAAATCGCGTCGTGGATGTGGGCACTCGGCATTGGCATGGGGCTGTGCACCGTGCTGCCATCGCTGTATTACAAAAAACCCATCATGGTGGCGTGGTCCACACCGGGTGCAGCAGTGCCGGCCACCGCCGGAGTGGCGGGTGGTTTCAGCATGGGCGAGGCTGTTGGTGCTTTCATGGTCAGTGCCGCACTCATCACCTTGTTTGGCATCACTGGCTGGTTTGAAAAGCTGATGAACCGCATTCCGGTCGCCATTGCATCGGCGCTGCTGGCCGGTGTGCTGGCGCGTTTTGGCATGCAGGGTTTTACTGCTGCGCAAACCGCCTTGCCGCTGGTGCTGTTGATGCTGACAATTTATTTGCTGGGCAGGCGCTGGCTGCCGCGCTATGCGGTGGTGCTGACGCTGTTGGGCGGCGTGGCCTGGGCTGCGGCGGCGGGGCAAATGACCTGGTCGTCGGTGACTTTGAGCTTTGCCGTGCCTGTGTTTGTGATGCCGCAATTCACCCTGCCTGCCGTCATCAGCCTGGCCGTTCCCCTGTTTGTGGTAACCATGGCGTCGCAAAACCTGCCCGGTGTGGCGGCGATTCGGGCCACAGGATATGAGGACAGTATTCCCGTTTCAAAAGTCATCACCATCACGGGCGTGGCCACCTTTTTGCTCGCACCGTTTGGCGCTTTCGCCTTGAACCTGAGCGCCATCACCGCAGCCATCTGCATGGGCAAAGAGGCGCACCCTGACCCAGACAAACGCTACACCGCCGCCGTCAGTTGCGGGTTGATGTATGGGGTGATTGGCATTTTCGGTGCAGCTGTCACCAGCCTGCTGGCAGCTTTCCCGAAAGAGCTGGTGGCGGCCATTGCCGGGTTGGCGCTGCTCGGCACGATAGGAGGTGGACTGGCAGCAGCGGTGAAAGACGAGTCGCACCGCGAAGCCGCGTTGATCACATTCCTCGTCACCTTGTCTGGCGTGGTGATTGCAGGCATCGGCTCCGCGTTCTGGGGCGTCGTGGCCGGCGCGCTAGCGCTGTTTGTACAACAATACGGGCAAGCCAAAACCTCAAACTCATAAAAGAGCACCATGCAAATACTTTTCGTCGCTGACCCGCTTGAGTCTTTCAAGATTTACAAAGACACCACCTTCGCCATGATGCGCGAGATGCAAAAGCGCGGCCACACGCTGGCCGCCTGTGAGACCAAAGACATTCGGTGGCAGCGCGGTGAATGTGTGACGGGTTTTGTGCGTGACATCAAGCTCACTGGCGATTCGATTAACTGGTTTAAGGCCGAGCAATCGCACCCCAACGAACGCCCTCAGGCCTTGAAGGATTTCGACGCGGTTGTCATGCGCAAAGACCCGCCGTTTGACAGCGAATTTTTTTACAGCACGCACCTGCTGGAACAAGCCGAGCGTGAGGGTGCCAAGGTGTTTAACAAACCGCGTGCCCTGCGCGACCACCCTGAAAAGCTGGCGATTTTAGAGTTCCCGCAGTTCATCGGCGCCACGCTGGTCACGCGTGATGCAAGTGACATCAAGCGCTTTCATGCCGAGCACAAAGACATCATTTTGAAGCCGCTCGACGGCATGGGCGGCATGGGGATTTTTCGCGTCAAGGAAGACGGCCTGAACCTGGGCAGCATGATCGAGACGCTGAACAAGGACGGCGCGCAGAGCGTGATGGTGCAAAGGTTTTTGCCAGAAATCGTCAAAGGCGACAAGCGCATTTTGGTGATTGGCGGCAAGCCTGTGCCCTTCAGTCTGGCGCGTATCCCGCAGGGCACAGAGGTGCGCGGCAACCTGGCCGTGGGCGGCAAGGGTGTGGCGCAACCACTGTCAGTACGTGACCGTGAAATTGCCGAAGCGATTGGCCCGGTGCTGGCCGCACGCGGCCTGTTGCTGGCAGGCATTGACGTGATTGGTGACTGCGTGACCGAGATCAACGTGACCAGCCCCACCTGCTTTCAGGAGATTTTTGACCAGGCGGGTTTTGATGTCGCGGCTATGTTTGCTGATGCGTTGGAGACAGCGCTGGAAGCCGCCTTGAAGCCTGTTTAAGCGTCTGCCACGGCCCCGTCCACAAACACCTTCAGTTCGCCAGGCGCAAAGGCTGTCCAGTTTTCATTGGTGGTCAGCGGACTACTTACCACCACAGCCACCCGGTCTGAAGCGGTGGTGTGGTCGGCAAAATTAACGCTGACATCTTCATCACTCAAGGTGGCGTGGGCAAATGGGTGTTTGCGCTCAACGTAGTACAGGCGTTGCGAATCGGCTTTGGTGGAGGCATGCGCCCACAGCGCCTGGCCATTGCTGAGCAAAAAATTAAACGTCCCATGCGCCGCAATATGCGCTGCCAGCTCGCGCAGCGTGATGCTCAGCTCCTGAATGCTCGGCACACCCGCATGCGACTTGGCCAGCTCCTGCATGATCCAGCAAAAAGCAAGTTCGCTGTCGGTGGCGCCCACCGGTTTGAAGCTGCCGTGCAGGCGTGGCGCAAAATCTTTCAAGTCGCCGTTGTGCGCAAACACCCAGTAGCGGCCCCACAGCTCGCGCACAAACGGATGGCAATTTTCAAGCGCTACCCGGCCCTGCGTGGCCTTGCGGATGTGCGAGATGACATTGCGGCTTTTAATCGGGTAGCGGCTGATCAGCTCGGCCACAGGCGACGAGCAGGCGCTTTGGTGATCAACAAAATGACGCAGCCCTTTGTCATCACCTTCAAGGCCTTCAAAAAAAGCGATGCCCCAACCATCGGCATGCTGGTCGGTGTTGCCGCCGCGCTGCGCAAAACCACGAAAGCTGAAGGTCACGTCAGTGGGGGCATTGCAGTTCATGCCGAGCAATTGGCACATGCGATTGAACCCTTGTTCAGTCGCGCGGCTCAGACCACAGCTTGCCGCCGGTGGCCCAGTTCTCGCGCTTGATGTCGGTGATGATGACATCGACCGAATCAGCCATGCCGCCCAAAATATCAACACTGACGCGGGTAATTTCTGCCACCAGCTTTTTCTTTTGCTCGATGGTGCGGCCTTCCATCATTTCAACGTGGTACGTGGGCATGGGTTTCCTTTGGGGTTTAAAAAGGCGGAATAACGGTAATTGGCAGTGGTCCAGCTGTGGAATTTGGATGACAAACATGAATGTTTGTGCCCATGATAATCAAACTCAACCATGAAGATCCACTTGCCTACGTTAGCGGGCCGTGCCTACCGCTGCCATTGCGGCAGCCCGGTATTTTTTCGCAACAGCGAATGCCTGACCTGCGGCACACCGCTCGGTTACGACCCGGCGCTGGCACGGTTAATTCCTTTGATGCCGGGGCCGATGGATGGCAGCTGGGTGCTGTGGCAACCAGCCCAACAAACTCAACCTGGCCTGCTGCCAGACATGCAGGCTGCGCAAACCTACACCCGCTGCGCCAACCTGGCCACGCCTGCCGCCTGCAACTGGCTGGTGCCTGCAACTGACGGGCTGGTGCCCCAACTGCTGTGCCAGGCTTGTCGCCTGAACCGCACCATTCCTGACCTGAACGATGCCGCTCACCCTGACAACGGTGTGCTGTGGGGCCGCATTGAGCTGGCCAAGCGGCGGCTGTTTTCAAGCTTGCTGGCGCTGGGCTTGCCCGTCGCGTCGCTGACTGAAGACCCGGTGCGCGGCATTGCCTTTGACCTGTTGCGCTCTCCCGACGGCGGCCCGCCCATCCTGACCGGGCACAAAGCCGGTTTGATCACCCTTAACCTGCAAGAGGCCGACGATGCCGTGCGTGAGGCTGTACGCACCGCCATGCGCGAGCCCTACCGCACGCTGCTGGGCCACTTTCGTCATGAAATGGGGCATTACTACTGGGACCGTCTGGTCAGTGGCACCCACTGGATGGAAGGCTTTCACGCCCTGTTTGGTGACGAAACGCAAGACTACGACGCCTGCTTGCAAAAAAATTACCTGGAAGGCCCACCTGCCCAATGGTGGCTGCACTACGTCAGCGCCTATGCATCGACCCACCCCTGGGAAGACTGGGCCGAATGCTGGGCGCACTACCTGCACATGCGAGACACCATCGACACCGCGGTGAGCCTGGGCATGGCCAATGACAGCGCACACCTGGAATTCACGGCCTTCACGCTGGACGAGTTGTACCAACCCAATCACCCGCAGGCGCAGCAGTTTCTGGACTTTTTAAACGACTGGACACGCCTGACGACGCTGCTCAATGAAATGTCACGCAGCATGGGGCAGCCCGATTTTTATCCCTTTGTGTTGCCGCGCGAGGTGATTGCCAAACTGCACTTCATTCATTTGCTGGTCACATCCAGCAGCTGGCTGCCGCAAGACCTGACAGGCACCGAGGCCGTGCAGGTGGGGATTGCGCAGCAGACAGATGTGCCCATGGATGTGCAGATGGACGTTCAAATGGCGAGCCAAGGGCAAAGCCAGATGCAGAATTATTATCTGCCTCAGATGTAAAAGCAGACGAACAAACGCTGCTAAATTTATAGCTGCTTGCGCCCGAATCTATTGGGCTACAAGCCCAAATAGCAACTAAAAAGTGCTTAAAAATGGTTATTTTTGACCAAAAATGCCTGCAAATCTCGCGCTACCATCAACAGCATGCAAGAGCAGCCACCGTCCACCGCCGCCATCACGCCAGCCGCCTTTGACACCGCCAGGCAGCATTTTGTCGAAGGTATCAGCCATTACGAGGCTGCGCGCTACCTGGAGGCGCAAACCAGCTTTGCAACTTGCCTGCTGCTGCTGCCAGGCCGGGTGTCTGCACTTGGCAATCTGGGCGCGACGCTCATCAAACTTGGCCAACCCGCTGCCGCCCTGACTGTGCTTGACCAGGCGCTGGCCACAGACCCAGACTATCTGGATGCCTGCATACATCGGGGCATGGCGCTGGCCGATCTGTCCCGGCCCGTCGAGGCGCTGGCCTGCCAGGACGCTGCGCTGCGCTTGAACGCGCAATCCATCCCGGCGTGGTATCAGCGCAGCCTGATGCTCAATGCGCTGGGCCGCCACCAGGAAGCGCTTGATTCGACGGAACACCTGCTTGCACTGGACGCTGATAACGCAGAAGCCTGGTGGGCGCGGGCCGAAGCGCTGCACCGGCTGGAGCGGCATGACGCGGCGCTGGCAGCATTTGACCAACTGCTGGCCATTAACCCGCAACTGCCCAAGGCCTGGAGCCAGCGTGCAGGCGTTTTGAAAGACCTCGGTCGCCACACAGAAGCACTGGCTGCTTTTGAGCAAGCGCTCGCGTTGGGGGGAGACGCAGAACTCAATGGCTACTTCATCGCCTCGCTGACGGGCCAGTCACCGCCCAGTGCGCCGCCGCGCCTGTATGTGGAGACGCTGTTCGATGGTTATGCCGAGCAGTTTGATACGCATCTGGTGAAGGTACTGGGTTACCAGGCACACACGGTTCTGGTTGAAAATTTGCAGGGCCTGGGTAAAACCTATTACCGCTCTGCACTTGACCTGGGTTGCGGCACAGGCCTGTGCGGGCCGCTGGTACGCGCACGAACTGATCACCTGGAGGGCGTTGATTTGTCACGCCTGATGCTGGACAAAGCGCGCACCGCAAGCACGTACGACACGCTGGTGCAAGCCGATGTGTCAGAACACTTACAGACCACTGCCAGGCACCACGACCTGGTGCTGTCTGCCGATGTGTTCATTTACGTAGGCGCACTGGAAGGCGTGTTTGCAGGCGTGGCGCGCGTGCTGCTGCCCGGCGGCGTGTTTTGTTTTTCAGTCGAAAGTACTGACGATGCACACGACTATCGCCTGATGCCGAGTCAGCGCTATGCGCATTCAGAGCGCTACCTGCGCATGCTGGCTGCCAACCATGGCATGACAGTCGTCAAAACGCTGGCACACCCTGTCCGGCAAGACCAGCAGCGAAGCATTGACGGTTTGTATGTGTACCTTGTGAAGTCTTAAAAAGGTCATCGAAAATGGCCTGCACAGGAACGCTCAGTGGGCTCGTTTGACAAAACCTTCCTGCAAAACCCAAGGCGTCGCCAGCACGGCCAGCAGGCGAATCAGCGCGACATCGCGCGGCAGCCACTGCGCACGGCCACCCAGCACGTTAAAGGTCGCTGCACAGCGGCCTTCCATCAGCAGCGGAACATTGACGATGCTATGCAAGCCCAGTGCTTCAATGCGTGCGTGGTCGTCAAAAGCCGCAGCCAGTGCAGCATCACCCTCGCCCACAAAAACTTCATGACGCAAGAGCAGTTGGCGTGACCAGGGCGTCAGCGTTTTACGCTTCAGGCCCGCTACCGGGTAAGCCTGCACATTGGATGACCACAGGCGCTGCAGCTCAAATTCGTCAGCACTGGCAGCCAGCGTGGAAACCTTGTTGACCGTCAACAGGCCATCGCCCAGCATGGCTTGCCGCACACCTTCAATAACGGAGAGGGCGGCATCAAAACCAGTTGCGCGGGGAAGCACATCGCATAACAAGGCACACACCGCAGCCGGGAGTTGCAGGCCGTCAGAGCCAGAACTTTGGGTGCTCACCTGGCTTTACTCGTTTTTAATCCCCAGCTCGCGAATCACCTTGCCATAGCGGTCGGCATCGCGCTGTAGCACGCCCGCAAACTCTTGCGGGGTGCTACGCACCACCTCAACGCCAATCGCGTCCATGCGCACCTTGATTTCCGGCAAGGCCATCGCCTTGTTGATCTCGGTATTGAGTCTGTTGGCCAGCTCCCTGGGCAAGCCGACGGGGCCAAAAGCGCCGTACCAAACGCTTAATTCGTAGCCTGGCAAAGCCTCGCCCACGGTGGGCACATCAGGCAGCAGAGCCGACCTTTTGGCTTCGGTCACGGCCAGCAGGCGCAGCTTGCCTGACTTGACGTGCGGCAACGTTTGCGTGCCCGCAGAAAACAGCACCTGGGTCTGGTTGCCCACGGTGTCGAGCACGGCAGGTGCGCCGCCTTTGTACGGCACATGCAGCATGTCAATGCCTGCGGCTTTTTCAAACAGCACAGCGCTCAAATGGTTGGTTGAGCCTGCACCGGCTGACGCATAGGCCAGCTTGCCGGGGTTGGCTTTGGCATAGCCAATGAATTCTTTCAGATTTCTGGCAGGTACCGACGGGTTAACGACCATCGTGTTGACGACATTGGCGATTTGCGCAATTGGCGTGAAGTCTTCAACCCCTTTGAACGGCATGTTGGCGATCAGCGCCGGGTTCATGGCGTGTGTGCTCATGGAGCCCACCAGCAGCGTGTAGCCGTCTGGCTTGGCTTTGGCGACCATGTTGGAGCCAATGTTGCCCGAGGCGCCCGCCTTGTTGTCAACAATGACAGTTTGACCCAGCGACTTGGTCAGTTGCTCGCTGAGAATGCGCGCCAAAATATCGGTAGTGCCACCGGGTGCCCACGGCACGATGAGGGTGATCGTGCCCTCGGGCCAGGCAGCGTGTGCCCATGGTGAGGCGCCGCCTAATAAAGTTGCTGCGGACGCAAGCACAGCACGGCGGCGGGTGATTGAAAAAGACGGCGACATCGTAAAACTCCTTGAGTTAAAAATAGTGTATTTGTTGCTGTGATTGATGGCGCTCAGCGCCCCACCGCGTAGCCCTGCATGCCGCGCGGGTTGGCGGCTGCCCGCAGCACCATCCGGCCCTGCGCATCACGGCTGCGGCTGCAAGCCGACAGGCGGCTTTCAGACCACGGCTCGCCGACGATCACGTCATGCCCGGCAGCGCGCAGCTCGTCCAGCACGGCGTTCGAGAAGCGCGACTCTATTGTCAATCGGTTGAGCACTGTCTGGCGCGGCCAAAAAGACGACGGCCCGTGGTCTACATGCCAGGCAGGCGCGTCAATGGCTTCTTGCAGGTTCATGCCATGCACCGCGTGGCGCAAAAAAAACGCCGCAGACCACTGGTCTTGCTGGTCGCCACCCGGTGTGCCAAACACCATATAAGGCTCACCATCACGCAGAGCGAGTGACGGCGACAGCGTGGTGCACGGTGCAACGCCAGGGGCTACGGTGTTGGGCAGGCCGTCATCGAGCCAGGTCATTTGCAGCCGGGTGTTGATGGCAAAGCCAAGTGCTGGCACGATGGGGCTGGAAGACAGCCAGCCACCAGATGGTGTGACGGCCACCATGTTGCCGTGCTTGTCAATCACATCAATGTGGCAGGTATCGCCGACAAACACTTCACGCTCGGCCCATTCAGACACTGGCGGCAGCGCTGCAAAGGTCGGCTCGCCAATGCCAAAGCGCGTGTCTGCCGTCAGCAGTGTGCGGCGGCTGACGTCAAGGTCTGGCAGGCGCGCTGCGTTGGCGTTGGGCGCGCCCGGTTGCAGGACTTGCGAGGCTTTGTCGTTGATGCCCTGCCAGCGCTTGAGCAGGTAGTTGTTTGACAACAATGCCATCTGGTCTTGCGCCGACGCACCCGGTGCCGTGCCATACCAGGCCAGCCGGTCGGCCAGTGCGAGCTTGGCAGCTTCTGCAATGCGGTGTACAAAGCCGGCACTGTCAGGCGCGTGGTTTTTAAGCCCCGCATGTTTGAGCATGCCCAGTTGCTGCAACAGCGTGGGCCCCTGGCTCCAAAAGCCGCACTTGGCCAGCGTGTAGCGGCCAAAATCAATGGTCAAGGGCGCTTCAACTTTTGTTTGCCAGCTCGCCATGTCTTCATACCGCAGCAGGCCGCTGTGCGCTTGCCCCGTGCCGTCAACCAGTTTTTCAGTGCGGTAAAAATGGTCAATCTCTTTGGCCACAAAGCCCTGGTACCAGGCTGTGCTGGCGGCATCAATCACCTCGGTGCGGGTTGAGCCTTGGCTTTGCGCAAGCTTGACCAACTTTTCATAGGTAGCAGCCAGTGCTGGCTGCGTGAACAACGCACCGGGCGCAGGGACTTTGCCATCTGGCAGCCACACCCGCGCTGACGACGGCCACTGCTGCCTGAACAAGTCCTGCACCGCCACAATCGCCTGCACCGCGCGGCCAATCAATGGGTAGCCATCACGTGCATAGCCAATGGCAGGCGCCAGCACATCGGCCAAGGGCCACGTGCCGTGGTCACGCAGCAGCGTCATCCACGCGCCGAAGGCGGCGGGCACTGTGGCAGGGAGCAAGCCAATACCGGGGACTTGCTCCAGGCCCAACGCGCGAAAAGCCGCACTGCTCGCACCCATAGGCGCAGCGCCCTGACCACATACCGACAGCATGCGCTGCTCACGCGCGCTCCATAGCAACATCGGCGCTTCACCGCCAGGGCCGTTCAAATGAGGTTCAACCACCTGAAGCACAAAGCCGCCTGCCACCGCTGCATCAAAAGCGTTGCCGCCCCGCTCCAGCACGCCCATGGCGGTTTGCGAAGCCAGCCAGTGCGTGGAAGAGGCGACGCCAAAAGTACCAGTGATTTCAGGTCGGGTCGTAAAGCTCATGTTCTTTTGTTTTTACGGGGTTAACACCACTACAGCACCCTTAACAATTTACGCGCCGGGTCAATTTCAACGATCGCCCCGTTTTGCACCCAGGCCGTGATGTCCTCGTCAAACCCGGCCAGCATAGTCATGCCACTGAAAGCGGCACCCTGTACCAAAATCGGATTGACGGTGTTGAACACAATCGCCAGGGGAATTTTTTGTCGCGAGGCCATTTCATGCAGCATCCAGGCGCTGGCCACACCGCCTTTTGCGGTATCCAGAATCAGTATTTTCCCGACATACGATTGCCCGGCGAGTTTGTGAGCGGGTCTTGAAAATACACCGTCTACCCGGTTCAAATCGTAACGCGCCGAAAAGCCGTCATGGGCAACCAGGGCCGAACCTTTTACCACCTGGCCAATTGCATGGCGCGCCGTTATTTCTTTCATGGCATCTTTCATGACAGTTTTCCTGTGACGGCGGCTTCAACACATTGCTCCATGGATGCCAGCATGGGCACATAGCCATAACCGCCCAAAATATTGACCAGCTTGGCGCTGTTGGTGGCCAGACGCTTCCAGCCATTGGCTTCTGCGATTTCGCGTGCATACGACTGGTAAAAACACATGCCTGACAGCACCTGGCCGCCACCTGCCTCAATGCGGGCGGTGTAGCCCATGCGGTCAGCATCGGGCTTGACCTGCGGGCTGGTGGTGGCCAGCAAGGGACGAATAAATTTGCGACCGTCGCATAAATTGGCCAGTTCGCGCAGCTCGTACAGGCTCAATTGCGGCGCAGAAAAAACCACCACATCGATGTCATCCGTCGCGGCGTAGGCGGTTTGAAACGACTTGATGTCTGCCTCACCCACGCGGTGCGCAACCGGCAGCTTGTCACCCCCCACGTCTTCGATGCGCATGGCCTCCGGGGTGATACCTACCAGGTGAAACAGCGCAATCGAACCAAAGCTGGCCATTGCCGCACCGAAGTGTTTCAGCGCGTCCGAGCCAGGCACCGTGCTTAGCCCCTCAACAACAGGCACAGACCAGTAATTACCCGCCAGGCGGCCAATCACACCGCCCAGAGCCCCCCAGTCGTTGAGCGAGCGCGGTGTGTAGTCCACCCGAATGCGCAGCGTTGCACGGCGCTGTGCGTCCAGATGAAAACCATAGCGCGGCGTGCGGCCTGTCAGGCCTGCCGAAAGCGCTGACGGGCCACCTTCAAAGTTGGTGCGCGCGCCGCATACCGAGTTGGAATAAATCACCACGCCGGTATCGCCAAACGCCACGCTTTCGTTGCGCGTGGGGGCCTGAATGGTTTGGTAGTTGATGCAGGTGTCTGTCATGCTGACCCCCAGCTTGACAAAAGCATCAATGGCGCGCTGCTCCAGGTCAAGCATCCAGCCACTTTGCTTGAGCATGGCGGCCTTGGCAAAGTCAGTGCCGCGCGGGTCGGTGATGGTGGGGATGATGACTTGCCTTTGGCCGCCCTGCACAGTGGCCAGCTTTTCCAGCCACATCACACCTGCCTGGCCGAGGCTTTCAGTGTCGGCCATGATGTGTGCCTGGGTGACCGGTACGAAATCTTTAGCGCCAAAAAAGTCGCCCACAGCAATCTGGTGTTGCAATGCCCATTGGGGAACTTGTCCCAAGTCACCGGCCAATATGGCCTTTTCTTCTGCGTTGAGTTGCATGCGTTTAGTCCTGAAAAGTAACGGGGGCTTGCGTGTTAAAAAATTTGCTTATTCAAGCGTGGCGCCAGAGTCTTGAACCGCCTTGCCCCATTTGGCAATCTCCATGCGGTGAAAGTCTGCAAACGTGGAGCGCATGGCCGCTGCCGGTGTCACGCCCAGATTGCCAAGCTTGTCGCGAAAAGCGCTGGAGAGCACAATGCGTTCAATCTCAAGCCGGAGCAAGGCGGACACCGCAGCAGGCATATTGGCCGGGCCAAAAACGGCCCACCACGCTTCGGCATCAAACCCATTGAGTCCGGCAACGCCGGTTTCAGACAAGGTGGGGGTCTGCGCCAGCACCGATGCACGCTCTTTGCTGCTAACGGCCAGTGCCCGCAGCTTGGCACCGCGTACATGCGGCAATACGGACTGCACCGGGTCAAACATCAAAGGGATTTGTCCGCCCAACAGATCGGTAATTGCAGGGGCACTGCCCCGGTACGGAATGTGTTTGAGCTGTATGCCAGCGGCTTTGGCAAACAGCTCCCCGGTCAGGTGGCCTGGTGTGCCGTTGCCTGCGGAGCCAAATTCAATACTGCCCGGCTGCCTCTTGGCAGCCGCCACCAGATCGGCCACTGTGGTGTAACTTGATGTCGCACCCACCACGACAGCTACGGGCGCACTGGCCGCAAGACCGAAAGCGGTAAAGTCTTTCACCACATCGTAGGGCAGCTTTTTATACAGCGCCGCGTTGATGGCATGGGTACCGACTGTTCCCATCAATAAGGTGTAGCCATCAGCGGGAGATTTGGCAACATGGTCAGCCGCGATGGACCCGCCCGCACCGGCGCGGTTGTCTACTGTCACGGGCTGGCCCAGTACGGCAGACAGCATTTGTGCCAGTGGCCTGGCCACAATGTCGGTTGGCCCACCCGCTGGAAACGGCACCACCAGCCGCATCGGCTTGGTGGGAAAGGTCTGTGCCCAGGCCAGTCCGGGCGTTAGCCCCGCCCATGCTGCACCCGTCAGGCCCAGTTGCGCCAGCAGGGCACGTCGTTTTAATGTCTGTCGTGCTGAAGTCATGTTGTCACACCTTGTTGTGTTGTGTGGAGTTGGAAGGCGAAGAAACCAGGTGAAGCGCCCGTGCAATTTCAAACGGCCCCGTCACATTCAAACGAAACTCATAGCGTTCAGGCAGGATGTAAATACGCATGAACTCGCAAGGACTGTCGTTCTGTGCAAAGGATTGACGCTCCATGACGAGGACTGCGGCATTTTTTTTCAGGGTCAGCAGTTTGCGCACATCTTGGGGAGGCTGCTCGCATCGAATAGCCACAGTAGCCCGTGCGACGCGCAAGCCCATAAAGTCCGCCAGAATTTCGTAGACCGTCAAGCGCTCTGCCCTGACCTTGCCCAGCCCGGCAGCCGCTGCGGGCAAGTAACCCACCACCAATGCAAAGGGTCGTTCATCAATCGAATAAAGACGCTTGAGCCGCACTGGCAGATCCATGCCCGCCGGCGCATCCTCATCAAGCGCGCCCGCATCCGTTGACCATTCAATCAACCGCGTTTGCGGTTCAATGCCCTGACTGCGCAACGCCGCATAAAACCCTTGCAGGGCATCCAGGTCATGCCGCACCACCCGGCCGGCAACAAATGTGCCCTTGCCCCGGTGCGAAGTAACTTTGCCATGGCGCACCAGCAGCTCATTGGCCTGGCGCACCGTGATGCGGCTGACGCCGTAGCTGGCCATCAGATCGGACTCGCTTGGCAAACGCTGCGCTGCAGCCAGTTTGCCCGAATCAATCATGCCCAGCAACCGATGCGCAAGCTGCCGGTATAGGGGTTCTGCATTGGTTCGATCGAGCGCAAAGGCAGGCGTTTTTTTACCTTGCACCGAGGTATGAACAGGCATACGCAAGGGGGTTGACAACTGCACAGCGGGTTTCATGACTTGTATTAGAACATCATAGAGCAACCAGCACAAGCCCATCCAGCCAGCGCTGGTCAGTCAAAAGAAATTACTGGCGTGTAGCCTTGTCGCCCCGCACACGCGCAAACACCTTCCAGAATGCCGCATCCTGGGTGGTGGCAAAGTTGATGCGCATTAACGTGCTGGGCTGCTGCGTGGCATGAAACAACGCACCCGGTGCCAGCAAGTAGCCTTGGTCGAGCATACGTTGAGCCAAAAGTTCAGTGTCTGTGCCGGTGTCTACCCAGCCGAACAATCCCGCAGGCTCTGCTGCAAAAGTGCAGCCGTGTGCCACAGCCAGTTTGACGCTGCGGGCTCTGGCCACATCCAGACGAGCTCGTATGCGTTCAGCGTGGCGACGCAACTGGCCTTGGTCAATGCACCTGGCAAGGGCTTTTTCAAACAGCGCGGGTGTGGTCAACGATGCCAGCAATTTGGTGTCGAGCAAGCGCTCAAACACATCAGGCGGCGCGGCCAGGTAGCCCACGCGCCAGCCGGGGACCAATATTTTTGCAAAGCCGCTGACATAAATCGTGCGCTGCAGGCCGTCAAGTGCCGACAAACGGGTGGCGTGTTCGGGGGCCAAATGGCTGTAGGTGTCGTCCTCAACGATATGAAAATTGTGTTTGTTGGCCAGTTGCAACACGCGGTGGGCACTGCCAGGGGGCAAGCAGTAACCAGTAGGGTTATGCAGCACACTGACACTGACAAACAGCTTGGGATTGTGTACTTCGCAATACCGCGCCATCACGTCCAGGTCAGGCCCGGCGGCGGTGCGCGGTACGGGCAATATGCGCATCCCCAGCGCGTTAAGGCGGGCAAACTCAATCGCCCAGCCGGGTTCCTCGACCATCACGCAGTCGCCAGCGCGCAGCAAGGTACGGCTGACAATGTCCAGCGCGTGGGTGGCACCGACGGTGGTGATGATCTGGCTGGGCGTGGCGTGTATGTTGATGCCGGCCAGCTTTTGCGACAACGCGCGGCGCAAGTCGCTGTCGCCTGCCGGTTCACCGTAATGAAGCGACAGGCCATGCAAAGCCTTTGCGCTGGTAAAGCGCCGCACGGCGGCGGGCAAAAATGTCGTCTCCAGCCAATCTGGCGGGAAAACGCCCATGCCAGGCTGCGGCTTGCTGCTGACGCCGTGGAACATGCCGCGAATGAGTGCTGTGGCGTTGACCGGATTGTGCTGCGGTGTCTGCGAATGATGAAACTCCGATGCTATAAATTCAGGAGCTGTTTGAACCCATCCTTGTTGGGATAAAGCCGTTTCTCGTACATAAAAACCACGGTTTTTACGGGCTTCAACCAGCCCTTGGGCCAGTAACCTGTCGTAAGCGGCCACCACGGTCGAAGCGCTCACGCCCTGCTGCTGGGCACACTGCCGCACCGATGGCAGGCGCGCGCCACCCGCAAGCAGGCGGGTGCGAATGCGCTCGGCAAAACGGTTGGCAAGCTGTTCGGTCAGCGACTGGGAGGCGGTTTTCATCAACATGGTGAAGTGCCCACAAAAAGCTCGGAGTTCATGTTTGCGGTCGTGCTGTGTTGTTAAAGCAAGCAATACAGTTTTTAAATTTGTGTGTCTGGGTGTATTGGTGGTGTGCTTGTTGCGACTATAAAGTCAAGCGCATGAACTGGCAAGAATTGATCGCTCTTTTGGTGCTGACGACAGCCACAAGCTTTTCCCCCGGGCCCAACACCACGCTGTCGACCGCGCTGGCGGCCAACAACGGTTTGCGGCGGGCGATGACGTTTGTGTTGTCAGTGCCGGTTGGCTGGGGCTTGCTGTTTTCCCTTTGCGCCGCTGGACTGGGAGCGCTGGTGGTGCAAGTGCCGTTGCTCCGGCAGGCCATCACATGGGGAGGTTGCGCCTACCTGATCTGGTTGGCCTTCAAACTCGCCCAAACCCGTACCCTTGCGCAGGCCGACAGCAGCAGGTTAAACGTCACTTTCTGGCAAGGCGTGATGCTTCAGTTTTTAAACATCAAAGCCTGGATGCTGGCGCTCACCGTGGTGGCGGGCTGGCTGGTGGGGCGGCCTGATGAACTGCTGCGGTTTGCGCAAATTTTGCCGCTGATGCTGCTGTTTGGCTTTGGCAGCAACCTGGCTTACGCGCTGGTGGGCTCGTTGCTGCGCGACTGGCTGGGGCAGAACAATCGCCTGTTGTGGTTTAACCGCCTGATGGCGCTGGCGCTGGTGGCAACCGCTGTTTGGATGTTTTTCTTATGAGCAATTCGATTAAAAATGCAGACATCACCAAAGGCCTGTGGCTGGGCCTGCTGGGCATTGTGATTTTTTCGGTCACGTTGCCGATGACGCGGCTGGCTGTTGGCACGCCCGATGCGCCGCAAATGTCGGGCCTGTTCATTGCCATGGGGCGGGCTGTTGTCGCGGCTGGTTTGTCGGCAGTGCTGCTGCTGGCAACTCGCGCGCCGTTGCCAGCGCGCAAAGACTGGCTGCCGTTGATCATTACAGCGAGCGGCATTGTGTTTGGCTTTCCGCTGTTCACGTCAATTGCCATGCGCCACGTCGAGGCCATGCACGCCAGCGTGATTGTGGGCGTGCTGCCGCTGGCCACTGCTGCAGTGGGCGCGCTGCTGCACCGCCAGCGGCCTTCCATCGGGTTTTGGTTGTGCGCAGGTGTTGGCAGTGCGTTGGTGGTGGTGTTTGCGTTGCTGCGCTCGGGCGCATCAGGGTTCAACATCAGCTATGCCGACCTGCTGCTGCTGGCCGCCATGTTGTGTGCGGCGGTTGGCTACTGCTACGGCGGCCGCCTGGCTGGGCACATGCGGGCGGAGCATGTCATTTGCTGGGCGCTGATCATTTCATTGCCCTTTACATTGCCGCTCAGCCTCTATTCATGGCCCACGCAAACCATCCAGCCCAGTGCCTGGTGGGCCTTTGCATACGTAGCGGTTTTTTCAATGTGGCTGGGCTTTTTTGCGTGGTACCGCGGGTTGGCTCTTGGTGGCACGGTGCGGGTCAGTCAGGTGCAATTGGTGCAGCCGTTTTTGTCGATGCTGTTTGCCATACCGCTGCTGGGCGAGAAACTTGATGCGGTAACGGTTGGCTTTGGCCTGGCGGTGATTGCCACCGTGTTTATCGGTAAGAAAATGCCTGTGGCATAGCAAAATTAAGGAGTTAAAAAATGAAATGGGTACAAGCACAGCGCGCAGAAAAAATGAACCCGTCAGTGATTCGCGAGATCCTGAAGGTCACCGAAAAGCCCGGCATCATCAGCTTTGCAGGTGGCCTGCCATCGCCCAAAACTTTTCCGATTGATGCGTTTGCAGCGGCCTGCGCCAAGGTACTTTCAACCGATGGCGAGGCAGCGCTACAGTACGCCGCCAGCGAGGGCTATGCGCCGCTGCGCGAGTGGGTGGCTGACTCCTTGCCGTGGGATGTTGACCCGGCGCAGGTGCTGATCACCACAGGCAGTCAGCAAGCGCTGGACCTGATTGCAAAAATCCTGATCGACAAGGACTCCAAAGCGCTGGTGGAGACACCCACGTATCTGGGCGCTTTGCAGGCCTTTACGCCGATGGAACCCGAGTATGTCAGTGTGGCCAGTGACGCGGAAGGCGTTGACATTGACGATTTAAAAGCCAAGGCAAAAGATGCCCGTTTTTTATACGTGCTGCCAAACTTTCAAAACCCCACTGGTAATTCGATGAGCGAAGCACGCCGCGCCGCATTGAGCGCTGCTGCAGCGCAGATTGGTTTGCCGATTGTTGAAGACAACCCCTATGGCGATTTGTGGTTTGATGTGCCGCCACCCCTGCCACTCACGGCATGCAACCCGGACGGCTGCATCTACATGGGCAGCTTTAGCAAAACACTGGCACCCGGTTTGCGGCTGGGCTTTCTGGTCGCACCCAAGGCCTTGTACCCCAAGCTGCTGCAAGCCAAGCAGGCCGCAGATTTGCATACGCCCAGCTTTAACCAGCGCATGGTGGCCGAGGTGCTGAAGGGTAATTTTCTGGACCGCCACGTACCGACAATTCGCGCGCTGTACAAGTCGCAACGCGATGCGATGCTGGAGGCTCTCAACACGCATTTGGGTGGCAGCGGCGTGACCTGGAACACACCCGACGGCGGCATGTTTTTATGGCTCAAACTGCCTCAAGGCATGAACGCAGTTGATCTGCTACCCAAAGCAGTCGAGCGCAATGTGGCCTATGTGCCGGGTGCTGCTTTTTATGCCGACGAGCCGCAGCACAACACGCTCAGGTTATCGTTTGTGACGGCGAGTGTGGACCAAATCAACACGGGCATTGCAGCCTTGGCAGATGTTTTTAAAGCACACATGAAAGAGAAAAAACCATGACCCAACTCAAAATCTGGGGCCGCATGAGTTCCATCAATGTCAAAAAAGTGGTCTGGGCGGCGCAAGAGCTGGGCCTGGACTTTGAGCGCTTTGAGGCCGGTGGTGTGCATGGCGTGGTGAAAACGCCTGCCTACATGGCGCTGAATCCGAACTCGCAAATCCCTGTCATGGAAGACGGCGACTATGTGCTGTGGGAGTCAAACGTCATCACGCGCTACCTGTGCGCCAAATACTCTCCAGGAAATTTCTATCCGTCAGATTTGCAAGAACGCTTTGACGCAGAGCGCTGGATGGAGTGGCAGCAAACCATGACCAACCCAGCCAGCCGCAACGGCTTTTGGCATCTGGTTCGGCTGCCTGCCGAGCAGCGCGACATGGCATTGGTCGCGCAATCGAACGCACTGGTCGAACCGCTGATGGCACTGCTCGATGCGCATCTGGCCACGTGCAGCTTCGTGGTGGGTGAGCGTTTCACCATGGCTGATATTCCGCTGGGTTGCGAAGTGCAGCGCTGGTTTGGTCTGCCGCAGGAGCGGCAAGCGCGGCCGCACATTGAGCGCTGGTTTGCGTCGCTGTTGGCCCGTCCTGCGGCAAAGGGTGTGCTGGATTTGGCATTGGCTTGAAGGACTTTTATGCGACAACGCCTGTTCAAACAAATTGACGTATTTACCTCCACGCCTTACTTGGGCAACCCTGTCGCCGTCGTGCTGGCGGGCGATGGCCTGAGCGACGCAGAGATGGCCAGCTTTGCCCGCTGGACAAACTTGTCTGAAACCACGTTTGTGCTGCCGCCCGTCAACCCATCGGCTGACTACCGCCTGCGCATCTTCACGCCGGGCAGTGAACTGCCCTTTGCGGGCCACCCGACGCTGGGCAGTTGCCATGGCTGGCTGGAGGCGGGTGGGCAGCCCAAAAACAAAGACTTCATCGTACAGGAATGCGCCAAAGGGCTGGTCAAAATTCGCCGTGATGGGACGGGCGAACGGCTGGCTCATCGTCTCGCATTTGCAGCCCCTGAATTGAGCCGCTCTGCCCCCAGCCCTGTGGTGCTGGCACAGGTTACTGCGGCGCTGGGCATCACGGCGGGCCAGGTCAACGCTGCGCAACTGCTCAACAACGGCCCGGTGTGGCTGGGCCTGCTGCTGGACAGCCCTGAGACGGTGTTGCAAATCATGCCCAACCATCAGGAGCTGGCCAAACTGAATATCAAAGTCGGCGTGGCGGGCATCTATCCAGTTAACGCTACACCCCTGATTGCCAGAGCCAACCGCGAAGCCAAAGCCTTCGTTCAGGAAAAGCCTGAGATGACACCCGATCTGGAGGTTCGCGCCTTTGCCGCCAGCATCGGCATCAACGAGGACCCCGTCACCGGCAGCCTGAACGCCAGCCTGGCGCAGTGGCTGATGGACGACAGCATCATGCCAGCGCAGTACACCGCTGCCCAGGGTGTGTGCGTCAAACGTGCGGGGCAGATTGACTTGCAGCGCGATGCAGATGGACAGGTGTGGGTCGGCGGGCAATCGGTGACGTGTATTGACGGAGCTGTGACGTTGTGACAGCGCAAATTGACCACTTGGTCATCGCCGCCAGCACGCTTGATGAAGGCGTGGCCTGGTGCGAGCAAACGCTGGGGATAACGCCCGGTCCGGGCGGTGAGCACCCGCTGATGGGCACACACAACCGGCTTTTTAGCGTTGCTTCAGCTCTTTATCCAAAAGTTTATCTCGAAATTATTGCTATTGATAAAGGAGCTGCTTGCGCCCGAATTCAGGGCGAAAAACGCTGGTTTGACCTTGATGATGAGGTTTTGAAACTTCAACTGAGCCAATCCGGGCCGCAACTGATTCACTTTGTCGCCAGCACGCCGCGTGCTGCACCTGCCGTGCAGGCACTTGCTGCATCCGGTATCGACCGCGGCGAGTTGCTACAGGCATCACGCATGACAGCGCACGGCTTGCTGTCCTGGAAAATTACCGTGCGTGCGGATGGCCAGCGGCTCATGAAAGGCACGCTGCCCACGCTGATTGAGTGGACGGGCGTACACCCAACAGACAACATGCCCTCCAGCGGCATCACGCTGCAATCATTGACGGCAAGCCAGCCAGAGGCCGAAACCTTGCAAGCCGCTTATGCAGCCATTGGTTTGCATGGCGTGACAGTAAACCAGGGGCCGGCCAATCTGATAGCCAGTCTGCAAACACCGCGCGGCCTGGTCACACTCGAGTCCAGAGGATTTTAAAAAAACCGACACGCTGGCGACAGGTTTCAAGCAAAACCCGCCGCACAATGTTTGCATGGGAACCCTCTATTTAGTGCGCCACGGCCAGGCCTCGTTTGGTGCGGATGACTACGATGTGCTGAGTCCGCTGGGCCACCAGCAGGCTGTGCGTTTGGGCGAGTATTTCGCAACCAAAGGCATTGCGTTTGATGCGGCATTGACAGGCACTTTGCGGCGGCAGATCAGTACATTTGCTGGCATTTGCAAAGGCATGGATGCTCAGCCTGAGGCCTTGCAATGGCCTGGGCTGAATGAATACGACAGCCATGCCGTGATTGCTACCGTTCATGCGGGAAAACTTGAAAAGCCAGAATCGCCTGAGCAATACCGCCACCACTTTCGCCTGCTGAAAGACGGCCTGAAGCAATGGATGGATGGTGTGGTCAGCCCGCAAGGCATGCCCAGTTACAGCGACTTTGTGCTCGGCGTGACCAGTGCGCTGGATCACATTCGGAAAAATTGCACCGGCAATGTGCTGCTGGTGTCCAGTGGTGGGCCGATTTCAACGGCTGTTGGGCATATTCTGGGTTGCAGCCCCGAGGCAACGATTGAGCTCAACCTGCGCATTCGCAACGCGTCAGTGACAGAATTTGTGTTTACCCCCAAGCGCCACATGCTGGTGACATACAACACCCTGCCGCATCTGGATGCGCCTGAGCATGCAAGCTGGGTGACCTACGCCTAAGAAACGGTACGAAGCGTATCCGCAGGCAACCGATCGACTTCCTGTAGCAGTGCGGCAAAGCTGCGGCCTGCCGCATCCAGTACCTTCCGGCCCTTGTCTGCTGTTGCTGCCGCCGCATTACCCGCCGCGCCATGGCTGTTGTAGTCCTGCATTTGCCAGGCCAGTTTGGCGCTTTTGCCATCGCCCAGGATGCTGAATTTTTCTGCCCGGTCTTGCGCGGTGGAGCGGAAGTTCTGTGCCTGGCGCATGTCCACCAGTTCGGGTTTCAGGGCCAGCATCATGGAGGTTTCAATCTCGCCGCCATGTATGCCAAAGCGGTGCTCCTCGGCACTGAACAGGTCATTGACCGACTCGTCTTGTTCAGTGACCAGCGGCAAATTAAACCAGCTCACGCTGTACACCAGCATGCCCAGTCGCATGCGCAGATCCCGCGCCACCACGTCCAGCAAACTGACTTGGCCGCCGTGTGCATTGAGCAGCACCAGTTTTTGAATGCCGCTCGCGTGGGCCGATTCGGCCAGCTCGGTCCAAAGCGCGATCACGGTAGCGGCTTTGAGCGTCAGGGTGCCATCGAACGCTGCGTGCTCAGGGCTCAGGCCAACGGCCTGTGTAGGCAGAAAAAGGACGGGCAAGCTGGCAGGCAAATGGGGCAGTGTGGCAGCCACAACGCCTTCGACCAGTGCTGTGTCAACGTTAAGCGGCAGGTGCGGGCCGTGTTGTTCAATCGCCGCTACGGGCAATACAGCGATGCACCGGGACAGATCAATGCGCGCAAAATCCGGACTTTTCAAATCAGCCCAGAAACGCGATAGGGCGACTGGTGGATCATGAGCGGGTAAGGAATTCATGGCTATCTATCAATGTATCAATGGGTTCGGAATCAATGGTTTTTGCAAGCAAGGGACGTGAGGAAGCTGGGCAAAGTCCCCGTGATGTTTACGCCGCCAGGCCCATTCAGATCATCCTTTAGCCTACATGCAAACGGGCGTAATGCAAGCTTTGGTGAATGCAAGCCCGACCTAGTATGTTAATGACTGTTGATAGGGTAGTGCATTTATATGTCCATCGGCATGTCTTAACGCCAAACCACTTAGTGAATGGAGTCTTTGTGAAGTTTCTTACTGTTCTGATGATGACGCTTTCTCTGGTGGCGTGTGGCAAGTCAGCCCCGCCTGGCCCGCCCGGTGAGCCCGGCCAACCTGGCAAGGCTGGAGCAGCTGGCTTGCCCGGGCCACCCGGAAAACCTGGTGCGCCAGGAAAACCCGGTTCCGCAGGCCCATCGGGTCAATCTGGCCAGCCCGGGCCACCTGCTTAATGCGTTGCAGACGGCTCCAGAGCTTGACGGTTTGGCTTGTGTTGCTGATCAATGTGTCTGGCCTGGCGGTCAGCTCTTGACGACAAGCTGCGTGCGGGTTGTGGGCTGTGCCGACGGGCCAGCAATTCCTCAATGCATTGTGGTCGGGCCCGAGCTCCGCTGGCCAGGTAGTCAGCCAGCAGTGCCGCCTGCACCATCTCAACTGGCAACCCAAGCACACTTCGTAAATACGCGAATAGCAAATCAACCAGTTTTTCCAGCGCAAATTCATGGGTCTTGCCTGTGGTTTGCCATAGCCAGTCGCTGAAGTTCAGGAAATGATTGAATGCTGAACCACCGTTCATGAGCAGCTTTAAACCGTTGGCAAATCGCCCAGAATTAACCACCAAGTCCCAGTACCGCGCAAAGCGTTTGATGCGCTGCATGGCGGCAAAGTCAACTGTGGAGTTTTGCAAAATGGTGTACGGGGTTTGCGGCTCGTACACCATGGCGTAATTGCTGGTGTGGCGGGTAATCGGTGTGCCGCGCAAGCGCTTCAAGATACCAAATTGAATTTCATGCGGGGCCAGCTCATGGAGTTTGTCAAAGCCTTCGGCAAAACTTTCAAGCGTTTCGCCAGGCAGGCCAAATATCAAATCAGCATGCACATGGGCTTGGCTTTGCGTCACCAGCCAGCGCAGGTTGTCTGCCGTCTTGGTATTGTCTTGCTTGCGTGAAATGCGTTGCTGCACGTCAGGGTTAAAGCTTTGTATGCCCACTTCAAACTGCAACGAACCCGCCGGGAACTGCGCAATCAGGTCTTTCAGTCGGTCATGCAGGCTGTCGGGCACCACTTCAAAATGAACGAATAAATCTGGCGTCAAACGGTCCAGGAAAAACTGCAAAATCCGCACCGAAAAATCAACCTTCAGATTGAACGTGCGGTCTACAAACTTGAAGTTGCGTGCACCGCGCTGATGTAATGTGTCCATCTCAGCCATGAAGGCATCCAGGTCAAACGTCCAGGCAGTTTTGTCGAGCGAGCTCAAACAAAACTCACACTTGAAAGGGCAGCCGCGTGAGGCCTCCACATACAGCAGGCGCCTAGCCAAGTCTTCAGCGGTGTATTCGTTGTAGGGCAACGCAATCGCATCAAGCGCGGGTTGCTCGCCAGCAATGACTTTCATCAAGGGCTGCGGGCCGTCCAGCAAAGCCCGGCACAACTTGGGAAAGCTCACATCGCCCCAGCCGGTAATCACATGGTCAGCCAACTTGCAAATCTCTTGGGCATCGGTTTCAAAGCTCACTTCTGGCCCACCGAGAATGATTTTGATGTCAGGCCGCAAGGCCTTGAGCAACTGCACCACCTGCGTGGTTTCCACCACATTCCAGATGTACACACCCAGGCCAATAATGCGGGGCTGCATGGCCAGCAGCTCTTCCACAATCTGCAAAGGCCGCTGTGCAATGACGAATTCACGCAACCGGGTTTGCGCCTTCAGGCCAGGTCCGCCATGCACGTCCATGTTGGCCAGCAGGTAGCGCAGCCCAAGCGACGCATGAATGTACTTGGCATTCAGGGTGGCTAAAACGATCGGGCACGGTGGGCTGGGCATCGCCGTATTATCGGAGTTTGAGTCAGCTCTGTAATAAATACGTTTGCCATCAGACGAATCTGGTAAACCCCGCTGGAACTATCGCCCCTGCTACCTGCTCGGACTGTCATCATGAATTTTCGACTGATTAGAAACGCTATATTTTTAATAGCTGCTTTCGCCCATATCCATTGGGCTACAGCCCAAATTAACCCCTTAAATGGGCCTCAAAAGGCTGCTGGTAGCGTGGTGACCACCGACCAGGTGCGTGCCGAGCTGCTGGCTTTTGCGCCCGACGGTGTGGGGCCGGGCAAACAGGTTTGGGTAGGTTTGCAAATTGCGCACCAGCCGGATTGGCATACCTACTGGAAAAATTCGGGCGATTCTGGTCTGCCCACCGTGCTTGAATTCAAGTTGCCTGCGGGCATTGATCCTGGCGAGATTGCCTGGCCAACCCCTAAAAAAATTCCGATCGGGACGCTGGCCAACTACGGCTACGAGGGCACGGTGTTGCTGCCCGTGCCTCTGACTGTTGCACAAAACTTCAACGGCACGCAACTGGACATCAAGCTCAAAGCCGCCTGGCTGGTTTGCAAAAAAGAATGCATTCCGCAAGAAGGTGACTTTGCCCTGAGCATTCCTGCCAAAAGCTCGACGGCCATCAACGCGGCCGCTTTTCAGGCGGCGTTTGATGCCAGCCCCAAACCGCTCAAAACCAATGCCAGCCTGATCGAAGTCGCAGGAAACACCCTCAAGATTTCATTGAGCGATCTGCCCGCCACCCTGACAGGTAAACCCTTGGCGTTTTTCCCCGAAACAGGCAATGTGATCGAGCCTGCCGCCAAATGGACGCAAGGCTGGCAGGGCAATGTGTGGACGGCGCAAGTACCGTTGTCGGGTCAGCGCACTGAAAGCCCTGCTGTCATGCCCGTGGTGGTGGCTTTGGACAAAACCGCGTACCGCATTGAAGTCCCCGTCAAAGGTGAATGGCCCAAGGTGGCCGCCGCCGCGCAGGTGCCGCCGGCCCTGGAGGCCGCCCTCAAAGCCAACGCCAGCAGCGGCGCCGCGCCGATTCAGGCGCCCGCAACCGCGTTGACCTTCTGGGCAGCGCTGCTGGGCGCATTTATTGGCGGCATGATTTTGAACTTGATGCCCTGTGTGTTTCCGGTGCTGGCCATCAAGGTGGTGAGTTTTGTGAACGTGAAAGACCAGCGCACACGCGTGGCGACCGGGCTGGCTTACACCGCCGGTGTCACGCTGTCGTTTTTGGCCCTCGGCGCTTTACTGTTGGGTTTGCGCGCTGCGGGTGAACAACTGGGCTGGGGCTTTCAGTTGCAGAGCCCGGCTGTTGTTGCCGGGCTGGCCGTGCTGTTCACGCTGTTGGGTTTGAACCTAGCGGGTCTGTTTGAATTTGGCAATTTTCTGCCTGGCCGGGTCGCCAGCTTGCAAGCTAAAAATCCGACGATTGATTCATTTTTATCCGGCGTGCTGGCCACCGCCATTGCCTCACCTTGCACCGCGCCGTTTATGGGCGCATCCCTGGGCTACGCGGTGGGTTTGCCCGCCGCACAAGCCTTGGCGGTGTTTGGCGCCATAGGTTTGGGTATGGCACTGCCGTACTTTGCGGCCAGCGCGGTGCCCGCCGTTGCGCGTGCCCTGCCGCGCCCTGGCCAGTGGATGGTGACGTTTAAACAGTTGATGGCTTTCCCGATGTTTGCCACGGTGGTTTGGCTGGTCTGGGTGCTGGGCCAGCAAAGCGGCATTGACGGCGCAGGCGCGCTGCTGGGATTGCTGGTCCTGATGACCCTGGCTATTTGGGCCTTGACCCTGAAAGGTCGCACGCGTACTGCAATCGCTACACTTTCAATAGCTGCTTTCGCCGGTGGAATCTGGTCTATAGGCCCAAACATTACGAAATTACAAGACATTGGCGTACCTTCAGCGCAATCAGCCAACGGCTGGCAAACCTGGGAGCCAGGCCGTGTTGACCAGCTCACGGCTAGCGGCCAAAGCGTGTTTGTTGACTTTACGGCCGCCTGGTGCGTGACCTGCCAGTACAACAAAAAAACCACGCTGAGCAATGCATGGGTGCTGGCCGATGTGGCCGCCAAAAAAGTCGTGCTTCTGCGTGCCGACTGGACGCGCCGTGACCCGGCCGTCACCGCTGCCCTGACGCAGTTGGGCCGCAGTGGCGTGCCGGTGTATGTGATTTACAAACCGGGCCGCGCGCCCGTGGTGCTCAGTGAAATTTTGTCAGTCGAAGACGTACGCGCTGAACTAGCGAAACTTTAATTTACAGGAGTTTTTAACATGTTGAATCGTCGAACTTTCTCGTCTTCTGTGGCCCTGGCGGCTATTGCTGCTGGCACGCAACAAGCGCATGCAGCGGCTACAGTAGGCCAGGCCGCGCCTGACTTCACCGCCACCGATGCGCTGGGCAAAACCCACAAGCTCAGCGACTTCAAGGGCAAGCATGTGGTGCTGGAATGGACCAATCCCGGCTGCCCGTTTGTGGTCAAACATTACGGCGGCAACATGCAGGCGCTGCAAAAAGAATTTACCGCCAAGGGCGTGGTGTGGCTGGCCATCACCTCCACTGAAAAGGGCAGCTACGAATATTTTCCGCCCGCCAAAATGATGGCTTGGGTAGACGACAAGCAGGCCAAACCAACAGCGTTGCTGATGGACGAGCCAGGCAAGATTGGCCAGCTCTACAACGCCAAAACCACGCCGCACATGTACATCATCAACCCGCAGGGCGTGCTGGTGTATTCGGGCGCGATTGACAGCGTGCCGTCAGCCAGAGTTGACGACATCAAAACCGCGACCAACTACGTGCGCCAGGGCTTGAATGAAGCACTCGGCGGCAAGGCCATCAGCGTCGCGTCAACCCGTTCTTATGGTTGCTCGGTGAAATACAAAAGTGCATGATGATTACAGACCTGATCAAACGCATCCTCAAAGACAGCCGCACGATTGCCATCGTTGGGCTGTCGCCCAAGTCGCACCGCGACAGTTTTGAGGTAGCCCAGTACCTGCAGACGCATGGCTACCGGATTATTCCCGTCAACCCCAACGCTGGCGTAGCCGAAATTTTGGGTGAAAAGGTTTATGCCACGCTAAGTCAGGCCGCAGCAGAACAGTCTGTCGACATCGTCGATTGTTTTAGAAACAGCGCAGATATCCCGCCCATCGTGGACGAGGCCGTTGCGATTGGCGCAAAAGTGGTCTGGATGCAACTGAAGGTTGCGCATGCAGCCGCTGCGGCCCAGGCCGAGGCGGCTGGCCTGCTGGTGGTGCAAGACCGCTGCATCAAGATCGATCACATGGCGCTTCAACAGGGGCTGGCACTGAGTTAAACGCAGTTAAAGTAAGGCATGCTGATTGCCTGTACCAACTTACCAGCTGCGCCATGCACATAGACCCCGAAATACTGTTGTACTTGCATGGTCTGCAGGTCACGCATCCTTTGCCACGTGACCCCAACGATCTGGCTGCTTTTGTGCAGCGCTATGACGCGATTTCCAGCGAACTGCCAGGGCCGCCAGAGCCCCTGAAGGTCAGTGCGGGGACATTCAATCTCAACGTCACCGCTTGCGGTGAAAAAACCCGCATTGAAGCGCGCCTGTATCTGCCTGAAGGCGTTGCCAAGCCTGTACTGATGGCGTTTTTTCATGGTGGGGGGTGGGTTGCTGGCGGCCTGGGCAGCCATGACGCGCTGTGTCGGCAACTCAGTGTGGATCTGCAAGTAGCAGTGGCCAGCGTGCACGTACCGCAGGCAGGTGTTGGCTTTTTGCAGCCTGCGGAACAGGCGATGCAGGTGTTGATGACGCTTGCCAAGGCCCGCACCAAACTGGGTGTCAACACCGAACGGCTGCTGGTAGCCGGCGACGGCAGTGGCGCGCATGTGGGCCTGCAGGCGGCATGGCGACTGGCACGTCTGACGCCCGGCAGCGTCGATGCAGTACTGGCGCTGACGCCGCTGCTCAAGCCCGACTTCAATACCGCCAGCTACATTCGCTGCGCCAATTCACTGACATTTTCACGCGACGATGCCGTGCGCAGCTGGCACAGTTTTCTGGGGGGCCGCTGGGAAACCTGGGACGAGCGTGCGGTGCTGCTGCACAGCAACCAGCCGATTCAACGCCCTCCCCTGGTTGTGGTGGTGGCGGCTGAATTTGATGGGGCGCACGATGATGCCGTCGCCCTGCACGACTGGCTGCGTGAAGCGGGTGCGCGATGCGAGTTTTATGGTGCGCCAGGCATGGTGCATGATTTCGCCCGTTTGCAATACACCAGCGCGGCTGCGCGGCGCTTGTTGCTGGAGGCGCTTGATGCGTTTGCCGTGCTGGCAGAGCTCAAAGCGCCCGACGATGCGGCGGTGGCTTGACGAGCGCACCATGACGGCCACGGCCATCTGGCAGATAGCAGCAGCCCTGCTGTGCCTCACCAGCCAGCTATTGTCCGGTTGCGCCAATCCGCCGCCGGCACCGACCAACCGGGGCGAAGCGCAAAGCGCCCCCATGACAACGGCTGAACTGGCGCAGTCCGATGTCAACCGCATGGCCACACTTGGCATGCAGGGCAACCTGGCCAGCCTGATGCTGCTGGCCGACAAGCTGTACCGCCGCAACCCGGCTGAATGGCGCAAAGCAAATGCCACACGCGAAGCCGCTTTGGCCAAACTCAAAACCGCCATCGACACCAATACACTTTGGCCCGATTTGCAAGGCAAGCGCGACATAGCCGCCCTGTCGCTGGCCCTGGGGCCGGACTTCAAAGGCGACAGGGTGGCCGCTTTTATTTACGCCAGCAGCGACATGCTGGTGACCGCGCACGGCGGTAAAACCAGTTTTTATTTAACCGACCCGCTGGATGCGCAATACATTTACAACGCGGCACGCAACATTGAAATTGCGGTTTGGTTGCTGGCCAGCCGTAAAAATGCACAGGGCCAGCCGCTGCTGCTGTCTGATGAAATCAACGAGCGCGAGCGCAATCTGAGCTTTGAGCGCGAGTTTGGCAAAATCATTGGCAGGCTTGACTTGTTATCGGCGGTGCTGACCGAAAAATACCGCCGTGCGGTCATTACCTACGTGCAAAACCTGCTGGGCGGCACTTTCCTACAATTCTTGCCTGTCCGTTAAATAATCCTGTTCGAGAGACAACCCGCCACATGTACGCACCGCTGCAAAACGACACCTTCATTCGCGCCTGCTTGCGCCAGGCCACCCCCCACACCCCCGTTTGGCTGATGAGGCAAGCTGGCCGTTATTTGCCAGAATACAAAGCCACGCGCGCCAAGGCGGGCAGCTTCATGGGCCTGGCCACAAATACCGATTACGCCACCGAAGTGACGCTGCAACCACTGGAGCGCTTCAAGCTCGACGCCGCCATTTTGTTCAGCGACATATTGACAGTGCCAGATGCCATGGGCCTGGGCCTGAGCTTTGCGCTGGGCGAAGGCCCCAAGTTTGCCCACAACGTGCGCGACGAAGCAGCTGTTGCCAGGCTGGCTGTGCCCGACATGGCCAAGCTGCGCTATGTGTTTGATGCGGTCACGTCGATTCGCAAAGCGCTCAATGGGCGTGTACCTCTGATCGGCTTTTCTGGCAGCCCCTGGACGCTGGCCTGCTACATGGTCGAAGGCGCGGGCTCTGACGACTACCGGCAGGTCAAAACCATGCTGTACCAGCGGCCTGACCTGATGCACAAAATGCTGGCCATCAATGCCGACTCGGTGGCTGTTTATTTGAATGCACAAATTGAGGCCGGCGCGCAAGCCGTGATGATTTTTGACAGCTGGGGCGGTGTGCTGGCTGATGCGGCGTTTCATGAGTTCAGCCTGGCCTACACGGCGCGGGTACTCGCCCAGCTCAAGCGCAGCCATGACGGCGTGGTGATTCCGCGCCTGGTGTTTACCAAAGGCGGTGGCTTGTGGCTGGACGCGATGGGTCAGCTTGACTGCGAGGTGCTGGGCCTGGACTGGACGGTGAACCTGGGCAAGGCGCGTGCACAGGTCGGCACAAATGACAAATCTGGAAGCAACGCAAAAGCTTTGCAAGGCAACCTGGACCCGAATGTGCTGTTTGCCAATCCGGCTCAGGTCGAGGCTGAGGCCATCAAGGTGCTGGACAGCTTTGGCCAGCCGCACACGGATGCCAAAACGACCGGGCCGAGCCATATTTTTAACCTCGGTCACGGCATCAGCCAATTCACGCCGCCTGACAACGTCGAGGTGCTGGTCAACGCAGTGCATGCTCACTCTCGCAAAATGCGGGTTGCCCACGCCTGATGCAGCGGCTACCCGCCTGTTCAAACTACCGCCCAGTCTGTTTTATGACCATGACTAGCACAAAATTGAGCGGTGGCGTTGTGACTTATGCACAAAATTTTTGTTGCGGTGCGGTAAGAATGCGCCTACACGCCTTAAATCGCTATCAAAGCCATAGCGCCCGTAAGTCATTGATTCATATAGCTTCTTTAAATTGCTTTTTTTCCGGGCAATCCAGTGAAAGCCTTGATTTCAAAGGGCTTCAGCGTTTGGCGGCCAATCTATCAACAAAGTTATCCACAGAAAACTTGGAGATCTGTAAAGCGTCGTTAAATCAAGCACTTAGCGTGTTCTTTGCATGTGTTTTTGAAGATTTGCCAACTAAATCACACCACCTAGCAGCCGCGCCATGACCTGCTGGCTCCATGTGGTGGTGGCCACGCCTGCCCACAGCGCAGTCGCTGGACCGCTGACATATAGAAGTGAGTTACCACTTCCCCCCGGCAGCTTGGTGCGCGTGCCATTGGGTAAACGAGAGGTACTGGGTGTGGTGTGGGGCAACGCTGCTGACAGTGGTGACCTGCTCGAAATGCAGACCAAAAGCATCGCAAGCGTGCTCGATGGCCTGGCCCCGCTCAACGCCCACTGGCGGGCGCTGGTTAGCTTTACCGCCAGTTACTACCAGCGCTCGCTGGGCGAAGTCGCTTTGGCCGCGCTGCCGCCACAGTTGCGGGAACTGACAGGCGTGCAGTTAGCCCGGCGTTTGAAACGCCCGGTGGCAGACACCAGCCACGCGCAAGATGCAACTCATTTGATCGCGCTTAGCGCACAGCAACAAAAGGCCCTGGTCGAATTTGATGCTGAAAGTAGCGCCAAAAAGCGGCCTGCATTGCTGTTTGGTGCCACAGGCAGCGGCAAAACCGAGGTGTATCTGCGTCTGGCCGCCCAGGTGCTGGCGCAAGACCCGTTTGCCCAGGTGTTGGTGATGGTGCCCGAGATCAACCTAACCCCACAGCTGGAAGCCCGCTTTGCAGAGCGCTTTGCCCACTTGGGCAGCGAGCGGGTGGTGGCGCTGCACAGCGGCCTCACGCCTGCCCAGCGCCTTAAAAGCTGGCTGGCGGCCCATGCGGGTCATGCCAGGTTGATATTGGGCACCCGCATGGCGGTGCTGGCGTCCATGCCCAACCTCAAGCTGATCGTGGTCGATGAAGAGCACGACCCCAGCTACAAGCAGCAGGAGGGCGCACGCTATTCAGCGCGTGACCTGGCTGTGTACAGGTCGAGCATTCAAAAAGATTGCCGGGTGCTGCTCGGGTCTGCCACACCGTCGCTTGAAAGCTGGCAGGCCACGATTTCTAAAAAGTACCAGCTTTTAAGAATGGACGAACGCATTGGAGCTTCACTCCCTCTCCCTCTGGGAGCGGGCAGAGGTGAGGGCTCCCCGCGCACAGGTCAGCTACCCACAGTTCGCGGCGTGGACATGAACCACCAGCCCAAGCATTGCATCATCGCCCCACCGCTGGTCAAGGCCATTGAAGAACGCATCGCACGCGGTGAGCAGTCGCTGATTTTTTTAAACCGGCGCGGCTATGCCCCGGTGCTGGCCTGCCACGACTGCGGCTGGAAAAGCGAATGCCCGCATTGCAGCGCCTACCGCGTGTTTCACAAAATTGACCGCACCCTGCGTTGCCACCACTGTGGCTACACAGAACGCGTGCCGCACGCCTGCCCGACCTGCGGCAACATCGACATTGCCCCTGTGGGCCGGGGCACTGAACGACTGGAAGAACACCTGGCCGAGTTGCTGGCCAACATCAAGCGCCCCGACGGCAGCGCGGTGCGCATTGCCCGCATAGATGCTGACAGCACCCGCCTCAAAGGCGCACTGCAATCACAACTGGCCAGCGTGCATGCTGGCGAGGTCGATGTGCTGGTCGGCACACAAATGATTGCCAAGGGCCATGACTTCAGGCACATCACGCTGGTGGCCGCCATCAACCCCGACGGGGCCTTGTTTTCAAGCGACTTCCGCGCACCCGAGCGTTTGTTCAGCCTGTTGATGCAAGCCGGTGGCCGCGCCGGGCGCGACGCAGCGCGTAGCAGCCAGAGCGAAATGTGGGTGCAAACCTTTCACCCCCAGCACCCGCTGTTTGCAGCGCTCAAAACGCACGACTACCCCAAGTTTGCAGCCCAGCAATTAGAAGAACGCCAAGCTGCAGGCATGTCACCGTTCGGCTTTTCAGCATTGATACGCGCCGAAGCCAAGGCGCAAGACGTGTCCCAGGGGTTCTTGAACGCAGCCATTGCCTCAGCATTGGCGGCTGAGCTGGAAGGCCACGACCGGATAACAGCCTACCCAGCCGTCCCCATGACCATCCAGCGCGTGGCCAACATTGAGCGCGCCCAGATGCTGGTGGAGAGTGCATCCCGCACCGCCCTGCAACGCTTTTTGGCGGCGTGGCAGCCCGTGCTGTTTGAGTCGCGTAAACAAAGCGATTTCAAGAGCTTGATTCGCTGGGCGATTGATGTGGATCCGCTGGTGATTTGACGCGTGCGTCAACCCATATCAGGTCAGCAAAGCCACTGCCCCTGAAAAAGTAAAAAACGCAAGCACCGTCGACAGCAAAATAATCCGCGCAATGCGGCCGTCGTCGGCGTTGAAGCGTTCGGCCAGCAGGGCCACGTTGCTGGCGCTTGGCAGTGCGGCGACCAGCACCACCACCGTCAGGGCGAAATGGTCCAGCGGCAGGCCCATGCGGATGGCGGTCAGCCCTATCAGCAGCAGCAGTACCGGGTGCAACACGAGTTTGATCAGCACCACGGGCAGGTAATCGTCTAATGGCGTCCCATGCGTGCTGTTGGCCTGCGACCTGGCCAACACCGCGCCGATGGTGAACAGCGCCACCGGCGATGCGGCATCGGCCAGCAAGCCAATGGTCTGCATGACAGGCTGCGGTAGTGTCAATTGATAGGCCGAGGCCACGGCCCCGCCCAAAATCGCCCAGGGCATGGGGTTTATGGCCGCGCCTTTGAGCGCATTTTTAGCCGCCACACTCGCGCCATGGCTGCCCGCTGCATCCAGTCGCGACATTGCAATGCACAGCGAGCTCGTCACCACCAGGTCAATCACAATCGTCACAATTGCCGGGCCTGCCGCCTTGGCCCCCAGCAGCGCCACCAGCAGCGGCACGCCCATAAAACCCGTGTTGGGGAAAGCCGCCACCAGCGCGCCAAACGACGCATCGTTCCAGCCGATGTGGCCGCGGTGCGTCACGGCGATGGTAAAGCCTACCATCACCAGGGCACAGGCAAGGTACACCGCCATCAGGCTGGCATCAAGCAATTGCGCAATCGGTGTTGAGCTGCCAAAGCGGTACAACATGCACGGCAGCGCAAAGTACAGCACAAAGGTATTGAGCCCCGGAATAGCCACCTGTGGCAGCCAAGCCCGCCGCACCGCAATGTAGCCGCATAGCACCAGCGCAAAGAAGGGAAAGGTGACGAGAAGAATGGCGAGCATGGTGCGAGCGAAAGTCTGATGAGTTGGTTGAAGCGCTATCAAATAAATAGCTGCTTGTGCCCGATTTTATTCGGCTGGAGGCCTGAAACAGGGGTGAAAAAGACTGTTTTTAGCTTTTTGGGGCTTTCCGGGTCCAAAAGGCCTTTTCACGGCGTCTTTACGCGTGCGCCAGACAATGGTTTGTGCATATGGCCTATTGCAACAGTCAATAGGCATCAGCAACTGCCCGTTATGATTTGCAGCAGCCCTTTTGAATTTTTTTCGCAGCCTGCCCGCCAGACCTCACTCCCCGAATCGATCTCCCCGAATGCATGACTCCCTGGCCGATGGCCTGAACCTGGCCCAACAAGAAGCCGTTAACTATTTTGAAGGACCTTGCCTTGTGCTGGCGGGCGCTGGCTCTGGCAAGACGCGGGTCATCACCCACAAGATTGGGCGCTTGATTCAGTCGGGCCTGAAGCCTGAGCAGATTGCCGCCATTACCTTTACCAACAAGGCTGCTGCGGAGATGCGGGAGCGGGCCAAAAAGCTGATGGGCCGTTCAGCCAAGGGCGTGCTGATTTGCACCTTTCACTCACTTGGCATGCGCATGTTGCGGCAAGATGGTGAGGTGCTGGGTTTAAAGAAGCAGTTTTCGATTCTGGACACCGACGACGTGACCAGCATCATCAAGGACGCGGGTGGCGGCACCGATGCGGCCACGGCGCGGCAGTGGCAGTGGACGATCAGCCGCTGGAAGAACATGGGGCTTAATTCAGCACAGGCTGCAGACATTGCCACTGGTGAAGAGGAAGCGCTGACCGCCCGTATCATGGCGCGTTATGAGGAGCGCCTGACCGCCTACCAGAGCGTGGACTTTGATGACCTGATCGGCCTGCCGCTCAAGCTGTTGAAAGAGCACGATGCGGTAAGAGCCAAGTGGCAAGAATCATTGGGCCATGTGCTGGTGGATGAATACCAGGACACCAATGCCACGCAGTACGAGGTGCTGAAGTGTCTGGTTGGTGAAAAAGGACGCTTCACAGCTGTGGGTGATGATGACCAGTCTATTTACGGCTGGCGCGGCGCGACACTGGACAACTTGAAGAAGCTGCCCGTTGACTACCCCAATTTGAAGGTTGTGAAGCTGGAGCAAAACTACCGCTCGACCAGCGCCATCCTGCGCGCGGCCAACAACGTGATTGGCCCCAACCCCAAGCTGTTCCCGAAAACATTGTTCAGCGAGCTGGGTGAAGGCGAGCCGGTGCGGGTGGTCGATTGCGACAGCGAAGAACACGAAGCCAGCCGGGTGGTGGCGCGCATACAAAGCCTGCGGGCTGAGGGCACGTTACAGGCTGCGGGTGGCCAGTACCGCGAGTGGAAAGACTTTTGCGTGCTGTACCGCGCCAACCACATGGCCAAGCCGTTTGAAAAAGCCTTTCGCAAAGCCAACATCCCGTACAAGGTGTCGGGCGGACAAAGCTTTTTTGACCGGGCCGAGATCAAAGACCTGTGCTGCTGGCTGCGCCTTTTGGCCAACAACGACGACGACCCGGCCTTCATGCGCGCCGTGACCACGCCCAAGCGCGGCATTGGCCACACCACATTGGGCACCCTGGGCACCTTTGCCAGCCAGTACAAACTCAGTTTGTTTGAAGCGCTGTTCAGCCATTCGCTCAGCTCGGTGCTGCCGGCCAAGGCGCTGGCCTCCCTCAATGAATTTGGCCGCTACCTGAACGACCTGGAAAACCGCGCCAAACGCACCGTGGGTGCAGAGGATGCGCTGGTGTTTTTAAAAGACTGGCTCAAAGAAATCGATTACGAAAAAAATCTGTACGACGGTGAAGACAGCGAAAAACTGGCTTCTGCCAAATGGACCAACGTGATGGATTTTTGCGAGTGGATGGCGCAGCGCTGTGGCGGGCAGGACGACGATGAAGCGGTCGGTGGCGTGATGACAAAGCCGACAAAAACCATGCTTGAAGTGGTGCAAAGCATTGCGCTGCTGTCAACCTTGAGCGAACGCGAAGGCGACCAGAACGTGGTGACGCTATCAACCCTGCACGCCGCCAAGGGGCTGGAGTGGCCGCATGTGGTGCTGGCCGGGGTCAATGAAGGGCTGCTGCCTTTCAAGATGGAAGACGATGACGGCAACAACACAGAAGACATCGCCCTGCGGCTGCAGGAAGAGCGCCGCCTGATGTATGTGGGCATCACACGCGCGCAGCGCACGCTGGCCGTGAACTGGCTGCGCCGTCGCAAGAAAGGCCGTGACACGACTGCCGGTTTGCCGAGCAGATTTATTGCTGAAATGGCGTTGAACAAAGAAACCACCCGGGAAGATCCGCGTGAAAAGATCAAGGCGCTGAGAGCTGAGTTTGCGCAGCGTGCGCTGGATGCGGCCGCTGCCCAAGCAACGACCCAAGCAGCTACGCTCGAGACAGCGCAAGGCCCCGCCTGGGAATGACCATGAAGCGCTCCTCGTTCAAACCCATCAAATCAATTGCTCTGTTTTTGATAGCTGCTTGCGCATGTATTCATTGGGCTAATGCGCAAAATACTATTCAAAACGAACCAAAAAAGGCCTGCCCAGCCGTCAAAAGCATCAAAGCGCCCCAGCTCTACGGCATCTGGCAGGTCACCTTCACCAACCCGCCGGCTGGTCTGCCAAAAACCGCCGTCATGCTGCTGGAAAAGCATGCAGAGTTTGCCGACAGCCTGAGCGGTATCGTCAGCCGCGATTCAGTCACTGCAAGCGGCCATGCCGCCAAGGCCGCGCTCGCCGGTGATGTGGATGACGGCTTTGTGATTCTGGACGAGTCCAGCAACAACGTCAGCATCACGGGCACCTGGAATGGCGAGCTGATCGAAGCCAGTTGCGGCCGTGAAGTCAAAGGCGTGTGGAAAGACACCAGCGCAAGCGCACCGCCTGATGCGCCCGATGTGCCGTTCACGATGGTCAAGCGTGCGGGCTGGTGATTTGTAGCTGACGCGGCTGCTCTTGCCAGCGCGTTTTAATGATCAGCTGGTCACTGCAAAATCAATAAAGCCGCGCTCCACGTTTGTGCCCACCAGCTCAACCTGTACCCGGTCGCCTACCTTGAGGTCGTGCGGGTTTGAGATGACTCTGCCCTCAGCTGGCGGTGAGAGCACGCGCACCCAAACGCCGTCAGGGCTGCTACCGGTGACGATCGCGGAAAAATGCTGACCGATTCTGGATTCGAGCAGCATCGCAGCTTCGGATTTGCGCAAATGTCGCTCTACTTTTTGCGCGGCATCTTCTTGCTGTGTGCAATGCAGCGCCAAATGCGCCAGCTCGCCCGCGCTGTATGGCGGTGGGCTGCCAGCCAGCAGGGCCTTGGTAATGCGCTGGGTGATGAGGTCAGGAAACCGGCGATTCGGTGCGGTGGCATGCGTATAGTCGCGCACCGCCAGGCCAAAGTGGCCGACAGGCAGGCCGCCTTTGGCCTGCACCACATATTCGCCCCGCCCCATTAATTTGACCACCACCAGCGACAAATCGGGAAAGCGCAGCGGGTCTGCCTGACGGCGCTTGATTAAAAAAGCTTCCAGTGCCATAGCGTCGGGTTCTGACGGCAGTGTCACGCCATAGTCATTGGCCAGCGCCACGATGCGCAGCCAGCGTTCGGGCGAACGCACCACGCGGCGCAACGAGGCGGCGCGTTTTGATGCCAGATAGCGGGCTGCGCAGCCGTTGGTAGCAATCATGATTTCTTCAATCAGCTGACGGGCCCGGTTTTGCACTTGCTGGGCAATCGCCACAACCCGATCGCCCTGGAACACGGCTCGGGGCTGAAAGGTTTCAAACTCAAGTGAGCCTGCTGCGTGGCGCTGGGTACGCAGTTGCTGGGCCAAAGCATCTTGCGTGCGTAGCTGGCCGTCCAGTCCGGCCACAGCGGCAGCGGCGCTGGGCAGTGCGGCACTGCCGTCCAGCCAGGCGCTGACGGCGTCGTAGGCGAGTTGCGCCTTGTTGCGCACTTTGGCGCGGTAAATGGTGGCGCTCACCAACTCGGCCGCGGCACTGAAAACCATTTCAGTGACCAGCGCCAGCCGGTCCTGCCCGGGGTTAAGCGAGGTCAAGTCGCATGACAAGCGCTCAGGCAGCATCGGGAAAATACGTGCCGATGTGTAAACGGTGGTGGTGTTGGCTTGCGCGTGGTCGTCAATGGCGCTGCCTTTTTTCACCAGTGCGTCCACATCGGCAATCGCCACCAGCACCTTGACTGCGCCATGCGCATTGCCTTGCGTCAACACCTCACAGGTGGTGAGCTGGTCTAGGTCGCGTGAGTCGTCGTTGTCGACGGAGCACCACAACAAAGCGGTCAGGTCTGCAATCGCCAGCGCTTCGCTGTCTTCGGTGGTTGCAGCGCCTTCCAGGCCGTCAAATAAATGCAACTGCTGCGTGACGCGGCCTGAAAACTCGGGTTGCAATCCGCGCTCTGTCATCACATGGGTGGCAATGCGCATGAGGTCAAGGCGGCTGTGATGGTGGCGATGGGGTATAAGCCAATATAACGCGTCTCGTGTGTATGTAGTGTCAGACAAGTGTTTTTTGAGTTTAGAAGTACAGCTCGCGCATTGATCGTCAAACGGCTCGGCCTGGTGACCTACAGCTTGCGCCGCAGTTCTTGCACGCGCTTTCAAGCAAATTGGCCGTAAGCTGGGCTGATGTATGAACCCGATGCCTTTACCTTGGGCTGCATCATCGTCGGCACGCTGCTGATTGCCAAAACACTGGGCGGTTCTTTCATTGCGCGCCTGCCGCTCAGTGCGGCCATGTTGTACCTGGCGGTGGGTGTGGCGATAGGCCCCTGGGGTTGGGTGCTGCTCAAGCTGGACGCTTTTAAAAACACCGTGCTGCTGGAGCGGCTGACCGAAGTGGCGCTGCTGATATCGCTTTTCACAGCCGGCATGAAGCTGGAACTGCCGCTCAAAGACAAACGCTGGCGCATCCCGGTGCAACTGGCCACGGTGTCCATGCTGCTGACGGTGGCGGCCGTGACGGCTGTGGGTGTGTGGCTTTTGAATCTGCCGCTGGGCGCTGCGGTTTTGCTTGGCGCAATTCTGGCGCCGACGGACCCAGTGCTGGCATCAGATGTGCAAGTAGCCAACCCCGGCGACCGTGACCGCCTGCGCTTTGGCCTGACAGGTGAAGGCGGGCTGAACGATGGCACCGCTTTTCCGCTGGTGATGCTGGGGCTGGGCTTGCTGGGCCTGCATGAGCTGGGCGACCTGCAGTGGCGCTGGTGGTCTGTTGATGTGTTGTGGGCTGTGGCGGGAGGTTTGGGTTTGGGTTACGCCATGGGCACGCTGGTGGGCCGTGCCATTATTTACTTGCGTACCCAGCGCAAAGAAGCGTTGGGATCGGATGAATTCATTGCGCTTGGCCTGATTGCGCTGACTTACGGCGTGGCACTGCTGACATTGACGTATGGATTTTTGGCCGTGTTTGCCGCCGGGCTGGCGCTCAGGCGCATTGACGAACCGAAAGCCGTTGCCGCGCAGGCAGTCAATACTGAACTCAGTGCAGAAGACCAGCGCGCCACCGGCAGCCACGCACCGGCTCACATGATGCGGCAGGTCGAGCGCTTTAACAGCCAGCTGGAAAGCTTCGCTGAAGTCGCCATTGTGCTGGTGGTGGGTGTGCTCTTGGCCACCACCCGGTTTGAATCCGCTGTGCTGTGGTTTGTGCCCTTGCTGTTTCTGGTGATTCGCCCCGTCTCGGTGGCCATTGGCCTGATAGGCACCGACGTTCAGCCCACACAACGCCGCCTGATGGCCTGGTTTGGCATTCGCGGCATTGGTTCGCTGTATTACCTGCTCTACGCCATCAGCCACGGCATTCAGCCAGCACTGGCCAGGCAGTTGCTGTCCATCACATTGGCCGTGGTGGTGGCATCGGTCATTGCCCACGGCATATCGGTTACGCCACTGATGAAGCGCTATGAGGCGCGTAAAAAGCAGTAAATAGGATGGGAAAGCCAAAATAAGGCGGTTTTCAGGTGCGTTTTAGTGCTGTAGCCCAATAGATTCGGGCGCAAGTAGCTCCTGTTTTTATAGCGAATGATTTGATGCAATTCAATGCATTCCAGCCAGCATTGCAAACCTGTCTGCTGTTGCGCGCTCTAGCGTAAAGCCGACAAAATAATACTACTACTGAGTTTTAAAATAAACGCATTGGTATTTTTATGGCACATTTATGCGTTACCAAAGAAATCCACTAACCACGATCCACAACGTAGAAACGAGAGCACGATGAAAAACACCACACGCCGCGTATTTTTTATGCAAGTTGCAGCCGGCACGTCCGCCCTGGCAGCGACACAGGTCATGGCACAAGCCCCCGCCATGGTGAGCGAAAAAGACCCAGCTGCCGCAGGCCTGGGCTACGTTGCTGACACCACCAAGGTCGATGCCAAGAAGTACCCCAAGCACGCGAATGAACAAATATGCGGCAACTGCCAGCTGTACACGGGCAAGGCAAAAGAAGCGGCTGGCCCATGCCCGCTGTTTGCTGGCAAGCAAGTTGCGGCCAAAGGCTGGTGCAACGCTTATGTTAAAAAAGCAGCCTGAGCTAACTGCGCTGCGTAATGGAAATCGGAGTCAGATTCTGATTCTGATTAAATCCATCTACGCACTTCAATACATTTGAGCCAGCAATCCCATCCCCGGCAGCTTGTCGTCAATGCCCAGCCTGCGCATCGCCAGCCAGTAGGTGGCCACGTTCACGCCTATCAGCGGCTTGCCAAATTTCTTTTCAATCTCGGGTGTCATGCTGGATACAGGCAGGTTGGTGCCGACATGAATCAGGGCCTCGGCTTCAGTTGTATCGGTAGCTTCAAAGCCTTGCATGATTTGTTCGCGGGTAAAGCGCGCCACCGCTGTGGGGCCGACAGACTTCAGGCCGTGGGTGGCCACCACGTCGTAGCCGCACGACCTGAAAAACTCGGCAATCATGTTGTCAGCTGGCGGCCAGTAGGGCGTGAGGATGGCAATGCGCTTGGGCTTGCCTATGGCCTCCAGCCCCGCCAGCACGGCACGTGAGGGCGTGATAAAGGGCACACCGCACAGCGCTTCAAGGCGTTTTTCTTCGTCAATGGCGCGCTGACCATCACCGCGAAACGAGTGGATGGAATGTCCGTGCGCCACCACATGCGGCTCGCACACCATCACCAGTTTTAAAGCGTCTTCAAGATTGCCTTCTTCCGTCTCCAATGCTTTTTTATACGCCTCCTGGTCGTCGTAGGGGCGCGGCGGCAGGTGCATGCGGGTGACGTGGTTGGTCACGCCTTGGGGGCGCATGGCCTCCATCTCGGGCTGCACCACCGTGTTGGTGGCGGGCACCACCACGGCGACTTTAGCGCGGTAGGCGATCGTGTCGGTGCTGGGGACGCGGGCTAACGATTCAGTCATGCTCTATTCAATCTTCAAATTGCTGGCTTTGGCGGCTTCGACCCAGGTGGCGGTGTCGGCGCGCAGCGTGTCGGCAAACTGCGCTGGCGTATCGCCAATGGGGTCTACCCCCAGTTGCCATAGGCGCGCACGCATTTCGGGCTTGCTGACGGCGGACTGCACGGCTTCTGCGACGCGGTTAACGATGGCAGGCGGTGTGCCAGCCGGCGCGACGATACCGTTCCAGGTCAAAGTCTTGAAGCCCGGGTAGCCTGATTCTGCCAATGTAGGTACGTCAGGGATCTGTTTGGCGCGCTCAAGGCTGGACACAGCGATGATGCGGATCTTGCCGCCGTCTGCATGCGGCGCGAGCTCGGACAGGTTGCCGAAATACATCTGCACCTGCCCGCCCAGCAAATCAGCAACGGCGGGGCCGCCGCCCTTGTAGCTGATATGGGTCATGTTGATACCGGCACGCTTGAGGAATAGCACGGGCGAGAGGTGCGACACACTGCCGGAACCTCCCGAAGCGAAGTTGAGCTTGCCGTCGTTCTTTTTGGCGTAAGCCACAAACTCCCGCACATTTTTGGCGGGGACGGAACTGCTGATGGCCATGACAAACGGGTTGCTGCCCACATTGCTGACGGGTACAAAATCGCGCGTTGCGTCAAATTTGGTTTTGGTGATGGTCGGCAATATGGCCAGCACTGGCATCGCAGCCATGAACAGCGTGTAGCCGTCAGGCGGCGACTGGGCCACAAAGTCTGCAGCGATGGCCCCATTGGCACCCGCCTTGTTTTCAACCACCACGGTCTGGCCGAGTGACTGCGACAGGCGCTCGGCCGTCAGGCGTGCAATGCTGTCGGTGTTGCCACCGGCAGCAAACGGCACGATGATTTTGATGGGGCGCTGCGGCCAACTGGTCGTTTGGGCGTGGCCCAGTTGGGTTGCGCCCAGCAAGGCCAGTGCGAGGCAACTTAGGTGGAGGCGACGGGATAAATGACGAGTTGGGTTAATCGTAGTCATGGTGGCCTTTTAAAAGCAAAAATCAAGTGATGGCATTCGCACGTTTGATGCTGTTGATCATCGATGACATCAGCAAATACTCACGCGTCTTTTGCGGGCTGGCCGCTGTGTCCCGCAGTTCGTCAAATCGTTTCAAGCGGGTAGGCAAATCTTTTTCTTCCAGATTCTGCTTGTTTTTGATAGATGCGTTTTGCACGTATTCCATCGCTACCGTGCGCCGCTGCCTTTCGTACAGGTCCAGCACATCGGCAGGTGCAGAGCCGTGCACAACACGTGCCAGTTTTTCACCCAGATTGATCGCATCATGAATGCCGCTGTTCAGCCCAAAGCCGCCCAGCGGGTTGTTGACATGCGCCGAGTCCCCTGCCAGCAACACGCGTCCTGCACGAAACTGGTTGGCCACGCGTTGGTGCACGTTGTAAACGCTCTGGTGAACGATGGGATAGACAGTCGATGCAGGCGCGTTGATGGCGCGGTTGATGGCGTTTTGTGCAAAAGCAGGGGCCAGCACTTCTTCGTCAGTCATGTCGGGTTGCACCGGCAGCGTCATGCGCCACAGGCCGGGTGGGCCCTTGTCAGGCATGCGGAAAAACGCCAGCCACTGCTCGGGGTCGCTGATGTAGGCGTTGTCGGCATAGCCGGCGGGCGCAAAGTCGTGTGTGGTGCTGATGACGCTGTAACGCTCGGGCCAGGTGTAGCCGTCAAACCCGATGCCAGCGGCCTTGCGAGTCAGGCTGCGGCCACCGTCAGCACCTATCAGCCAGCTGCCGTTGATGTGCACCTCGCCTTGCGGCGTTTGGGCCACTGCGGTCACGCTGTCAGCAGTTTGTGCCAGCGACACAAAGGCATGCGAGAACAGCACCTCTGCGTGGCTGTGCTCCAGCAACATGGCCAGCAAAATGGGGGTGAGTCGATGCTGCTCCAGATGCAGCCTGAAAGGAAACGCTGTGTCGTCTTTGAGCACCGACAAGTCCCATTCCACAATCAAGCCGTACTCGCGGTCACGCGACTGCCAGCGCGGCACCTGGATGCCAATCGCCATCATGGCGTCTGTCACGCCTGATGATTGCAGCATCTCCAGTGTAGGCGGGTGAAAGGTCCCGGCACGCAGGTCAATAGTGGTGGTCGGCTCGGCTTCAATCACCGTGACTGCCACGCCCCGGCGAGCCAGCTCCAGTGCGCACAGCAGGCCGACCGGGCCTGCGCCGACCACGATGACGGGATTGGATATTGAGCTGTTCACTTCAAGTACACCGTCGTTCAGTACGTCGTTCAGTAAGACCGGGGCATGCCGAGCACGTGCTCGCCCACGTACGACAAAATAAGGTTGGTTGAAATCGGTGCGACCTGGTACAAACGCGTTTCCCTGAACTTGCGCTCGATGTCGTATTCCGCCGCAAAGCCAAAGCCGCCGTGGGTTTGCAGGCACACGTTGGCCGCCTCCCACGATGCGTCAGCCGCCAGCAGCTTGGACATGTTGGCTTCAGAGCCGCACGGCAAGCCCGCATCAAACAGCTCGCAGGCGCGGTAGCGCATCAGGCTGGCGGCCTCAACATTCACAAACGCGCGGGCGATGGGGAATTGAATGCCCTGGTTTTTGCCAATTGGCCTGTCAAACACCACACGGTCGTTGGCATAGGCGCTGGCTTTTTCAACAAACCAGTAACCGTCGCCCACGCATTCGGCGGCTATCAAAATGCGCTCGGCATTCAGGCCGTCCAGGATGTATTTCAGCCCCTGGCCTTCTTCGCCGATGCGGTTTTCAACCGGGATGCGCAGGTTGTCGATAAAGATTTCATTGGTCTCGTGGTTGACCATGTTGCGGATGGGCCGCACGGTGATGGACTTGCCGATTTCATCTCGCAAGTCCACCAGAAATACCGACAGGCCTTCGGTCTTCTTTTTCACGTCAGCCAGTGGCGTGGTGCGCGCCAGCAGCAGCATGTAGTCAGAATGCTGCAAACGTGATGTCCAGACTTTTTGGCCCTGCACGACGTAATGGTCGCCCTTCAGGGTGGCCGTGGTTTTGAGCTTGGTGGTGTCGCTGCCGGTTGTTGGTTCGGTCACCGCCATCGACTGCATGCGAATCTCGCCACTGGCGATGCGCGGCAGCAGGTCCTGTTTTTGTTTGGCCGAGCCGTGGCGCACCACGCAGCCCATCACATACATCTGGCCATGGCACGCGCCTGAATTGCCGCCCGCACGGTTGATCTCTTCCATCACCACGCTGGCCTCTGTCAATGACAGGCTGGAGCCGCCGTATTCTTCGGGAATCAGCGCCGACAGCCAGCCCGCGTCGGTCAAGGCGGTGACAAACTTTTCAGGGAACACTCGCGCTTCATCGACCTCTTGCCAATAGCGCGAGTCAAACTGCGTGACCACCGCACGGACGCCTTCGCGCAGCTCGGTAAATTCATATTTGTGGTTGTTTTGCTTGATCATGAAACGGATTAAAAAGTTATTGCGGCGTGGCGTACATTTGCCCGCCATCGACATTAATGACGGTGCCCGACAGATAGCTGGACAGTGGCGAGCAGCTGAAGGCGGTGAGGTCTGCAATTTCTTGTGGCTCTGTCAGGCGGCCAAACGGCATCTTGGTAGTCAGTTCCATCCAGCGGTTTTCGTCGCCCAGCTTTTGCGTGGCCTGCGCGCGCAGCATGCCTTCCATGCGGTCGCTGCGGGTCGGCGACGGGTTGATGCCAAACACCCGCACGCCGCTGCGGGGGCTGGTCGCGCCCACAGCCTGGGTAAACGCCATCAGTGCGGCGTTGGCGGTAGAGCCGCAGATGTACTCAGCACGCGGCACAGCACCCGCCATGCCAATGATGTTGGCAATCACGCCGCTGCCGCGCTGCTCCATCTGCGGCAGCACGGCACGTATCAGATTGATATAGCCGAACAGCTTGAGTTCCCATGCTGCGCGCCATTTGGCGTCGTCTACCGCAGCCAGTGCACCACCGGGAATCGCCCCCGCGTTGTTGACCAAAATATCAATCGTGCCGGCAGCTGACATCAGCGCTTCAATGCCGCCCTGTGTGCCGAGGTCGGCCGCTATAGCCTGCGTCGTCACGCCAGTCACTTGCTGGATAGTCGCCACGGCTTTGGCCAATGACTCACCAGAGCGTGACACGATGATGGGCACAGCGCCCTCACGTGCAAAAGTGGTGGCAATGGCCAGGCCAATGCCCTTGGAGCCGCCAGTGACCAGTACGCGCTGGCCTTTAAGTTTGAGATCCATTTTGTAGTCCTTGATGGGTTGTTTAGGGCATTTGAGGAGCGGTTACCTGTGCGGTGTACCAGTCGGCAATGTCATGGCCCTGCATGAAGCACACGCCAGGTGTTTTGATGAGCAAGTCAAGCATCTGTTCAAACGAGCCAAAGCGGTGTGGCACGCCGATCAGGTGCGGGTGCAGGCCCAGCGTCAGCACCCGGGGCCGGGTCTTGGCTTCACGTTCAAACAAAGTTACCGTTCGCTTGAGGCGCTCCAGCATTTCATCGGACGAATGTTTTTCAACCGCGTAAATGATGGAGTCATTGATCTCCAGGTTGTAAGGCAAGCTCAGCAGCGGGCCATGGGCGGTCGTCATCCAGTTGGGCAGGTCATCGACCACCCAGTCAAACACGTAGTCAATGCCTGCTGCTTTCAGGTTTTCAGGTGTGTCGTGGCTTTCACGCAGGCCGGGGCCCAGCCAGCCGCGCGGGCGCTTGCCAGTGAAAGCTTCAATCATGTCTAGGCTGGTCTTGATGACCTCTTGCTCGGCTCCTGCATGGTTGAGGGCTTTTTGATGCACGCCATGGCCAATGAACTCCCAGCCCGCGCTGTGCATGGCCTCAGCAGCCCGCGGGTAAGCGTCAATCACGCTGGCGTTAAAGCTGGTCGATGCCGTGAGGCCGCGCGAGGTGATGGCATCAATGATGCGCGGCAGGCCGCAGCGCATGCCGTAATCGACCCAGCTGAAGTTGGGCACATCGGGCACGGTTTCCTTGCCGTGCGGCGGCGTGATGATGGTGCGCGGCATGGGCGCGTCAAAAGACCAATGCTCCACATTCACCACCAGGTGCACCAGAATATTGCCGCCTGCCGGTGGTGTGAGCTTGGGGCCTTCGTTTGAAAAGCGGTACGGAATGCGGGGGTTGGCCATAAGTTGTTTTACTGAAAGTTCAATGCCTGATTTGCTGGAGAATCTCGCGCTTCATCGCGTTAAACGCTTCAGATGTGGTGTCTTCAATCGTGCGCGGCCTGGCCAGTGGTACCGTCATGCGTGCCTGAATGCGGCCGGGGCGAGCCGACATCACGTAAATGGTGTCAGCCAGAAACAGCGCCTCATCAATGTCGTGCGTGACAAACACAATGGTCGGCTTGAGCTGCTGCCACACCGACAGCAACAGCTCTTGCATGGTCAGGCGTGTTTGCGCGTCCAGCGCCCCAAAGGGCTCGTCCATCAGCAGCACGCGTGAACCGAGGGTGAGGATTCGCGCAATGCCCACGCGCTGGCGCATGCCGCCTGACAGCTGCACGGGCAGGTGGTTTTTAAAATCTGACAGTCCCACAATGTGCAGCATGTCGTTGGCGCGGTCCACATAGTCTTTGGGCGACTGGCCCTGGGTTTTGGGGCCAAAAATCACGTTTTCCCAAACGCTGAGCCAGGGGAAAAGCGCCGCCTCCTGAAACACCACGCCGCGGTCTGGCCCGGGTTTGTCAATGGTTTGGCCATGTACCAGCAGTGTGCCGCTGCTGGCTTGCTCAAAACCTGCCACCAGGTTGAGCAGGGTTGACTTGCCGCAGCCTGATGGCCCAAGCAGCGCCACAAATTCACCGTCACCAACCTCCAGGTCAATCTTGTCGAGCGCGTGGACGGGCGGCTCTGCCGGGTAGGTCTTGTCGAGTTTTTGAATGCTGATAGCGGACATACGGACTCGAAAGTATTAATGGTTTTGAAGAATGCGCCAGCGCAGCACGCGCCGCTCGGCAAACACAATCAGGCGATCACTGAGGTAGCCCATCACGCCAATCGACACCATGTCGGCCAGCACGATGTCCATGCGGCCCACATAATAAGCGTCCCACAACACATAACCCAGGCCTGACTTGACGGCCACCATTTCAGACACAATCACGGCCGTCCATGAAATGCCCAGGCCGATACGCAAGCCGGTAAAAATGGATGGCATGGCTGACGGGAAAACCACCCGCCGCAGCAACTGCATGCGGGTGGCCCCCATCATCATGGCGGCGCGCATCAGGTTGCGTTCGACATCCCGTGCGCCCTGGGTGGTGTTGACGACGATGGCATAAAACCCACCCAGAAAAATCAGGAAAATCGAGCCCATGTCACGGATGCCAAACAGCGCGATCGAAAACGGCAGCCAGGCAGTGATGGGGATGGGCCGCAAGCCCTGAATGAACGGGTCAAACATTTGCGAGGCCAGCTTGCTCCAGCCGATCATCAACCCCAGCGGCACACCCAGCAGCGTGGCCAGCGCAAAGCCCTGCGCTACGCGCATGGCCGAGTACTGCACATTGGCCAGCCAGGTACCCATATAAGGATTCAGCCCCATGCCCGGTTTGCCAAACACCCATTGATTGAAGCCCTCCAGCACGGCCAGCGGCGTGGGCACAATACCGGCCATGTTGGGCTGGCTGCCAGCGACCTGCCAGAACACCAGCACGGCCACCGGCACCACCGCGCCAAGAACGAGTTGCTTCAAACGTGACATGTGTATTAGCCTAACGCTTGATCTCACGCGCCATGCTGTCGTCATACAGCGCAGCGGCATCAGCCGCGACGTCTTTCAGCACAATGCCCTGCTTGAAGGCCGCGTCAGCCTGCAGGCGCACCTGCTCTTTGGTCAGCACGCCGCCCAGCTTGATGATCCTGGACGACTCTTTGGTCACAGCCAAAGGCAGGCCGGTGTACTTTGAATAGGCATCGGCAAACACGTCGCTGTTTTTGGCCATCTGTTCTTCAGCGTTCAGGTACACCCACAAGAAGCGGCGAATGGCTTCTTTCTTGTTGGTCATGGCCTCGCGCGATGCGGCCAGCATTCCCAGCTCGGCACCGACTGACTTGGCCTGGCTGTATTCCAGACCCTTGGCAAAATAGGCATCACCTTCAGCCACGGCTTGTGATTCAAACGGCTCCCACAACACCATCGCGTCAATGTCGCCACGCTTGAGCGCCTGCAGGAACGCCGTGCCACCGCCCTGAATATTGACGGGTGTGAACGAGCTGTACGGCACACCCTTTTCAACCATCGTCATGGCCCACTGAAACCACACGGCAGAGCCGGGTGCAATGCCAATTTTTTTGCCCGCCAGGTCTTTCCAGTCATTGATGACCACGCCCTTGCGCACGACCAGATTTTTTAGCGAGCCGCCCACGCCTGTCAGGCCAATCAGGTTCTTGCTGCCTTGCGATGCGGCAATCGCCAAATCGCCGGGGCCAACAGCAGACACATCCACCGAGTTGGACAGCAGGGCGGTACGTGCGTCGGCATAGCGCACAAACTCTGCGCGCTTGACATCAATGTTGAACTTTTTCAGTTCTTCTTCAATGTTGAGCATGGGTGACAAGTGCCCGACCTTGACAAAACCGACTGTCAGCGTTTCGCGCTGTGCCAGCGGCGCAGGTGCAGGCCCGATGGCCTGTACCGCAGTGGTGATGGCCGTCATGAAGACGGCCGTGATAGCTGCAAAAAGTTTCATGATTCAAACTCCGTTAAGGTTAAAAACATACACAAAGAAATCGACGACCAACTGCTGATACCCATTGCTATTGCCCAGTGAAATTCGGCACACGTTTTTCAGCAAACGCTTTGCGACCTTCGGCGTAGTCGCTGCTGGCAAAACAGGCCTTGACCTGCCCATCTACTGCCTGCACATCAGCTTCAAGGCTGCCAGCCAGCAGGGTATTGAAGGCCCGTTTGGCCGTGGCAATCGTCATGGGCGCATTGCTTGCAATTTCTGCACCCGTTTGCGCTGCATGCGCAAACACATCGTCATGCACCGCATTGACAACGCCCATGCGCTCTGCCGCAGCAGCGTCCAGCACGCGGGCGGTATAAAACACCTCGCTGGCGCGCGCCACGCCCAGCACATCGACCAGCCGCTTCATGCCCTTGAGCGCGTAGCCCAGGCCCAGCCGCGCAGCAGGCATGCGAAAGCGTGCGTTGGGTGCGGCGTAGCGTATGTCACAGGCCATGGCCAGGCCCAGGCCGCCACCATAGCAAATGCCGCTGATGGCGGCAATGACAGGGCGCGGGAAATCTGCCAGCGCGGTTTGTGCGCGGTCAACTGCCGCGTCGTACGCGGCAACATTGGCGGGGTCATTGCGCTGGGTATCAAACTCGCTGATGTCTGCGCCCGATACAAAAGCCTTGTCGCCGTCGCCCCGCAAAATGACGGCTCGAACCGATGCGTCAATTCTCAATTGCTCCAGTGTGTCCCCCAGACGGGTCCACATCGCCAGCGACATGGCGTTGTAACGGCCAGGGTTAGACAGTGTGATGGTGGCCACTTGGCCGTCCATTGAATGCGTTACAGCAGCCATATTTTTAAACCACGCCATCCAGATGAAATTGCTCAATATCAGCAGCAGCGTAACCTGCTTCTTCCAGCACCTCATCGGTGTGCTGTCCCCAGCCGGGCGCTTGCGCCACCACTTGTGCGGGCGTGCGTTCCAGCACAACGGGCTGGTTGATGTAGTGCATTTCCTTGCCAAAGTCTGTGACCAGTGCGGTCGTCACCCCCAGGTGTTGTACCTGCTCGTCCTCAAACACTTGCGGAACGCTGTACACCGGGCCGGCAGGCACGCCTGCATCATTGAGCAGCTTGACCCAGTGCTGCACGCTTTGGGTTTTAAAAATATCTGCCAGCAAGGGCGTGAGGCGCTCGCGGTGCTTGACGCGCAGCGGCTCGGTCTTGAATTCTTCATCATGCAGCCACTCGGGGCGGTACAGCAGCTTGCACAGCCGCACCCAGTTGCCTTCACCCGATGCGCCCAGGTTAAACACACCGTCGTTCGCTTCAAACAAACCCATCGGGCTGCTGGTCGGGTGGTCGTTGCCGACCTGCACGGGCAAGTCGTTGTCATTCAAATAGCGCGCCATCTGGAAATCCATCATCGCGATTTGTGAATGCAGCAGCGACGCATGCACCCATTGACCTTTGCCAGAAACTTCACGCTCCAGCAGCGCCGTCAAAATACCCAGCGCGGTGTACAGGCCAGCGCTCATGTCAGCCACCGCCAGCCCTGCGCGTACCGGGCCAGAGCCGGGCATGCCCGTCACAGACATCAGCCCGCCCATGCCCTGCACAATCTGGTCAAAGCCGGGGCGGCCAGCCAGTGGGCCGTCTTGCCCAAAGCCTGAAATGCTGGCCAAAATAATGCGCGGGTTGACGGCCGCCAAGGACTCGTAGTCAACGCCCAGTTTGGTCTTCACATCGGGGCGCCAGTTTTCAACCAGCACGTCGGCGGTTTCAACCAGCTTCATCAGCACGGCACGCGCGCCGGGTTTTTTCAGGTTCAGCGTCATCGACCGCTTGTTGCGGTTGATGTTCTGAAAATCACCGCCCTCACGGTTGGCCGCAAACATGGCCTCGTTTGGGTCAATGCCGGGTGGCGGCTCAATGCGAATCACATCGGCACCAAAGTCCGTCAGCATGCGCACGCAGTTGGGGCCAGCGCGCACACGCGACAAATCAAGGACACGAAACCGGGCCAGTGCGCTGGAGGCCTGAATTTTGGGCATGGATTACACAGTCTTGCTAAATATTGCGTATTAATTAAAATCTTATAAATATAAATATACATCAATAAAAGATACGGAGCAACATGAGAAACTCGCATTCATGAATCCCGCCAAGAAACCAGCGCAGCGTGCAAAATCAGCCAAGCCGATCAAGTCCCTGACCGCAAACACCAAGTTCACCAAAGCCAGCGACAGAATACGCCTGGACATAGAAACCGCCATCAAGGACGGCGCCCTGCTGCCTGGCGACCCGATAGACGAGGCGCAACTGGCCAGCCAGTACAAGGTGTCCCGCACGCCGATTCGCGAGGCGCTGATCCAGCTACAGGCGCAGGGGATGCTGACCAGCCTGCCGCGTGGCGGCATGGTGGTGGCCAAAATGGACTTGCAGCAACTTCTGCAACTGTGGGAACTGCTGGCCGAGCTGGAAGGCGTGGCCGTGCGTCTGGCCTGCCAGCGCATGACACCCGAGGAGCGCGAGGCCATTGCCAAGCATCACGCCAAAAGCCGCGCGGTGGCCGAGGCTGACGACATGGCCGGCTGGCAACAAAGCAACCTGCAATTTCACGAACTGATTTACCGCGCCAGCCGCAACCCCTACCTGCGCCAGGAAGTGCTGCGCATGCGCGCCCGCACCGGCTACTACCGCCGCCACGCTTTCGGCGCGCTGGGCCAGGTCAAGGCATCGTTTGAGCAGCACAGCCAGATCGTCGATGCCTTCAACAAAAGCAACGGCGAAGCAGCCGCCCAGGCCATGCTGGCTCACATGCGCCCGGCCAGTGATGCGAAGGGCTTGACGGACTTTATTGTGAATTTGCCGAAAGAAGTACTGGCGCGGTAAAGGCTGATTGCTATTATTTTAGGAGCTGCTTTCGCCCGGATTTATTGGGATGCAGCACCAAAACACACTCAAAAACAGATGCTATTACTCAAAATGCGCGTTTGACAGGTCCTAACGCGCTTCTTGTGCAGAATATGTCTCAGGCGGTTTCAAAACGGGATGTCGTCATCCATGTCGTCAAAGCCACTGGCCGCTTTGGCAGGTGCTGCCTTGGCCACGGGTGCGGGCCTTGCTGCTGGTGCAGCGCGCGGTGCGCTGTAACCGCCATCATCGCCCTCTGACGCTGCACCGCCACCGCCCATGCCCTGTCGGCTGCCCAGCATCTGCATCTGGTCGGCGCGGATTTCGGTAGTGTATTTGTCTACGCCTTCCTTGTCGGTCCACTTGCGGGTGCGCAGGCTGCCTTCAACATAAACTTGGGAGCCCTTTTTAAGGTACTGGCCCACGATTTCAGCCAGCCGGCCATTGAAGGCCACACGGTGCCATTCGGTGGCTTCTTTCATTTCGCCACTGGTTTTGTCTTTCCAGCGGTCGGTGGTGGCAATGGTGACGTTGGCGATCTGGTCGCCGTTCGGGAAGCTGCGCATCTCGGGGTCTTTGCCCAGGTTACCGACGATGATGACTTTGTTGACTGAGGCCATGTTTTTCTCCTAATCAATACAGTTTACCCGCCTGCTGGAGCAAATGCCTAAAGCCCTGCGTTTGGCTATGATGGAGAGTTGATCTCCATCTGACCCTGCCTTGAACTCCCCTAACGACAGCAAGTATCTGGCCAACGTATTGGCCCAGCAGCGCATCAGCATTCGCGGCGCGCGTACGCACAACCTGAAAAATATCGACCTCGATATTCCGCGCAACCAGCTGGTCGTCATCACGGGTTTGAGCGGCTCGGGCAAGTCGTCGCTGGCGTTTGACACCCTGTACGCCGAGGGCCAGCGCCGTTATGTTGAAAGCCTGAGCACTTACGCACGCCAGTTTTTGCAACTGATGGACAAGCCCGATGTGGACATGATCGAAGGCCTGTCGCCTGCAATTTCCATTGAACAAAAAGCCACCTCACACAACCCGCGCTCTACCGTCGGCACGGTGACAGAGATTCATGATTATTTGCGCCTGCTGTTTGCGCGCGCAGGTACACCGTTTTGCCCTGAGCACGACTTGCCGCTGCAAGCGCAAAGCGTGAGTGAAATGGTTGATTCAGTGCTGGCCCTGCCTGAAGACACCAAGCTGATGATTTTGGCGCCGGTTGCGCGCGAGAAAAAAGGCGAATTCGTCGAGCTGTTTGCTGAAATGCAGGCGCAAGGCTATGTGCGTTTTCGGGTCGATGGTCAGGCCTATGAGTTTGACGAATTGCCGAAACTTAAAAAAACCGAAAAACACAACATTGATGTGGTGATTGACCGCTTGAAGTCTCGTAGCGACCAAACACAGCGCCTGGCTGAAAGCTTTGAAGCCGCGCTGCGCCTGGCTGACAGCAAAGCCATTGCGCTGGAAATGGACACGGGCGTTGAGCATCTGTTCAGCGCCAAATTCTCCTGCCCGGTGTGCAGCTATTCGCTGGCCGACATGGAGCCGCGCCTGTTCTCGTTCAACTCGCCCGTGGGCGCTTGCCCGGGCTGTGATGGCCTTGGCCACAAAGAGTTTTTTGACCCGGCGCGCATCGTCGCTTTCCCGTCGCTGAGTTTGGCCAGCGGCGCGGTGAAGGGCTGGGACAGGCGCAATGGCTATTACTTTTCGATGCTGGAAAGCCTGGCCAGGCATTACGCGTTTGACATTGACACCGCGTTTGAAAACCTGCCCGCCCACGTGCAACAGGTGGTGCTGTACGGCTCGGGTGATGAAGAAATCAAATTCAGCTACATCATGGATTCGGGCGCGTCACAAGGTAAAAAAGTTAACAAGAAGCATGCCTTTGAAGGCGTCATCACCAATTTTGAACGCCGCTACCGCGAAACGGATTCGAGCACCGTGCGTGAAGAGCTGGCACGTTACCGCAGCGTGCAGCCCTGCCCGGACTGCGGCGGCACACGCTTGCGGCTGGAAGCGCGGCACGTGTACCTGGTCGGCAGCCCCGGTGAAGACGGCACCGTTAAAAAACGCGCGATTTTTGACATCAGCCGCATCACCCTGCGCGAGAGTTTTGCGTATTTTGACCAGCTCAAAATGTCAGGCGCCAAAGGCGAGATTGCAGGCAAGGTGGTGCGCGAGATTGGCCTGCGGCTGAAATTTTTGAACGACGTTGGGCTGAATTATTTGAGCCTGGACAGAAGCGCTGAAACGCTGTCGGGTGGCGAGTCCCAGCGCATTCGCCTCGCGTCGCAAATCGGCTCAGGCCTGACGGGCGTGATGTATGTGCTCGACGAGCCCAGCATTGGCCTGCACCAGCGCGACAACGACCGCCTGATTGGAACGCTCAAGCATTTGCGTGACATTGGCAACAGTGTGCTGGTGGTCGAGCATGACGAAGACATGATTCGCGCCGCTGACCACGTGATTGACATGGGACCGGGCGCCGGCATTCACGGTGGCCGCGTGATGGCGCAGGGCACGTATGAAGAAGTGCGTGACAACCCGGCATCGCTGACGGGGCGCTACCTGGCGCAAACCCTCAAAATCGCCGTGCCCACGCACCGCACGCCGTGGCTGCCAACCGTCAAAAAAGAAAACGCCTTTAACGCATCTAAAAAACCGTCACGCTTTCCGCACAGCCCGGCGTATGAGCGCCGCGCCGCCCGTGAAGCACAACACCAGGCCACGTTGGGCGACATGCAGGCGCTGCGCGTTATCAACGCCACCGGGCATAACCTTCAAGGTGTCAGCGTTGAATTCCCTGTTGGGCTGCTGACCTGCGTGACAGGGGTGTCCGGCTCAGGCAAGTCAACACTGGTCAACGACACGCTGTACGCCGCCGTGGCCCGCACGCTGTACCGCGCGCACGACGAGCCCGCCGCGCATGAGGCGATTGAAGGCATCGAGCATTTCGACAAGGTCATCAACGTGGACCAGTCCCCGATTGGCCGCACACCGCGCAGCAACCCGGCCACTTACACGGGCCTGTTCACTCCCATTCGAGAACTGCTGGCTGAAATGAACACCGCCCGTGAGCGCGGCTACGGCGCAGGCCGCTTCAGCTTTAACGTGGCCGGTGGCCGCTGCGAGGCCTGCCAGGGCGACGGCGTTGTGAAAGTTGAAATGCACTTTCTGCCCGACGTTTACGTGCCCTGCGACGTATGCAAAGGCATGCGCTACAACCGCGAAACGCTGGAAGTGCAATACAAGGGCAAAAACATCGCGCAAATTCTGGACCTGACGGTGGAGGCCGCTGCCGAGTTCTTCAAAGCTGTGCCCACGATTTCTCGCAAGCTGCACACGCTGCTCGACGTGGGCTTAAGCTACATCAAACTCGGCCAGGCCGCGACCACGTTGTCGGGCGGTGAAGCGCAGCGCGTCAAGCTGGCGCTGGAGCTCAGCAAAAAAGACACGGGCCGCACGCTGTATATATTGGACGAGCCCACCACCGGCCTGCATTTTGCCGACATCGATTTGCTGCTCAAGGTACTGCACCAGTTGCGCGACGCAGGCAACACAATTGTGGTGATTGAGCACAACCTGGACGTCATCAAAACCGCCGACTGGGTGATTGACATGGGACCTGAAGGCGGGGCCGGTGGCGGTACGGTGGTGGGTGTGGGCACACCCGAAGATATTGCTGCGAATCCCCACAGTCACACCGGTCGATATCTGATGCGGCTGCTGTAAGCACACGCCGCTTTTCAGACCGCGATTTGCCCTATTTCCAGATCAGCGCCATCTTCTCACCCACCCGACGCCCGTGGGTCAAGGTTATTTCGTTCAAAGTAAGCGTTACGCATAATTTTCGAGCCAGCGCAAGGCAGGCGCTGGCTTCAACCAGATGCCCCTGGCGGTCCAGCACTGCAGCTTCAAGCACGCGAGCGAAATGAAACTTTGGGTCACGCCGGCTTGAGGTGCGTGTCTCTGCCAATGCCTCATCAAGCCGCTCGGCCCTGAGCAAAAAGACACCCAGCGCCCAGCCCCAAAAACCGAGCCTGCGGTCCCGCGGGCTGATCTTCATGCCTAGCCGCATTTTTTCGATGCCTGTGTCCAGCTTTCCGGTCAAGACCCACGAGGCTCCTAACGCAATGTGAGCCTGGGCATTGCTGGGGTCGATTTCAAGGGCTTGGTTGAGCATTTCAATGCCCCGGTCGTGCTGCCCCAGGTCGCACATTGCACAGCCTGCGTAGCCCAGGACTTCAGAGCTCCCGTCATCAAGCCGGACCGCATGGTTGGCAGCGCCCAGCGCTTGTTCAATCCAATCCGCTGTGTTGGGCAAAAGCCCCATGGTGATGGACAGGGCGGTCAGCAAGGCGTAGTGGGCGTGCCCGAGGCCAAATACCGGCTCAAGGGCAATGCTTTTTTGCAGCTGTGACCGCGCCTCGGCTACGGCATCGCTTCCCCAACCGTTAAGCGCAATGGACCCTATCGCCTGATGGTAGTGCGCCCAGGCATTCAGGTTTTCTGGGCGCTGTCGGTGTATGTGGGCAATTTCAGCGCGGGTCAGCTCGGGTTCAAGTTCAGAAATAATCCCGCGTGCAATGTCTTCCTGTAAATCGACAGCCTCGTCACGCGGACGATCAAAGCGACCACTCCACAGGACGTGTCCAGATGCCGCATCAATCAGCTGCGTCGAGATCCGAAGGTTGGCATTGCTCACACGCACGCTGCCCTCAACCACGAAGCGAACGCCAAGCTGTAGCGCGACGTCAGGCACGCTGACATCACGCCCCCGAAAGGCGAAAGAGGACGCACGAGAAATGAGTAAAAAACCCGGCACACGTGCCAACTGCGCAATCACGTCTTCGGCCAGGCCGTCGGCCAGAAAGTTGATGTGAGGATCGTCAGACAGGACATTGAACGGTAAAACAGCAATCGTGGGCTTGATGGCAGCGGCTGCCCGGGGCTGACGCATGTCGCCCAATGGCGACGCGATACCTGGCCTGACATCCAGAGAAAACCGGTAACCGCGCCCCGCAACCGTTGAAATAGCATGGGCGCCCAGCAGCTTGCGAAGCACCGAAACCTGCACTGACAAATTGTTTTCTTCCACCACGAGGCCTGGCCAGACCAGGTCTATGATCTCAGCCTTGGAGATCACCCGGTCACGGTGTGCCAGCAGGCACAAGAGCAAATCAAAAGCACGCGCGCCCACCACCGCCGGGACGCGGTTTACCAGCAGCAACCGCTCGGCTGGCCTGACCTCAAAGCGGTCAAAGTGGTAATCGTTATGCATGAGCCCTCCTTGAAATGACATCGTCTGGAATGTTTAGCGAATTTTTAGGAACTTTAAAGGACTTGGATTGGTGAATTTTGTAACGTTGAGTTGTAACTCAATTTCAGCAATCGTGCGAAGTGCTGCGCAGTCTGGAAGTTTGAGTTATGGGCCAGAGTCAGTTCACGGGATGTCTGTGGCTTTCTGGTTCCTGAAATCCCTTAACTGTTCATTTGGAGAAATAAAATGAAAAACGCCGTCTATAAAGCTCAGGCAAGCTTGCGTGCCCAATACGTGACGACCCCCGAAGTGGCGATGGTCACAGATGAGGCGCGCACCTGGGGCATTGACCCGTCTGACCCTTTTCATTTGCAGGTGGAGCCGAAGCACGGCAGCGGGGTGAATGTGCCTTGCGGTGTACATCGGGCGGTGGGTGGGCCATACGATGCGCCCTGCCCGGGCGACCTGCTGTGCGCCGCCCTGGCAGCTTGCCAGGACTCCTCTATCCGGATGGTTGCCAACCTGATGGGGATTGAACTGATCGCCCTGGCGGTTCAAGTCAAGGCGACTGTCGATGTGCGTGGAGCGTTGGGCATTGACTTGAATGTTCCGGTGGGCTTTCAATCCATCACGTGCAACATTCACCTTAAGGCCAAGGATGGCACACCGCCCGACATGCTTGAGAAACTGTGCGTGGCAGCGCAAAGGTGCTGTGTGGTTGGGCAAACGCTGCTCCATCCACCGCAGATGAAGACACTCTTTAGCGCGCATCCGTTTGAAATTGTTGACGCAGAGACTGCTTTCGTTTGAATGGAGTCGTGGGCAAGTCAGCGTGTTAATGCATGGATACTGGCGAAAGATGACTTTGGTTAAAGTATGTCTATATGACGGAGCAGCAGATCCAGTTTTCACGCTCAGTGGGGGGCACCCGTATCGCTTTTGCGACGACTGGCGCTGGCACAACTCTGCCTTCACTTGTTCGTGCAGCCCATTGGCTCGGGAGTCTGGACTTTGACGGCCAGACGCCGGTTTGGGCCGACTGGATAAAGGCGCTGGCACGCAGACATCGGCTTACACGCTACGACTGTCGTGGGTGCGGCCTTTCCGATCGAGATGTAGATAACTTCTCGCTGGATGTGCTGGTTGCAGATCTGGAAAGCGTTGTGGACTCAGCGGGCCTGAAGAAATTTGCGCTGTTAGGAATGTCACAGGGCGGCGCAGTGTCAATCGCCTATGCAGCGCGCCACCCGGAGCGCGTCAGTCACCTGGTACTCTGCGGTGCCTTCGCACGCGGCACCCTGGTCAGGAATCCAAGTGATGCTCAGCGCGAGCTGTTTCAGGCCATGACTCGGCTGGTGGAGCTCGGCTGGGGTCAGGATAATCCGGCGTTCTTGCAAATGTTCACCTCGCAATTTTTTCCAGATGCGACACCTGTCCAAGCCCATGCATTTAATGAAATTCAGCGTCGTGCTACACAACCCGACACAGCGGCACGGCTGATGCGCGCCTTTGCAGATTTAGACGCTTCTCAGGATTTGTCACTAATCCGCGTGCCTACACTGGTGCTTCACAGCCGGGGCGACAATCGTGTACCTTTGGAGGAAGGGCGCTTCCTGGCGGCGTCCATTCCGGGTGCTCGCTTTGAGCCACTCGACAGCACCAGCCATGTCCCTTTGCCTGGTGAGCCTGCATTTGCGCGTTTGCACGAATTGCTGCAAGAGTTTCTTGCACCCCATCACACAAGTGCAGGGACATTTGCCTTGCTCACCCCGCGTGAGCATCAGGTGCTTAACTTTGTGGCTGGCGGACTGGACAACGCTCAAATAGCAGCCCATCTGACGATTGCCGACAAGACAGTGCGCAATCACATTACCGCGATCTTCGAAAAACTCGGGGTTGAAAACCGTCCGCAGGCCATCGTGAAAGCTCGCTCAGCTGGCATGGGTGAACTGGGATTTTCATCCCCAGGACGCCAGTCCCGGTCCTGAACGGCACTTTTTCATCAAACCAGGACACGGGTCCCTGGAAAAATACGGCACTGAATGGCCTACTGACTCTTGTCAACACACAGGAGCTGAACGCCATGACAACCCTCAACGATTTCAATGCCCTCAAGACCCGCCAGCAAACCGCATGGGCGAGCGGTGACTATGCCGTTATCGGCACTACCTTACAGATCGTTGGCGAGGAGCTGGCAGAAGCCTGCGACCTGCGCTGGGATCAAGAAGTGCTGGATGTTGCTGCTGGGAACGGCAATGCCACGCTGGCTGCTGCGCGTCGCGGCTGCAAAGTTACGTCGACCGATTATGTTGCTAGCCTGCTGGACCGTGGTGCAGAGCGTGCGCATGCGGAGCGGCTGAATGCCACATTCCAGGTGGCTGATGCCGAGCTGCTGCCATTCGCAGATAACAGTTTCGATGCCGTGCTTTCCACCTTTGGCGTGATGTTCACACCCGATCATGCAAAGGCTGCTGCGGAACTAGTGCGAGTTTGTCGTCCGGGTGGTTGCATAGGTCTGGCCAATTGGACCCCAGGCAGCTTTATCGGCCAGGTCTTCAAGACCCTTGGCCGCTTCATCGCGCCGCCTGCCGGAGTCCAATCGCCTGCGCTTTGGGGTACTGAAGAGCATTTGCGTGAGCTATTTGATAAGGATGCGGCGTCGATCAAGGTAACAAACCGAAGCTTCAACTTCCGCTATCGTTCCGCGGCGCACTTCATTGAAGTTTTCCGTCTGTGGTACGGGCCTGTTCACAAAGCCTTTGCTGCGCTTCCGGCTGAACAGGCACTGGCACTTGAGACTGAGCTTACAGCTCTGCTCAACACGCTAAACCGTGCCGCACCAGACTCTTTGGTAGTGCCCAGTGAGTACCTTGAAATAGTCATAACTCGACGCTGAGGTATCAATGATTACTGAAACCGAGATCGAGTTCGTCTCTGAAGGCGCTGTGCTGCGCGGAAGGCTTGTGCTGCCGTCTTCCACCACTTCTCGCAATCCTGCTGTAATCATGGCACATGGCACCTCCGCAACAGTGGAGATGGTTTTGATTGAATACGCACGAGAATTCGCACGCGCAGGCATTGTCTCGATGGTCTATGACCATCGCAATTTTGGAAGAAGTGGTGGTGAACCGCGCGGCGAAATTAATCCATGGGTTCAGTGCCGCGGCTACCTGGCTGCACTGGACTTTGCCTGCAATCGCCCTGAGATCGATCCCAACCGTATCGCTCTTTGGGGCGACAGCTATACCGGCGGACAGGTCGTTGCAGTGGCAGCGTGCGACTCCAGACCCTGCGCGGTTGTGGCCCAGTGCCCTGTTTTCGGCATGACAGTGCCTGATTTGCAGCCTGGCAACGACTATATGTCGCTCTTTAAACAAACTTTGCTTGACGGCAACGTTGTGGGCACTCCAGAGACGACTACAGGCCCGCTTCCCGTCGTCTCTTTCGACCCGACCTCTGTGCCGTCACTTTTGGAGCCCATTCAAGCCTTTCGCTGGTTCATTGAATACGGTGGCCGTCCGGGCTCTGGCTGGAAGAACCGAGTTAGTCGCGTACTTCCACCCACACCTGTGCCTTACATGCCGTTGTTATGCGCACCCTATGTCCGTGTACCCACACTGTTGATGGTGGCGTCCGAAGACGAAATGGTGCACGCAAACCTCGCAGTAGCCAAGCATGCTTACGGCCTCATCCCCGACCAAAAACGATGGGTCAACGTCAAAGATGGCCACTTCGGATTACTCTATTACCCGGGAGATCGGTTCACGGAAGTCGCGGGTATTCAATCCGGTTTTCTTTTGGAGCATCTTTTCAAATAGTACCGATCAGCATTGAGCGGTATTTGGACTATTCATTCGAAAAGTAAAGGAGTTTTTGAGATGGCCGCAGTTACACCTTTCTTCCGCGAAGCAGGCAGCGGCCCTGCGGTCGTATGCCTTCATTCCAACGCCAGCAGCTCCAGTCAATGGCGCGGTTTGATGGAAACTCTCTCGCCCAGATTTCGCGTGCTGGCACCAGACTGTTACGGCGCAGGCAAAAGTGCGGACTGGCCGTCTGACCAAACCATCAGTCTGGATGACGAAGTGGATTTCATTGAACCCGTCCTTGGCTCTTCGGGCGAACCGTTTTTTTTGGTGGCTCACTCATATGGTGCATCCTTAGCACTCAAAGTGGCTCTGAAGAAGCCGGGATGCGTGCGGGCAATGGTTTTGTATGAGCCCACCCTGTTCTCGCTGATCGACGCAGATTCGGCCCCACCCAATGCAGCCGACGGCATCAGGCGGGCAGTTCAGGCCGCTGGCGGCGCGCTGGACGATGGCAATACCTTGCGTGCCGCAAAGTACTTTATTGATTACTGGATGGGGCCGCAAGGCTGGGACAACACACCAGATACAAAAAAAGGCCAGATTGCCGCCTCGGTAGTAAATGTTCGTCGATGGGGGCATGCGCTGTTCACCGAGCGTTGCGCGTTGCAAGCTTTTAGCGCGCTGGATATTCCGGTTTTGTACATGGTTGGAAAATCCACCACGCAATCTGCGTCAGGCGTGGCACGACTTTTAACGGCAGTCTTGCCGCGCGTGGAGGTTGTGGCGTTCGACGGTCTTGGGCATATGGGTCCAGTGACACACCCAGAACTTGTCAATTCAGCGATCACTGCTTTTCTCAACCGGCATTTAACTGCGTCTGGCACTTGATCTGAATGTCAGTGGTGAGCTCCTTCAGGAGTTTTTACCCATGTCATTCGTTGCGACGGGCATACAGGTAAGCCACGGAAAATTCTGCGCGATGTCCTACAGCCATTGCCGTCAACGCATACGTTTGTGCCCATGTTCTGCGCAATACATTAACAATCTCATGGCGCGAATTTCAAGCTGCCTGTTGTTTGGTCCAGGCAACAGGCTTCTGCGCTTGTTACCAATTGAATGCTTTTTTCGATGAGAACTACGCGCCGCTTCAACCTTCACATGCTGCCAAAGAAATTTTGGCTCGTCTGTCTTTTAGCGGGGTTGCTGGTGTGGGTGCTTTATGGTTGTGTCGAGCAGACCGGCGGCAGCAAGTCTTTGCTGAATCCCCAAACTGCCAGCGCGCCCGACAGCCTGCCATCTCCCGATGCGGGTCTGCTGTTGCTGCTCGTTCCACAAGGCCAGGCGCTGGCCAGTCCGCTGGTGACGGCGTGGATCGATGCCGCATCGGAGATTGGTGTTCGCATGCAGGCCGTCACCGACCCGCAGTTTCGGGCCATGGGAGACGCTGCGCTGAAGTACGCTGGCCTGATATTGCCCGACCAATTGCACCTGATTGCTGATGACGAACTGTTGAAGTCAATCCGCAAGTACACCCAGGCGGGCGGGCAAACGCTGCTGGTGTATGACTTTGGCGCGTTCGCGCTGGACAGCAACAGCAAGCCCACGTATCCGATTCCGAAATCGCGGCTCAGCGACCTGGCTGGTGTGGACTACGCGCTGTACCACACCCTGCGTGAAAAGAGCACGTCGATTGGGCCGATTGCCGTCATGCGCAGCACCATACGCGAGCTTCAGGTGCCACCGGGAAAGTCCAGTCCGTATGTGCCTACCAAAACTGCGGCGGCAGGAAATGCATCACCTGCCGACATGGCCAACGCCAGCCCTGTGGGCATGATGCCCGGCAGCTACCTGCCTGAAAGCACGGGCCTCTTACCCATTTGCAGCGCCATCAGCAATTCGGTTGCGGCCGTCCCTGCCAATGCAACCTTGCCCACCGATGTGCTTGACAGCTACAGCGGCTATCTTTTGGGCAACCTTATTTACTCGAGCTTTGTCACGCAAGGCAGCTTCAATGGCACCACGCTGGCATCGTCTGCCGAAGCAGGGCTGGTTGCGGGTCTTCACAAGGTGGGCCGCGGCCAGGTGATGTTTGTCAATCTGCCGCTGACCTATCTTAAGGTGGCGCGTACCGACGGATTGCTGATGCACGGCTTTCTGCGCTACTTTGCTCACAATGTGCTGCACATGGCGCAGTTGTCTGCCGTGCCCGATGGCATTGCCGGGCTGACGCTGAACTGGCACCTGGACTCGTTTGCGGCGCAGTTGCCAACGCTCAAGCTCGAAAAACTTGGCGTGTTTGACGAGGGCCCGTTTTCCATCAACATGACAGCCGGGCCTGACGCGGTCAGGATTGGTGATGCCAAGGGCTGGAACCTGGACAACAACCCGATTGCGCAGCGCATGTTGCAACGCTTTGTGACGAAAGGACATGCCGTGGGCAGCCACGGTGGCTGGAACCACGACTACTACGGCCTGAACGCCAACGACAGCAACCGCAGCACGTTCCAGCCGTATCTTGAGCAGAACTCTAGCGCCATCACACGCGCCGTCAGCGACCCCGTTCGGGCTTATCTGGGCTTCAGGTCATCAACACCTGAAGGCATGCCGCCCCTGCTGTTGCCCATGGTGCAAAAACTCAAAGGGTGGGTGGACCGCACCTATGGGCCGCCGCTGCGCGAATACTCTCCACCGGTCGGTAACAACCCGGCCTGGGCGATGGACTGGCTGGAGCAGCAGGGCGTGGTGGCGTCGTACTTTGCCGGGCACACTGGTATGGGGCCAACGCGGCAATACCGCGAAGGCCAGTTGCGCAACCCCGGCATGTGGATGTTTCCGGTCACGCCGTTTGGCCGCTACGCCACCTTTGAAGAATTTCAGACGGCATCGCTGCCCAAACAAGACGTGACTGACTGGTACCGCAGCTCCATTGACTTTGCAGTTGCCCAAAACACCAGCCGCATGATTTACATGCATCCGAACGGTGCAAATGTCTGGCCCGATGTGCTGCAGGACCTTCTGGCCTATGCAAAAACACAGGGGCCACAGCGTTTCAGGTGGTACACCATGACGCGGCTTGCCGACTTCATGACGGCCAGGCTGGGCGTGACGTGGACAGAGGAGCGCGACAAATTCGGCGTGTCAAGTTTTGAGATCACCCATTCCAGCAGTCTGAATGAAATGGTGTGGCTGCTGCCCAAAGCCCGTTACGCCGGTTTGCCCGTCAGCAAAGACGGCAGTGTCACCGTGTCAGATCAGGGCGCAGATTGGGCCGTGCGGGCCGGTAACACCCGGCGCGCGAGTTTTACGGCACTGAGCCCACCAATGCGAAATTGAAAACTGGCAATTGGCGCGTGACAATCTTCAGCTCCGTGTAGCCAATTGCAAGTCGATCGTTAAGTCAGGCAGCTTGGGGCCACTTGATTTGCACTTTGCGGCTATTGGCCAGACAGTCGCGCAGATATAGATTAATAAGGCTTTGGTACGGAACCCCCGCGTCATCGGCCATGCCCTTGAAATACATCACTACATCTTCTGACAGCCGCATGGTGACCGGCTTTTTCAGCTTGGATGCATAAGGATTCTTGCGGGACTTCAGTTTGGAAAGGTCGTACTCTGCTTTCATGTTTATGCACCTCGATAAAACGCGCTTTCGCGCTTGGTTGCTTTGCGGGCCGAGATGATGCGAATTACCGCACCTCGCTCCCGTTCGCAATGACACACGATGAGCAACTTAGCTTCTGAACTCATTCCCAACATCAAAAATCGCTCTTCGGCGGATGAATGATCCTCATCGAAGAACTGGACACCAAAGTCGTCGAAGAATATCGACCTGGCTTCTTCAAAAGAGACTTGATGCTTCTTGAGATTTGCAGCAGCTTTGGACTCATCCCATTCAAACTTTATCATACATACATTGTATTTATGAAAATTTATAAATCAAGTTGCAAACCTTTTACACCTTGAGGGCTAACCCGACCTACTGCTCTTGTCTTGAGGGATGTGTTGAGTTTATGCAAACACACTGGTAACCGCACCGTATATAGCGAACAGGACGCCAAGCGCCTGGAACTTGAAGCCACCGACGGCTGCATGCTCAAGTCGCTTCGATAAGTCGATAACTTTTGCTGATGTTTCATTGATCTGATTTCCCAACTCAGACTTTGTAGCTTCAATCTTGGCATTGATGGCTTGAACCTCCTGCGAGATCTGTTGCTGAATTTCGGCGAGCTTGCGTTCGATTTCAGCGACGCGCTCTTCAAGTGTGTTCAGCGTGCGGGTAACCGTGACTGAAGCCGTCCCAGTTGCGCTGGACGAAGAGCTGGCGCTGCCTGTTATGACGATTGGTTTCCGAACGCGCGGAAAATCTCTAAACCAGCCGACGATAGCTGATTTAAGTGACTGTGATCGAAAAAGCCCAAGGTTGTCGTTCACTGAATAAAGAACAAGAAGTCCGCCGATGACTTGTAGACTCATGCCCACCAATTTGTTGACGAAGACGGGATCAGCCGGAACAGCCCTAAGGGCAATTGCATGACATGCAGCGACCGGCACCAGTGCGAGTACCGGCCATGCGCGTATGAGCCAGGGTGTAAGACGCCGCCAGTGAATCATCGGAAGCCCAATCAAATAGCCTACTTCATTAAAACTGATGCCTCGCAAGCTTACAACGCCCCCGGCGCAGCCTGCAAAACATCCCGCGTTTTCAACGCCTTCCTCCGCGTTGCCTCAGCAAAATCATCCCCGCCCGACGGCTACAAAATCGCCCGTGATGAGTTGATGATGATGGTTGCGTTGGGTCGCCAACCTGCGCGTATCGTAGCTACGGCATCGGCGCCTTGTGCGCCCACGCCGGGTATCAGCAGGCGCAGGGTGGGCACATCAGGGCTGTGCAGTTGCCAGCCTGATGGGTGAGGGCAAAGGCGTAGAAAACCGGCTCGCCAATTTTTTCATGTCCTCGTCTTCAATCACGCCTGCCGAGAAACGCAGCTTTAACCAGGCGTTGAAATAGGTGTACCGCGCCTGGGCCAGGTCGCGCCGCACGGTGTAGAGCTGTTGCTGTGCCGTTAACACGTCGAGGTTGACGCGCACGCCGCCCAGCACACTTTTGCGGGTTGCCAGAATCAGCTTTTCAGCCGAGTCCTGCGCGCGCTCCAGGGCATCAACGCGGTTGATGCTGGAGCGCACCAGGTTGAACTGTTTGCGCAACTCCGCCAACACTTTTTCGGTCTTGGCGTCTAGCTCTGCCTCAAGCCGCTGCACATTGGCCATGGCCTGCTGGGTGCTGGCAACGACATAGCCGCCCGAGTACAGGGGGATGTTCACCTGTATGCCCAGGCTGTTGATGACCGAGCTCTGGTTGTAAGTCACGATTGAGTCGGCGCGGCTGCGCGAACTGCTGGCCACCAGGTCAACACGCGGGTAGTGCCCGGCTTCGTATTTGGCCACATCCTGCTGCGCCGACGCCACCGCGTAACGCTGCGCCTGCAGGTCCGCATTGCCGTCCAGCGCAAGCACTTTCCAGGCATCCATGGTGGTGGGAATCAGAGGCTCTGGCTTGAAAGCCTGAGCGATGCCAGCCAAAGCTTCAGAGGAAGGCATGACACGTCCCAACATGCCGCTCAATACCTGGCGCGTGTTGTCAACCTCGGCCTGGGCCTCTATCACCTGAGCCTGAGCCACGTCATATTTGGACTGGGTTTCCAGCACGTCGGTGATGGTGCCTTCACCGGCCTGCAATGCGCGCTCGTTCAGGTTTTTTTGCTCAAGCAGGGTTTTGACCTGCACCACGGCCAGCGACAACTGGTCTTGCGCAAACAACGCGTCGGTATACGCCGTCATCAGGCGCACGGCCACTTCCTGCCTGCGGCTTTTGAAGGTGGCTTCGCTGTAATCACCCTGGGCAATCCCCTGACGGTATTTGGCCATGCTTTCGTAGTTAAGCAAAGGCTGCTTTAGCGTCAGCGTGGTTGCGATACTCTGGTACTGGTAGCCTTGTGACACATCCTTGCCCAACACATCAGGGGTAGTCCGCTGGGCGTTGTTGCTACTGTTGGAATAGCTCAGTGCAATAACCGGCAACAAGGCCGACTTGCCAATCGCCCGGCTGAACTGACCGCTTTCGTTTTCCCGCACTGCGGCGCGGTAGACGGGGTCGTTTTGCAGCGCCGCGTCATAGGCTTCCTGCAGTGTCAATGCGTAGCCTGTCTGCGCGCAAGCCATCAACACCATCCACGTCAGCGCACACGGTTTGAGCTTCATTCCTGACTCAGCGCATTTTGCAGACGGTCCACCACCGGCTTGAGGAGATAGCTCATCAAGGACCGCTCTCCGGTCTTGATAAAGACTTCGACCGGCATGCCGGGACGTACTTCAAGTCCCTTGAGCTTTTCCATGCCTTGCGGCGTGACCTGGGCTTTGATCTTGTAGTAGGGGGTGCCGGTTCTTTCCTCCACAAGGCGGTCGGGTGATACCACGGCCACTTTCCCAGGAATGTGGGGGGTCCGGTTTTGATTGAAGGCGGTAAAGCTCATGTCCACGTCCAGCCCCACCCGGATTTTGTCTATCAGGTGGGGCGGTGCCTGCCCTTCGACCACCAGCACCTCCGCCAGCGGCACGATGTCAAGCAGCCGCATGCCGGGTGACACCACACCGCGCTGTGTAAACACGGCAAGCCCCTGCACCATGCCCTCTACCGGCGCGGTTACTTCTGCGTTGGCAAGGTCATACTGATAGCCGGCAATTCGCTCGCGCTGCTCGCCAATCTGCTTTTGGTTGCGTCCGATATTGCCGGCATCTTCAAACGTGCTGCCGCGGATTTGCTCGCCTTGTCGCTCCAGCTCCAGCACGCGGTTTCGCGCCACGTAGCCCTCGCTGGCCAGCTCGCGCATGCCCTTGAGCTGCTGGTCCAGCAGCTTGAGTTGCGCCAGCTTGCTCTCGCGCGAGTCCTTCAGTCCGCGAATCATGAATTCCAGACCCAATATGGATTCGCGTACACCGTTGATGTTGGCCTTGAGCTGGGTGGTGTCCATGCGCACCAGCAACTGGCCGGGCTTTACCACGTCGCCATCTTTCACCAAAATCTGGTCAATGATGCCGCCCGCCGCATGTTGCACGCTCTTACGGTTGCCCTCGGTGATGACAGTGCCGGTAATGGGTACACCCTTGTCAAGCGGCGCATACACTGCCCATGCCAGAAAGGCGCAAACACCCGTCAACACAATCATCCAGCCCAGACGGGCATAACTGCGCTCGTCCATGCCGACGGTGGCATCAGCGTTGGGGTTGGTGTCCTTCGTCATTTAGTGATGAATGGTAGCTTCATGCGCTGCATGACAGGTACGGGTGCTGCGCGGGGTGCCGCTCGGGGGGGGCCGCCCGCAGGCGCAGCAGGGCCGCCCTGCTGCTTGGCTGCGTTGGCCATGGCTTGCAAGACCTCGTCGCGCGGACCAAAAGCCTGCACAGCACCATCGCGCAAAATCAGCAACTTGCTCGCCAGGCTCACCGCGCCTGCGCGGTGCGCAATCAACACCACCGTTTTTTCGCGCTGCTGCAAATCTTTGACTGCCTTGGCAAGGGCCTGCTCACCCGACTCGTCGAGGTTGGAGTTGGGCTCGTCCAGCACAAGCAGCGCGGGGTCGCCATACAGTGCGCGGGCGAGGCCGATACGCTGGCGCTGCCCGCCAGACAAACCAGCGCCGCCATCGCCAAGCACCGTGTCATAGCCTTGCGGGAAATGCAATACCAGGTCATGGACACCAGCCCGCTGAGCGGCCTGAATTACTTTGTCCGGATCGACCTCGCCAAAGCGCGCAATGTTCTCGCCAATGGTGCCGCCAAACAGTTCAACGTCTTGTGGCAGGTAGCCGACCCACGGGCCCAGTTCGTCCTTGTTCCACTGATAGACATCCGAATTGTCGAGTCGCACCTTGCCCGCAACTGCTGGCCAGATGCCCACCAGCAGGCGCGCCAGCGTGGACTTGCCCGAGGCGCTGGGGCCAAGAACGCACAGTACATCGCCGGGCTGCAGGGAAAAACTGACGGCTTTGAGCACTGCCACGGGATGGCCCGGCGGCGCAGCGGAAACGCCATCTACCGCCACAAAACCCTTGGGCGGAGGCAGGCTCATGCCGGCTTGGCGTGCGGGATTGGCCGACAACAGGGCGTTGAGCCGCTCGTACGCACTTTTAACGCCGCTCCACTGCCGCCACACACCTATCACGGCCTCAACCGGGCTCAAAGCCTTGCCAACAAGAATGCTGGCCGCAATCATCATGCCGCCAGTAAGGCGCCCCTCAAGCACCAGCCATGCGCCAAAGCCCAATACCAGCGACTGTTGCGCCAGCCGTACAAACTTGGTCAATGCAGCAATCAATGCGGCCTTGCGGCTGGCATCAGCCTGCAGGTCCAGAAATTCCTTGTGCACCTTGTACCAGCGCTGGCGCAAATGGGGGAGCATGCCCATGGCCTCAATGACCTGTGCGTTACGCAAGGTGTTGGTCGCCAGCGTGCTTGAGGTGATCGACATGGCGCTGGCTTCAGCCAAAGGCTTGTGCGAGACCATTTCATTGAGCACCGCCAGGCCAATCAGCAGTACCGTGCCCGACAGCGCAAACAGCCCCAGCAAGGGCTCAAATATAAAGATCACCAGCAGATAGATGGGAAACCAGGGCGCATCAAAAAAGGTAAACAGTGCATTGCCCGTGACAAACTGGCGCAGGGTGGTCAGGTCATTGAGGGCCTGCCCGGCATGGGTTCCGGGCTTTTTCAGATTCTGCTCAAAGGCAGCGGTGTAGATGCGCTGGTTGAGGCTTGCGTCCAACCGCGCACCGACACGAATCACCACCTGGCTGCGCACATATTCGAGTGCAGCAATGAAGGCGTACACGCCCAGAATCATCAGGCTGAGCATCCACAGCGTGTACTCGTTGTGGCTGGGCAGCACGCGGTCGTACACCTGCAGCATGTACAGCGATGGGGCCAGCATCAGCACGTTGATAAACAGGCTGAAAAGGCCGACGGTACGAAAAACCGCCCGGAAGCCAGCCAGCGCCCGGGCGATTTCGCCTTGCTCTTGTTTCACCAATTTGCTGACAATGCAAGCCCGTCTTTACACGGGCCCTGTTTCCTCAAACTGTGTGCGCAACGCCAACAACGTTGATGCCCACGGTTGCCAGGTTGCTCAAGGCGCCAAACTCATCCTGCGCCTGATAGGTGAAGCTGTCATACACATTGGTGCCCTGGCTCAGTGCCTGCAACTCGGCCGAAACGGTCGGGTCGTAGCGCAGCGTGCCATCGGCATTCAGGCTGATGGCCGCACCGTGTGCGCTGAAGCCCGAGAAGCTGCCCACCGACAGATACGAGCCGCCGTCGATATCGCTGTCGTTGGCCAGCACATTGACATCGCGTGACTGCGCAACGGTATTGGGCAGGGCAATGTTGTCAATCCACTGATAGGCGTAATTGTAGTAGTAGTAATAGTTGTTGCTGGCGGTGTTGGACAGACTGAAGACAACCTTGTCAACTGAGCTAAAGCCAGGGTCGGTAAAGGTCACCACATTGTTATGGTTTCCGTCATTGTATGCGTCAGGCACGTAAAACGACTGCTGCGCGACTTGCACGCCGTTCGAATAGCCCGTGACGGTTTCGTACCCGGCCCCGCCGTAGCCATAGTAAGAGTCAAGATAGGAGGTGATGTTGGCAGACGACAACGAGAACGAAGACCCATCAACGTGCGTCATGGCAATGGGCGTTGTGGTGGCCGAGGAGTTACTGTAGTAATAACCGCCATAGCCATAGGAATACAGCGCGCTGCTGTAATCGGCACCCCAATAACCACCGGTGACGTAAGGGCCTGATCCATAGCCGTTGTTGGCACTTGAGTCATTGGTAAAGACAAAGTCGCCGGTAGTTACGGTGTAGTCGTAGTTTCCGGTATTGGGGTTGTACTGGCCATAGTTTTGTGAATAGGTACCGTTTTCAAAGGTCAGGAAGCCGCCGCTGATGGTGTCGTTGGCTGCCACAGGTGCGTCGTTGCTACCGGCGATGTCCACCGACACCTGCTGGGTCGCCGTGCCGTCGGCGCTGGTCACGGTGAAGCTGTCAGACACATGTTGCGACTGGCCCAGCGTCTGCACATTGGACGCACCATTGCTCAGCGCGTAAGTCCAGTTGCCATCAGCGGCAATGCTGAAGCTGCCGTAGTTACCGGCGATATTGCTTTGAGCACGTACCAGCGCTTCACCGTGGTCCACATCGCTGACCACGAGCTGGCCCGTAGTCTGCAGCGTCACATCTTCCGTCACAAAGCCGGTGCTTACACCGCTGATGCTGGCTGCATCATTGGTACCCCGCAGCACCACAGACACAGTGGCCGTGTTGCTGACTGCACCATGTTGGTCCTGGCTGGTGTAGGTAAAGGTGTCGGTGAGCGTTTCGCCAGCTGCCAGTGCCTGCAGGTTTGCGGCCTGGGTGGGGTCGTAATGCAGCGTGCCATCCGTATTGAGCGTGATGGCCGCGCCCTGTGCGCTGAGCGCCGCAAAACTGGCCACAGACAGGGTGTCGCCGACATCTGCATCGGTGTCATTGCCCAGCACATTGATGTCAACCGTGCGGTCTTCGGTTTGTGATGCGACAGCGCTCGCATTCACGCCCACATTGTCAATCCACTGGTAGGCATAGTTGTAATAGTAGTAATAGCTGCCGCCGCTGTTGGTCAGGCTGAAGACAACCTTGTCAACCGAGTTAAAGCCGGGGTCGGTAAACGTCACCACATTGTTGTGGCTGCCATTGTTCGCATTAGGCACGTAAAACGACTGCTGCGCGACCTGCACGCCGTTCGAATAACCCGTAACGGTTTCGTACCCGGTCCCGCCATAGCTGTAATAGTCCTGATAACTGGTGATGTTGGCCGAGGCCAGCGAGAACGAAGACCCATCGGCATGCATCATGGCAATGGGCGTTGTTGTCGAGGTGCCACCGTAGTAATAACCACCATACCCATAGGAATACAACGTGTTGCTGTAATCGGCACCCCAATAGTTGGTGATGTACGGGCCTGATCCGTAGCTATTGTTGGTATTCGTATCGGCCGTAAAACTAAACCCTTCCGTGGAAATCGTGTAGTCGTAGTTCCCGGTGTTGTAGTTGTAGCTGTAGCTCTGCGAATAGGTGCCCTCTTCAAAGGTCAGCGCACTAACCACCTGCGTTACGGAACCTTCAACCAAGTCGTTAACCGCCACGGGTGCCTGGTTGTCGTCGAGGCCATTCACGTTGACCGTTACCAACTGGCTGGCCGTGCCGTCCTGGCTCAGCACCGTGAAGCTGTCGCTCAGATGGTCAGAGGTGTTGAGCGCCTGCACATTGGCTGCGCCGTTGTTCAGTGCGTAAGTCCAGTTGCCGTTGGCACCGATGCTAAAGCTGCCGTAGGTGCCGGCTGCGTTGGTTTGTGCCTGGAACACAGCCTGACCTTGGTCCACATCAGCTACTGCCAGCGTGCCGCTGGTGCTGAGCGTAGTGTCTTCTTGCACCGCGCCGGTGCTGGTGCCGCTGATGCTGGCGACATCGTTCACCGCCGTCACCAGAATCTTGGCAACTGCCGTGTTGCTCAGGTTGTCATGGCTTGCACCGTCGTTGGCCACAAAGTTGATCGTACGTTCTGCCGTGCTTGGGCTGTCGCTGCTGTTGCTGTAGGTCACCGATCGCAAGGCCGTCTGGTATTGGGCAACTGTGGCCGAGCCATTCAGGTTGAGCACACCTGTAGCGGCGTCATAGGTGCCAGTGATCCCGTTCTGATTGGCAAAGCCCAGAATGTCTTGACCCGCCGCAAAACCTGCACCCATGGAGACCGTGGCACTGGACATTTGGAGACTGTCCACGTCTGTCAGTGTCAAGTTGGCGCTAACCACCATGGCAGCCTGGTTTTCGGTGTAGCTCGAAATCAAGGGTTCAGGGTCAAGATGCGTGCGCGTGTTCCAGATCTCGATGTTGTTCGGGTCCGTGATGTTCATGGCGAATGCGGCGGGCCCACCCCAGTTCAGTGCATTCATGGTGACGGTATGGATGCCCGCCGTCAGCGCGACGGTTTGCACCGTTGAGTGCGACCAATCGTTGTTGTACAGCCCAGAAATGGCAACGCCATCAACGGCAACGGTTCCTTCATTGTCAACAGCGAACTCGAACCGGTAATTGCCATCTTGTGCCGCCGTGAATTGACGCACAAACGTGTGCGGCGCTGTGTCGCCCGAGCTAGCGCCGTCCGGTGTCACCCAGACGCCGTTGTTTTGCAGGAATGGGGTCCAGACCGAAAGACTTGACGTGTAGAGTTGTTCGGTCTGTGTGCCTTGAACCACTGGTGCGTCGTTGGTGCCGGTGATGGCGACGTTGACGACCTGGCTGGCAGTGCCGTCCTGGCTGACAACCGTGAAGCTGTCGCTGGCTTGCTGGCCTGCAGCCAGTGCCTGCACGTTGGCTGCGCCGTTGTTCAGTGCGTAGGTCCAGTTGCCGTCAGCGGCAATGCTGAAGCTGCCGTAGGTGCCGGCTGCGTTGGTTTGTGCCTGGAACACGGCCTGGCCCTGGTCCACATCGGCTACTGCCAGCGTGCCGCTGGTGCTGACGGTGGCGTCTTCGGTCACTGCGCCTGTGCTGTTGCCGCTGATGCTGGCTGCGTCGTTGGTGCCGGTGATGGCGACATTGACAACCTGGTCCACAAAGGCACCTTTGTCATCGGTCACACGTACGGTAAAACTGTCGCTGGCTTGCTGGCCTGCAGCCAGTGCCTGCACATTGGCAGACGCATTGTTCAACGCGTAAGACCATACGCCAGTGGCATTAACCGTCAAGTTGCCATAGGCACCTGCGTTGCTGCCCTGCAGGCTCCAGGTCTGGGTGGCGCCGTTGTCCACATCACTGGCGCCAAGCTGACCGGTTGCGGTGAGCGCTGCGTCTTCTGTGACGCTGCCCTGCGTGGCTGCAGCGCCATTGGTGACCACCGGGCCATCATTGGTGCCATTGACCACCACCGACACCTGTTGGTTGACAAACGCGCCCTGATCATCGGCGACGCGCACGGTAAAGATTTCGGTGTGGCTCTGACCTGCGGCCAAAGCCTGGTTGGCTGTGTTGTTCAGCGAATAGGTCCACTGGCCAGTCGCGGCATTGACCGCAAGAGCACCATAAGTACCGGCGGCACTGCCCACAATGCTCCAGGCCTGCGTAGCGCCGTTGTCCACATCGCTGGCGCCAAGCTGACCGGTTGCGGTGAGCGCGGTGTCTTCTGTGACGCTGCCCTTCGTGGCTGCAGTGCCATTGGTGACCACCGGGCCATCATTGGTGCCATTGACCACCACCGACACCTGTTGGTTGACAAACGCGCCCTGATCATCGGTGACGCGCACGGTAAAGGTTTCGGTGTGGCTCTCACCTGCGGCCAAAGCCTGGTTGGCCGCGTTGTTCAGGGAGTACACCCACTGACCAGTCGCGGCATTGAGCGCCAGAGCACCATAAGTGCCGGCGGCACTGCCCACAATGCTCCAGGCCTGCGTAGCGCCGTTGTCCACATCGCTGGCACTGAGTTGGCCCGTGGCCGTGAGCGCCACGTCTTCGGTCACGCTGCCACGGGTGGCTGCGACGGCGTTGGTGATCACGGGGCCGTCGTTTTGACCGAGCAGATCAACCGTGACCGATGCCGTGCTGACCGCGCCGTTGGCCATTCTCACCGTGTAGGTGAAGGTGTCGGTGATTTTTTGACCGGCGGCTAAATATTGCAGGTTGACGGAAGATGCGTCGTATTTGACGGTGCCATCAGCATTCATGCTCAGTGTGGCACCCAGGGCTGAAAGCCCTTGTCCGGCTACGGGGAAGGTGGAGGAAGAGGTACCTGAGACGTTTTGTGCCAGCGAATACAGTCTGGCAGCGCCAGGATCGTTGGCCAGTACATTGAGGCTGGCGATCCGATTGTCTTCAGTGAGCCCGGTGAGCAGCGACGTTAATACGTCGTCCTTGGCTGCGCCAGTGTTGGTTGCGACTTTTATTGATGTATTCGTTGCCATATTTGCCCCTTGTTACAAATTGTTGGAGATGTGCACAATATCACAACAATCAACAAATTAAAACATAGGGTTAACCCTATTTTTACCCCCACATCCGCACATACATCGAATTAATCTTTTGTAGTGAAAGGCGAAAACATAACGGTATTTACCGCGCAGCCTGCAACACATCCCTCGTCTTCAACGCCTCGCGCCGCGCGGCTTCAGCAAAGTCATCGCCGCTTGAGGCATACAAAATAGCCCGCGACGAGTTGACGATGATGGGTGCGCCTTCGCGCCAGCCTGCGCGTACCGTGGCTACTGCGTCGCCGCCTTGCGCTCCTACGCCGGGTATTAGCAGGGGCAAGGTTGGTGCCACTAGCCGCACACGTTCAATTTCAGCCGGGTAAGTCGCGCCCACCACCAGGCCCAATTGGCCGTTCAAATTCCATGGGCCTTGGGCCAGCCGGGCGACGTGTTCGTACAGCAGGGGCTGGCCTTCCACACTGGCAAAGCGCTGGTTTTGCAAGTCGTCGCCGCCGGGATTGGACGTGCGACACAGCAAAAACGCGCCTTTGCCAGCGTGCTTCAAATAGGGTGCCACCGAGTCAAAACCCATGAAGGGAGACAGCGTGACGGCATCTGCGCCGTAGCGCTCAAAGGCCTCAATCGCGTACTGCTCGGCCGTGCTGCCAATGTCGCCGCGTTTGGCGTCCAGAATGATGGGCACGTTGGGCGCGGCGCGGCGCATGTGCTCCATCAGGCGCTCCAGCTGGCCTTCAGCGCGGTGTGCGGCAAAGTACGCGATTTGCGGCTTGAAAGAGATCACCAGATCAGCCGTGGCATCGACAATCGCGGCGCAAAAGTCGTAAATCTTGTTGCTGTTGCCCTTGAGCTTGCCGGGAAAGCGCGTCGGCTCCGGGTCCAGGCCCACGCACAGCATGGACTGGTTTTGCTGTTCTGCTGCGCTCAGCATGTCAAGGAATGTCGGAGTGGATGCCTGCATGTTCATCAAGGTATTGTAAGAAGCTGCGTCACCAACGCGGCACAATCAAAACATGCAACTTGACCGCAAGCAACTCATCCTCGTCATTCTTGTCACCCTGAGCTGGGGGCTGAACTGGCCCATGATGAAGATGGGGGTGACGGGTTACCCGCCGCTCACCTTTCGGGCGCTGTGCCTGTGGATAGGCGTGCCAGTGTTGTGGCTGGCGCTGCGGGTGATGAAAGTGCCGTTTTTCATCGCCCGCAAGGACTGGCGTGAGCTGTTCTGGCTGGCGGTGACCAACATGTTTGTCTGGCATGTGCTGATTATTTTGGCGGTCAGTGTGCTCAGCAGTGGCCGGGCGGCGATATTGGGTTACACCATGCCGGTGTTCTCGGCGCTGCTGGGGGCGGTGTTTTATGGGGTGCGTTTGCGGCCGTGGCAGCTGGTGGGTGTGGGGGCGGCGGCATTGGGCGTGTCACTGCTGCTGTTCAATGAACTGACCCATTTTGCCGGGCAGCCGCTGGGCGTGCTGATGGCCTTGGTAGCTGCTGCCGTGTGGGCACTGGGCACACAAAAGCTGCGCGCCACCACCATCGTGGCCAGCACACTAACCCTGTCGTTCTGGATGACGCTGATGGCCGCTGTGGTACTGACGGTGTTGTGCATCGTTTTTGAAAGCAGCCAGTGGCGACTGCCGCAAGCGAGAAACTGGGTGGCGATTTTGTACAACGGGGTGCTGATTTTTGGCTTTACTCACGCGGCGTGGTTTACCTTGGCGCGCGGTCTGCCGCCCGTGGCGTCAACGCTCAGCACCATGATGATCCCGGTGCTGGGTGTGTTTTTGGGCGCGCTGTGGTTGGGCGAGGTGCTGCACTGGCAAGACTGGGCCGCCGTGGGCCTGATGGCGGTGGCGATATCTACGGTGCTGATTCCGGGTGGCCGTAAAGCACTATGACGGCGACGATAACGGCGTAATGAGGCTGAGGCCCAAGCACAGGTCGTCCCATGCCTTGGCTTTGTCCAGCGGGTTGCGCAGCAGGTAAGCCGGGTCAATGGTGATGATGGTTTGCTGACCCTGCACGGCGTGAATTTGCCCGCGCAGTTTGGCCAAGGGCTCGGTTGATTGCAGCAGCGCCTGTGCGGCCAGGCGGCCCATGACCAGCACCACGTCTGCTTTGGCGCCGGCAAACATCTCTGCCAGCTCGACCGGTAAGTCGCCGTTTGCGCCACCGCCCCTGACCAGCGGCGCGAGCATTGCGCGACCTGCCGTGTGCAGCTTTGCGGCGCGCAGCATGTTATCCAGCAGCTTGCCTGCGTCGCCTTCAAAGGGGTTGAAGGCATCTTGCAGGGCGCTAGCGGGGGACTCGATCAGCACCAGCCAGCGGGCAGCGGTGGTTTTAGATGCTGGTTCAGCGTACAGCGTTTGCAGCTTGCCAATGCGCCATGCGCTGGGGCTGGATGCGGTGTTTGGGACGCTCGGGGTGTTTTGGGCCTCTGGAGGCGCTTTGGGTGCCTGAAAAGGCTGTTTTTGGGTGTCAAAAGTGCCTGTGCCCGCCTGAATTCGGGCGTGAGCAGCTCCTGAATCAATAGCGACTGGCGGGACCGCAGGCGCAGACGTAGCGGCGGGTGCCGCCACCGGTTGCGCTGTGAGCGGTGCTGGCGGCAGCGGCTGCCAGACCTGCACGCCCATCTCCTTGAGCATGGCGCGCTGGCGCTTGTCCAGGCTCAAACCAGGCGCTAGCGTCGCGGTCATAACTTCAGGCTCATCACAACCGCGTCTTCACGCGGGCTCACAAGGCTGCCGCCCGCCGGGTAGTAGCCTGTGCGCAAACCCACTTCACGAAACCCGTAATGCAGGTACACCGCTTTGGCGTGGGCATTGCTGGCGCGCACTTCCAGCCACAGCCACTGCGCGCCCTGGCCGCGTGACCAGATGACCAGTGCGTCCAGCATGACTCTGGCCCAGCCTTGGCGCTGGTGCGCGGGGGCCACGGTGATGTTGAGCAAATGGGTTTCGTCCACGCCCTTCATGGCGACAAAGTAACCCAGCAGGTGCGTGTCTGCCCCACTGCCCGCCGTCAGCAGCTGCGCCTGGTAGCCCGAGTTGAGCGAGTCGCTGAAGTTGCCTTGCGTCCAGGGGTGGGCATAGGCGCTGACCTCGACTTTTGCGACAGCCCCTAGCGACGCGGGCGTCATGGGCTCAAACTGGGCTTCAAGCAATTCGGCGGGTTTAAAAACGGCGTTCATGGGCTGATGGGTAGGGCGCTTGAATCTGGATTTATCTGGGTTTTGAGCATCTTGACCAAGTCACGCTCTTCGGTTGTTAACGCTACTTTATCGCGAACATACAGCGGCAGTGCCAGCTCGGCCTTTATGCAATGCCCGCTGGCAGCCAGCGCGGGTGCCAGTCGCAGCATGGCGGTGGCTGTGGGCAGGCAGGTGATGCTGTTCAGGTCTTTGGGCAGACTGCCGGTGTACACGGCAAATACATTGCCTGCGTACAGCGTGTTGGCCTCCAGCTGCAAATGCTCAGGACGAATCAGCCTGCAACTGCCCAGCGCCGTCAAAACACCTTGCGTGCAGGCATAGCGCTGCACATACATTTCGTCCATGCGGGCATCAAGCAGCGCGGTGATGTGTTGTGATTCCATTTGCTGCCTCGCCTCTTCAGCCACAGCCATCAGGGTGTCAATCGGCAGCACGGGTATGCCAGCGCCCTGACCAGCGCCGTAAGCCAGGCCCTGGGCTACCGCGCAAGCCGTGCGCAGGCCGCTAAATGACCCTGGCCCCCGGCCAAAGGCAATCGCGTCCAGCTCGGCCAGCGTCAAACCGGCATCTTGCAGCAAGGCCAAAATCACGGGAATCAAGGTGGTGGACGACCTGGCACCGCCCGGCCCCGTGTGCTGCCAGACGCGGCTGCCGTCAGTCAGCGCCACCGACATCACGTCGGTGGAGGTGTCAAAAGCCAGAAAATGACTGTTTTTGGGCATGAAATAGGGTTAAAAAGTGCCTCTGGCCCAATAGATTCGGGCGCAAGTAGCTATTTAATTAATAGCAAATTGCAGTCGGCATCCGTTGATTATCCCGCGAGACGGCCAGCGCGCAGCGTCGATAATCAAGCCATGCTTTTGAATCTGGCCCCTCCCCCTGCTGCAACACGCCTTGCACTCATCACTCTTGCGCTGGCAGCATTCGCGGCAAGCGCGCAAACCCTGCCGCCGTCAGTTGATGCAGCGCTGCTCCGGGCCAAGGTGCCGCGTGAGGCGTTGGCCGCCATCGTGGTGGACGCTGCCCCGGCTTTAAACGGCAAACCAGCGCCGCTGCTGAGTTACCGGGCCAACGCTGCTGTTAACCCCGCATCGGTCATGAAGCTGGTCACCACCTACGCCGGGCTGGAGCTCCTGGGCCCCGCCTACACCTGGCCCACCCCGGTGTTTGTTGACGGCAACATCAACAATGGCGTGCTCACAGGCAACCTCATCATTGCTGGCCGGGGTGATCCCAAGCTGGTGCTGGAGCGGCTGTGGCTGCTGCTGCGACGCGTGCAGTCGCTCGGCATCAAAACCATCAGCGGCGACATTTTGCTGGACCGCAGTGCCTTTACAGTCGCCGCGCAAAACGCAGCTGACTTTGACGGCGAGCCGCTGCGGCCCTACAACGCTGCACCCGATGCGTTGCTGATCAACTACAAATCAGTGGTGATGACGTTTGTGCCCAACTACGCCAGCAGCATGGCCAGCGTGAGCTTTGACCCACCGCTGGCCAATGTGCAAATGCAAAGCACGGTGCCGCTGACGACAGCCAAAGATTGCAGCGACTACCGGACCGCGTTACTGGCCGACTTCAGTGACCCGTTTCGCATCACGTTTAAAGGGAGCTACCCGGTAGCCTGTGGTGAAAAAGTCTGGCCCATTGCCTATGCTGACCCGGCCAGCTATGCCGAGCGGGCTGTGGCCGGGATGTGGGCCGAGATGGGCGGCAAGCTGGCAGGCCGGGTGCGTGACGGCCGCGCACCAGCAGGCCTGAAAAGCGCTTTTGAAGTCACCTCACCCAGCCTGACCGAGGCTATTCGTGACATCAACAAATACAGCAACAACGTGATGGCGCAGCAGTTGTTTTTGACCTTGAGTCTGAACCAGAACCAAAGCCCGGCCAGCTTTGAAGCGTCACGCACGGTGGTGCAAAACTGGTGGCGCGAACGCTTTGGTGAGCAGGACATGCCCGTGCTCGACAACGGCTCTGGCCTGTCGCGCCAGGAGCGCATCACGCCGCAAGGCCTGGCTCGCATGCTGCAAACCGCCTATGTGTCAGGTGCCATGCCGGAGCTGATGGCGTCGCTGCCGATCACCGGCATTGACGGCACGTTGCGCAGAAGCCGCTCGCGTGTGTCGCAGGGCTGGGCGCATTTAAAAAGCGGCTCGCTGCGCGACGCCACCGCCCTGGCGGGCTATGTGCACACGCCCAACGGCAGGCGCCTGGTGGTGGTCAGCATCGTCAACCACCCCAACGCAGCAGCAGCCCGGCCAGCGCTTGAGGCCCTGGTGGACTGGGCTGTGCAAGAAGGCAGCAAAGAGGCCAGCAAATGAGCCCCGCCTTCACCGAGGCCGTGGGCTCTGTTGCCGCCATTTTGACCACGGTGAGCTTTGTGCCGCAAGCCTGGCACAGCTTTAAAACCCGCGACGTGAGCGGTATATCGCTGGGCATGTACAGCGTGTTTACCGTTGGTGTGGCGCTGTGGCTGGTGTACGGCCTGCTCTTGGGCGCCTGGCCATTGATCATTGCCAACAGCATCACGCTGGCGCTGGCCGCCACTATTTTGGCGATGAAGTTGCGCTTTGACTAAGCCCCGATGAGGCAGACCATCATTCCACCTTGATATTGTTGTCCAGCGCCAGCTGCTTCCACAGCGGGATCTCTGCCGCCACAAATCTCGCAAAGTCTTCGGGTGAGTTGGTCGATGGAATCAGCGACATGGCGCTGATGCGTTTCTTGACATCGGGCTGGTCCACCACTTTGACAAGCTCGCTGTTCAGCCGCCTGATGATCTCGGGCGGCGTGCCTGCGGGGGCCAGCAGACCTATCCACAACGACACCTTGAGGTCAATGCCCAGCTCGGCCAGCGTTGGCACATTGGGGTAGTCTTTCAGCCGCTCGGGCGACGTGACCGCCAGCGCCTTGACGCGGCCGCTTTGCATGCCCACAGATGCCGGGCCGCCGTCGGCCAGTGTCATGGTCACATCGCCAGCCATCACGGCCGTCACAGAGTCGTTTGCGCCCTTGTACGGAATGTGTGAAAACCGTGCGCCGGTTTTTTTGTTAAACAGCTCGGTGATGAGTTGAAACGAGGCCGAGCTGGCACCGTAGTTGGCCTTGTCCGGGTTTTGTTTTGACGCATTGACCAGCTCTTGTACGGTCTTGGCCGGGTTGTTGGCGTTGATCAGCAAAATCAGCGGCGACACACCCACAAAAGAGATCGGCGTCAGGTCTTGCGGGGCATACGGCAACTTGGCGTACAGCGCATGGTTAAACACAATCGGGCCGGGCGCACCCATCAGCAGGGTGTAACCATCAGGCTTGGCTTTGGCCACATAGGTGGCCCCTACGATGGCACCAGCACCGGGGCGGTTTTCTACTATCACCGGCTGGCCCAGGGCTTTGCCAAGGGGCTCGGTGATGCTGCGCGCCAGCGAATCAACACCGCCGCCTGCGGAATAAGGGACCACAATGGTGATGGGTTTATTGGGATAGCTTTGTGCGCTGACCAGCGGTGCGCAGAGTGCCGAAGCGCAAGCCAATATGGCGGCAAGACAGTGAAGTTTTTGGGGGGTCATCATAGTTGTCTCCTGAAATATTTTTTAGTGTGTAGCCGTACAGTTCAACGCCTACTGCAAGCCAATCTGCACATTCAGCACCGCCGCCTGGCCCGCGTCAACCGCCTTGAGGCAACGCGCAATCGCGGCCTCTACATCGCCAGGCTCACTGACGCATTCGCCATAAGCACCAAAGGCCTGGGCGACTTGCTCAAAGTGCCGGTGCTGACCTTGCAAGCGCGCTTGAAATTCATTGGCCTGGGCCGCAGCGCCATCGGGGTAGACGCGCAGCACGGCTTCTTTCACGGCCTGCCAGCCACCGTTGTCGAGCACCACGGTAAAAATCGGCAGGCCGTAGCGCTGGGCAGTGGCATACACCGATGTGGGGGTTGAGAAATGAAAGCCACCATCGCCCACCACCTGCATCACACGCACGCCGGGTTTGGCCAGCTTGGCCCCCAGCGCCATGCCGCCGCTGTAACCCAAACCGCCGCCTGCGCCGCACAGCAACGTGAGCGGCTGGCTGCGTGCCATCTGGTTGAGTACGGCAGGTGAATTGCGGATGGCTTCATTAATCACGATGTCTTCAGGCGCAATGGCGGCCCCCAACGCAGCGCACAAGTAGGCGGGTGAAATTGCGCCCGGCCTGCCTGGGTTTTCAGCCGCTTGGGCCACGCTGGCCGTGCGCTCAAGGTTCGCTGCAGCCCAATTTGCAATACGCTTTGCTACCTTGTCATGAAAGGCCGCACCGGCCTGCGCCCGCACCAAAGCGGCGACCTGGCGCAGCACGGTGGCGCAGTCGGCCTGCACCCGCATGTCGGTGGCAAAGCCCCACATCGGGAAATCTTTTTTAATCGCGTCCGCATCAATGTGCGTCCAGCGGGTGGCGCTGTTTTCCTTTACAAATTTGGGCAGCCACGGCACGTCAACATCGAGCAGCAAGCCCACGTCAGCACCCGCCAGCGCCTTGCTGGCATCAAAGCCGCCAAAGCACGGTGAGTTGCGCGGCAGGCACAGGTAGCTGGGGCTGAACTCAAACACCCGCACACCGCACAGCAGCGCCAGGTCTTCCAGCGCGGCCACGGCATCGGCCTTGCGGCCCAGGTACGACGTGACGGCGATCGGTTGGCTGGCCGCCATCAACTGGCTGGCAATGGCCTGGGCACGCACCTCGTCAATGCCGCCTGCCTGCACGGGGCCATAACGCGCGCTGCTGTAACTGCGTACCTGGTCTGTAGCCAGTGTTTCTGCCAGCACCTCGCGCGGCAGCGTTAAATACACCGGGCCGGGCGGGTCGCTCTGCATGACCGAGTGGCCGCGCCGCAAAACCTCTTTGGCAATCACGCCGCTGGGCAGGGTGTATTCCCACTTCACGTAGGGGCGCACCAGGCTGGCCATGTCAAACGGGTCTTGCACAAAATGCACGTAGTTGTCACGCGACCCGGCCAGCTCGCCGCGCAATGTATAGGGTGCCTTGCCTGCAATCAGCATCACCGGCAGGCGGCCCCTGAACATGTTGTGCATGCCCATGGCCGAGTTGGCGGTACCAGCATCAACGTGCACCATGACTGCCTGGCCTTGCCCGGTGATGGCGGCGTAACCCGCAGCC
>JANOWR010000170.1:0-19003 GCA_031417995.1 Polaromonas sp. | reverse complement strand
GTCAGGTGCAGTGCGGCCACGGACAGTGATGGCTCCGCCGCTGACTTGTGCATTGTTGGCGTGGCTGGTGATGTCCAGTAGCAAGGCAGTCGCGGCAATCGGTGCCTGGACGCTGGCTATATTGAATACCCAGTTCTGACGGACGGCATTGCCGGCATTGTCGGAGGCGGTAACTTCTACCTGGTGGGTACCAGCACGCAGCTCACCGCGCCATGTCAGAAATTGCGGGGTAATACTGGCTGCACGGCTCACGTCCTGGCCGCTGATCAGGATCTTCACTGTTTTTGGGTCAACGCCTACACCGCCACGGTCGTCAAATGTTGCGGATACAGAAACGGGACCGGCGGGTACTGTTTCGTTGTTTTGTGGCGCAAGATTTTTAATGGTAGGTGGCCGCGCGTCGACCAGCAAAGCCTGATTCAACCTGGCGTTCACGGTTTGACCATTGGCTGCGAGTACGCTCACAATGTTCAGTGATGGCGGGAAATTGTCATTGCGGCGAATGGTGTAGGCACCTTCATAGCGACCTGGGCGTACCTCGGTCATGGGAACATCGCGCACCACGGAGTCAATCGAAAATGATGCTCGCCCACCAGGCGTGCCCTGGGTTGCAAAACGAAGCTCGGCGCCGGGTTCAATGCGCGCCACAGGCGTCACGGAAAAGCGCTCAATGACAAGTTGCGCGGGTGCCGGAACCGGAGGGGGCGGAGTGACTGCCACTGGCGGTGTTGCTGGTACTGGCGCATTCGCCATAATCCGATTTACTGCTGTCGAAACGCCACGTACCCGCAGCGTTGCGCGTGCTGTGGGCGTTGCCCCCAGCTTGTCGCGCCGACTCAGGGTGTATGAACCTTCGTACACGCCCTGCTCGGTTTCCCGCAGCACAATGTTTTTATTGATGCCGCTCAGGCGCACACTGGCCTGACCCCGCGGTGTCCCTTCAACTGTAAAGTCAAGGTCGCTACCAGGCGTCAGTTGGTCAGAAGCGTCAATCTGAAAGTTGGTGATTTCGGGTGCGTACCTGGCTTTCTTTGGCTGAGCACTTGCCAGTTGCGGTGTTGCCGCAATAAAGCTGGTAGCCAGTAATGGGATCAGGAAGGCAACCAAGCGTTGAGTTAATTTCATAATTCCTCGTGATGTTGTAAATTTCGTACCTATTTGTTATAACGATTCAGCAAAACTGTTTGGTGTAGGAGAAGACCCTATCGCACTGTAGGCGGTACTCTTTAGACGTATGTGCTCTGGATCTGATCGAAGCAAGTATGGGGGCGTCATGCTTCGCTCATGCAAAAAGCCAAACCTTACACTGTCGTCATGATTATTTTGGGTTTCGAGTCCAGTTGTGACGAGACTGGCGTGGCGCTGGTAAATGCTTCTGGGAAAAATGTGCCACGTTTGATGTCGCATGCGCTTTTCAGCCAGATTGACATGCACCAGGCCTACGGCGGCGTGGTGCCTGAGCTGGCCAGCCGCGACCATATTCGCCGTGTGTTGCCATTGACTGAAAAGGTGCTGACAGATGCGGCAATCCCTTTAAAAGACGTTGATGTGGTGGCCTACACGCGTGGGCCCGGCCTGGCGGGTGCATTGCTGGTAGGTGCGGGTGCTGCTTGTGCCATGGCGGCGGCGCTTGGCAAGCCAGTCATGGGTGTACACCACCTGGAAGGGCACTTGCTGTCGCCATTTTTAAGCGCTGATCCGCCAGAGTTTCCCTTTGTGGCGCTGCTGGTGTCGGGTGGCCACACGCAGCTGATGCGGGTTGACCGCGTGGGCAGCTACGAGTTGCTGGGCGAAAGTATTGACGACGCTGCGGGCGAGGCGTTCGACAAATCGGCCAAGCTGATGGGGTTGCCTTACCCGGGCGGGCCGCACCTGGCCAAACTGGCAGAACAGGGCGATGGCACGGCTTTCAAGTTGCCGCGCCCGCTGCTGCACAGCGGCAACCTTGATTTTTCATTTGCGGGACTGAAGACGGCCGTGATGACGCAGGCGAAAAAGCTGGGCGACCAGCTTGACGCGCGCAAGGCCGACCTGGCGGCTTCCACCCAGGCGGCCATCGTTGATGTGCTGGTTAAAAAATCAATGGCGGCGATGTTGCAAACGGGCTTGACCCGGCTGGTCGTGGCTGGCGGGGTGGGGGCCAATGCCTTGCTGCGCAGTGAGCTGAATGCCGCTTGTGCCAAGCGCGGCATCCGGGTGCATTACCCCGAGCTGCATTTGTGTACTGACAACGGTGCCATGATTGCGCTGGCTGCCGGTATGCGCTTGCAGGCGGGGCTGGAGAGCTTGCAAGGCGGCTACACTTTCGATGTCTTGCCGCGCTGGAGTCTGCAAGCTTCTATGGCTTAGGGTGTCATTGCGGGCTTGGGGTCCAATCCATGCCCCCGAACCTTTGCGCAGACCTGAGAAGTCATGGATCCCGGGTCTGGCCCGGGATGACAAATAACTAAACAACACTCTGTAGCCCAATAAATACGGGAGCAGCAGCTCCTGAATCAATAGTAAATCGCAACCGACACCCACCTGATGCACATCATTTTCAAATACCTGTTTGCCGCGCTTTGCCTTGTCGCTTCGTTTTTTGCGGTTGCCCAACCTGCGCCCATCAAGGTGGCCTTGATTGAAAGCATGTCGGGCCCGTTTGCCAACACGGGTGAAGCTGTTTTTCGCAATTTGGTTTGGGCCACTGAACGGGTCAACGCACGTGGCGGCGTGAAGTTGCCGGGCGGCTCGCGCAACTTGCTGATCGAGCGCTACGACAGCAAAGGCCAAAACGAAGAAGCCCTGAGTGCCTTGCGCGCCGCCATTGACGACGGCGTGACGGTGATTGCCCAAGGCAACTCGTCAGCAACGGCAGCGGTGTTGATAGATGCCATCAACAAGCATAACGAACGCGAGCCGGGCAAGCGCGTGTTGTTTTTAAATTATTCGGCAGTTGACCCGGCGCTGACGAATGAAAAATGCAGCTACTGGCACTTCAGGTTTGACGCCCATGCCGACATGCGCATGACGGCGTTGATGGATGTTTTCAAAGACGACAAATCTGTCAAAAGCATTTACCTGATTGGCCAAGACTACAGCTTTGGCCAGTCGGTGCTGAAGGAGGCAAAGAGGCAAATCACCATGCTGCGCCCAGACGTGCAAATAGTGGGCGACGAGCTGCACCCGCTGGGCCGCGTGAAAGACTTCATTCCCTACGCCGCCAAAATCAAGGCCAGCGGGGCGCAAGCTGTGCTGACGGGCAACTGGGGCAATGACCTGACGCTGCTGATCAAGGCCGCGAAAGACGTGGGATTTGAAGGCAAGTTTTACACCTTTTACGGCAATGCGCTGGGTGCCCCTGCAGCCATTGGCGAGGCGGGTGTTGGCAAAGTGATTGCGGTGGCGGAGTGGTTCCCGAACGCTGCGGGTACGCCATCTGAGGCGTTTTACCAGTCGTTTCGCCAGCGCTTCCCCGCGCCAAAAGACGACTACGTTCACATGCGGATGCAAATGGTGATTGAAGCGCTGGCGCAGAGCATTGAAAAGGCTGGCTCGATTGAAGCCGGCGCGGTGGCTGCGCAAATGGAAAAGGCCGTGATCACGATGGCGGGGCAAACTGGTGCGATGCGCGCCAGCGACCACCAGTTTCAGCAGCCGCTGCTGGTCGCACAAATGGGGAAACTGGGGGACATGGGCGTGAAGTTTGATGTGGAAGGTTCTGGCTACGGCTTTCGCGTGATCAAGACGATTGCGAGCGACAAGGCGGCGATGGCGACGACTTGCAAGATGATCAGACCATAACGGTCATTCTGGAATTCACCATGCGCCAAGCCGTTTTAAACCTCGAAGAATCCATGATCCGGCAGGTTGCCAATGCGGGCATGGGGCGCAGCGACGTGCTCAAGTTCTGGTTTGGCGAGAGCGATGAAGTCACGCCGCAATTTATTCGTGATGCTGCCAGCGCCTCCATGCAGCAGGGCGAAACCTTTTATGCGCAAAATCTGGGGCTGCCTGAGCTGCGGGAGGCGATTGCTGGTTACGCCAGCGGCCTGCGAATGGTGGGTGCTACGCTGATTGACGCCAACCGCATCGCCGTAACGTCTGGCGGTGTGAATGCGTTGATGCTGGCCGTGCAGGCGCTGGTCAGCAGTGGTGATGAAGTGGTGGTTGTCACGCCCGTGTGGCCCAACCTGACGGCGCAGCCGGCCATCATGGGTGCGGTGGTTCGGTCTGTCAGCTTAAAGCCGTTGGCAGGCGCATGGCAACTGGACATGACCGAGTTGCTGGCGGCTGTGACAGCCACAACAAAGCTGTTGATCCTGAACGCACCCAACAACCCGACGGGCTGGACACTCTCGCGCGCCGAGCAGGACAGCATACTGGCACATTGCCGCAAAACCGGTACGTGGATTTTGGCGGACGAGGTGTACGAGCGGCTCTACTTTGAACTGACACCCAACGGCTGCGCGCCGAGCTTTTTGGACATTGCCCAACCCGATGACCGCCTGGTCGTCGTCAACAGCTTTTCTAAAAGCTTCTTGATGACGGGCTGGCGGCTCGGCTGGCTGGTGATGCCGCCTGCGATGACGGCGCAAATGGGTAAGCTGATTGAGTTCAACACGTCCTGCGCGCCTATGTTCATCCAGCGCGCTGGATTGGTGGCAATTCAACGCACGCTGGACGTGACACCGCGCGTCGTGGCGCACCTAAAAACCTGTCGGGACACGTTGATCCCGCAGTTACAGGCTGTGCCCGGTGTGCAGGTCGCCCCAGCCAAGGGTGGTATGTATGCGTTTTTCAGACTGGAAGACCAGACCCGGTTTGGGGACTCATTGGCCGTGGCCAAAAGTCTGGTGCTGGACGCCGGGCTGGGGCTGGCGCCTGGCAATGCCTTTATGGTCAATCCAGATGTGGATGCCCAAGGCTGGCTGCGCTGGTGCTTTGCCAGCCAGGACTTGAGCCGTCTGGGGCAGGGCGTTCAGCGTCTGGAACGCTGGCTTGGGCTATAATCAATGGCTTTGCTGGGCATCCCGCCCGGTAATCCACGACGACAACGGCTGCCTCTTGATATGAGAAAGCTGTGTCGCTCGCAAGTTGCACTTCGGTGCGGAGAGTACTTTTATGATCGCAAAATCAATCAAGGCTGACATCGTTCAGTCCAACGCACGTGCCCCTGGCGACACAGGCAGCCCCGAAGTTCAGGTCGGCTTGCTGACCGGCCGCATCAATGAGCTGATGCCTCACTTCAAAACCCACGCCAAAGACCACCACGGTCGTCGTGGTCTGCTGCGTATGGTGAGCCGCCGCCGCAAGCTGCTGGACTATTTGAAGTCCAAAGACGCCGGCCGTTACACCGCGCTGATCGCCAAGCTTGGCCTGCGCAAGTAAGTTATAAATTTATTGAAAACGCCTGAGTTAGTCACCTAGCTCAGGCGTTTTTTACTTTAAAACATTCGGGAAGACGGCAAAACGGGTTCGCGCTGTGTCATTCCAGAAGTTTTTAAGGATTTAATTGGAGTCTGACCCCAATTAATTTCGATTGAATTTTTCTGGAATGGCATCGTTCTCACTAGCTGAATTTCTGGGCTTCTCGCACTGCCTTATGTGTGATTTGACTGGAGATATTTCATGAGCATTTTTAACAAAGTTAGCAAAACCTTCCAGTGGGGCCAGCACACGGTCACGATGGAAACCGGTGAAATCGCACGCCAATCCGGTGGTGCCGTGAAGCTGGACATGGACGGCACCGTGGTGCTGGCCACGGTGGTTGCCAAAACCTCCGCCAAGCCTGGCCAGGATTTCTTCCCCCTGACGGTGGATTACCTCGAAAAAACCTACGCTGCGGGCCGCATCCCGGGCAGTTTTTTCAAGCGCGAAGGCCGCCCCAGCGAATTTGAAACACTCACCTCACGCCTGATCGACCGCCCGATTCGCCCGCTGTTTCCTGAAGGCTTTTTAAACGAAGTGCAGGTTGTGATTCATGTGTTGTCGCTCAACCCTGAAGTTGAAGGCGACATTCCTGCGTTGATCGCATCGAGCGCAGCGCTGGCAATTTCCGGCATTCCGTTCAATGGCCCGATTGGTGCCGCTCGCGTGGCCTACATCGACGGCCAGTACGTTCTGAACCCAGGCAAGACCCAGCTCAAGGATTCCAAAATGGATCTGGTGGTGGCTGGTACCGAAGCCGCTGTACTAATGGTCGAGTCTGAAGCCCAGCAACTGTCGGAAGAAATCATGCTGGCCGCCATTGTTTACGGCCATGAGCAAGGCAACATCGCAATCAACGCCATCCATGAATTGGTACGTGATGCTGGCAAGCCGGTCTGGGACTGGAAAGCTCCTGCCAAAGACGAGCCGCTGATTGCAAAAGTAGGCGCACTGGCTGAAGAAAAAATGCGCGCTGCTTATCAGATTCGCAACAAGCAAGCCCGCACGCAGGCCACCCGTGAAGTCACCGCGATGACCAAGGCCGCCCTGAAAACCGACGGTGTTGAGTTTGACAGTGTTGCCGTTGAAAGCATGCTGTTTGACATTGAGGCCAAAATCGTTCGCAGCCAGATTCTGGCGGGCGAGCCGCGCATCGACGGCCGCGACACGCGCACCGTTCGCGCGATTGAAATTCGTAACAGCGTTTTGCCACGCACCCACGGTTCAGCCCTGTTCACACGCGGCGAAACCCAGGCACTGGTCGTGACCACGCTGGGCACCGAGCGCGATGCACAGCGCATTGACGCCCTGAGCGGCGACTACGAAGACCGCTTCATGCTGCACTACAACATGCCTCCGTTCGCCACGGGCGAAACCGGCCGTGTCGGTTCACCAAAACGCCGCGAGATTGGCCACGGCCGTCTGGCCAAGCGCGCGCTGATTGCTGTGCTGCCTACCAAAGAAGAGTTCCCGTACACGATGCGTGTGGTTTCCGAGATCACCGAGTCCAACGGTTCTTCGTCAATGGCTTCGGTCTGCGGCGGCTGCCTGAGCCTGATGGACGCTGGCGTACCGATGAAAGCACACGTGGCCGGTATCGCCATGGGCCTGATCAAGGAAGACAACCGCTTTGCGGTGTTGACTGACATTCTGGGTGACGAAGATCATCTGGGCGACATGGACTTCAAAGTGGCTGGTACGACTTTCGGTATCACTGCGCTGCAGATGGACATCAAAATCCAGGGCATCACGAAGGAAATCATGCAGGTTGCTCTGGCGCAGGCCAAAGAAGCACGCATGCACATCCTCGGCAAAATGCAGGAAGCCATGGGCGCTGCCAAAACCGAAGTGTCTGACTTCGCGCCGCGCTTGTATGTGATGAAGATCAACCCCGAGAAAATCCGTGACGTGATTGGCAAGGGCGGCGCCGTGATTCGTGCGCTGACCGAAGAAACCGGCACGCAGATCAACATCGAGGAAGATGGCACCATCACCATCGCGTCGAACGACAGCGCCAAGGCAGACGAGGCCAAGCGCCGCATCGCCGAGATCACCGCTGAAGTCGAAATTGGCAAGATCTACGAAGGTCCGGTCACCAAGATTCTGGACTTCGGCGCGTTGATCAACCTGCTGCCAGGCAAAGACGGTTTGCTGCACATCAGCCAGATCGCGCATGAGCGTGTCGAGCGCGTGCAGGACTATCTCAAAGAAGGCCAGATCGTCAAAGTCAAGGTCATGGAAACCGATGAGAAGGGTCGCGTCAAGCTGTCCATGAAGGCGCTGCTGGATCGACCGATGCAAGAGCAGGACCGCGGTTAATCTCACAGTCAACATCGTTTGCTATTTATTTTATAGCTGCTTGCGCCCGGATTTATTGGGCTAACGGTATAAAACAACCTTGAAAAAGCATGAAAACTGTTGAAATTAGCGCTTTTGGTGCTCCCGATGTGCTGCGTCTGGCTGAACGCCCTGCGCCCGTGCCGGGTGCTGGCGAGTTGCTGATTCGCGTCAGCGCCTCGGGCATCAACCGGCCTGATGTGTTGCAGCGGACGGGCAACTACCCCGTGCCGCCAGGCGCATCAGATATTCCGGGGCTTGAAGTGGCTGGTGTTGTCGTCTCTGGCGATGCTGCTGCCATGGCCACTGGCGGCTTCAAGGTCGGAGACCGCGTTTGCGCGCTGGTGGCTGGCGGTGGTTACGCCGAGCTGTGCGTTGCGCCTGTGGGGCAGTGCTTGCAGGTGCCCGCTGGGTTGACGGATATTGAAGCAGCATCGTTGCCTGAAACCTTCTTCACCGTATGGAGCAATGTGTTCGAGCGGGCATATTTGGCCAAAGGCGAAACCCTGTTGATTCAGGGCGGCTCCAGCGGCATTGGCGTGACGGCGATTCAAATTGCCAAGGCCATGGGTGCAATGGTGATTGTGACGGCTGGCAGTGATGAAAAATGCGCTGCTTGCGTGGCTTTGGGTGCTGACCATGCCATCAATTACAAAACTGCTGACTTTGCTGTTGAGGTCAAAAAGCTGACGAACGGCAAGGGCGTGAACGTCATTCTGGACATGGTGGCGGGCAGTTATGTCGCGCGTGAAGTCGAATGCATGGCTGAAGACGGCCGCCTGGTCATCATTGCGGTACAGGGCGGCATCAAGGCTGAAGTCAATGCGGGTCTGGTACTGCGCAAGCGCTTGACGATCACAGGTTCAACGCTGCGCCCGCGCTCGCTTGAATTCAAAACGGCGATTGCCAAGGCGTTGAAAGAAAAAGTCTGGCCGCTGATTTCCAGCGGCGCTATTAAACCCGTGATTCACAGCACGTTTGCGGCTGGCGATGCAGCCAAAGCCCACACGCTGATGGAGTCAAACCAGCACATCGGCAAAATCGTTTTGACCTGGGATGCCGTATGAAAAAACTGATTGCCGGCAACTGGAAGATGAATGGCAGCCTGGCTGCCAATGAAGTCTTGCTGGCCGCATTGGCGCAGGGTTTGAACGCCAAGCCAGCTTGCGATGTAGCGGTTTGCGTGCCCGCAGCCTATTTGGCGCAGGTTCAGGCCTTGAAAGTTGCGGCCATTGATCTGGGTTCGCAAGATGTGTCGGCTCAAACCTCAGGCGCCTACACAGGCGAGGTCAGCGCGGCGATGCTCAAAGAGTTTGGCGTACGTTACGCCATCGTCGGTCATTCAGAGCGTCGCCAATACCATGCCGAATCCGATGCGCTTGTAGCTGACAAGGCCAAGGCCGCGTTAGCTGTGGGCATCACGCCCATCGTTTGTGTAGGCGAAACCTTGGCCGAGCGCGAAGCAGGGCGCACAGAAGAAGTGGTCAAGCGCCAGCTGGCTGCGGTCATTCACACCAATGGCCATTGCATCAGTGAAATTGTGGTGGCTTACGAGCCGGTCTGGGCCATTGGCACAGGCAAAACCGCCTCGCCTGAAGAGGCGCAAGTGGTTCACGCAGTGTTGCGGGCTCAATTAAAAGCGGCGACTGACCAGTCAGCACGCGTAAAAATTTTGTATGGCGGCAGCATGAATGCGGCCAATGCAGCCAGTCTTTTGTCGCAACCCGACATTGACGGCGGTTTGATAGGCGGTGCCTCCCTCAAAGCTGCCGATTTCTTATCAATTATCGCTGTAGCCCATTAAATACGGGCGCAAGAAGCTATTAAATTAGGAGTGAATATGAATGTAATTTTGACCATTGTCCTTGCCGTGCAAATGCTGTCAGCCATTGCCATGGTTGGCTTGGTGCTCGTGCAGCACGGCAAAGGTGCCGACATGGGTGCGGCTTTTGGCAGCGGCGGCTCGGGCAGCCTGTTTGGTGCCAGCGGCAGCGCCAACTTCTTGTCTCGTACCACGGGTGTTCTGGCGGCGGTGTTTTTTGCCTGCACGCTTTTACTGGCCTATTTTGGTAATGCCCAGCCTCGCACCGGAACCAGCGTTCTTGAAGGCGCGGCAGTCGTTGCTCCCGCACCAGCTTTGCCTGCATCAGGTGCTGCGCAAATTCCTGGAACCGCCATGCCAGCAAACAATAGCGCTGCGGTACCTGCACCGCCTGCCAAAGCGGCCTCTGGTGCAGGCCAAATCCCGACGAAATAACGGGTTCAAGCGTCAGTTCCCCCCGGGGAACGGCGTAATTCAGGGTAAACTCTGAGCTTGTCTGGAAAGCCAAAAACCAACTGGTTTCCTCATGCCATCCAGACATTTAAAACCGCGGACGTGGTGAAATTGGTAGACACGCTATCTTGAGGGGGTAGTGCCGAAAGGTGTGCGAGTTCGAGTCTCGCCGTCCGCACCAGATCAATGCTTTGCTGCCTGCACGCTGCAAAGCAAAACATCCTAGTAAACCGACCAAACTGGCCCTCATTCATCGACCATCCCATGAACCTCGACCAGTACCTTCCCGTTCTTTTGTTCATTCTGGTAGGCGTTGGCGTTGGTGTAGTACCCCAAGTGTTGGGTCGTCTGCTCGGGCCTGTGCGGCCTGACGCTGAAAAAAATTCCCCTTACGAATGCGGTTTTGAGGCTTTTGAAGATGCCCGCATGAAGTTTGATGTGCGCTACTACCTGGTCGCCATCCTGTTCATTCTCTTTGACCTGGAAATCGCTTTTCTTTTCCCTTGGGCTGTGGCACTCAAAGAAATCGGCGCCGTTGGTTTCTGGTCTGTCATGATTTTCTTGGCCATTCTGGTCGTGGGTTTTATTTACGAGTGGAAAAAGGGCGCGCTTGATTGGGAATAGCATCCAGCGCGGCTAGCTGATCGACACAAAGGTATTTTTGTATGTCACTCGAAGGTGTTTTTAACGAAGGTTTCATGACCACGAGCTACGACTCGGTGGTCAACTGGGCCAAGACGGGCTCGCTCTGGCCGATGACGTTTGGCCTGGCTTGCTGTGCGGTTGAGATGATGCATGCGGGCGCTGCACGTTACGACCTGGACCGTTTCGGCATGCTGTTTCGCCCCAGTCCGCGCCAGTCTGATCTGATGATTGTGGCCGGTACGCTGTGCAACAAAATGGGGCCTGCGCTGCGCAAGGTGTACGACCAGATGTCCGAGCCGCGCTGGGTGCTGTCGATGGGCTCGTGCGCCAACGGCGGCGGTTATTACCACTACAGTTATTCGGTCGTGCGCGGCTGCGACCGCATTGTGCCGGTTGACGTGTATGTGCCAGGTTGCCCACCAACGGCTGAAGCGCTGATGTACGGCATCATCCAGTTGCAGCAAAAAATCCGCCGCACCAACACGATTGCGAGGGCGTGATGCAACCAGCAACACCTCAGCAAATCAGCGATGCCGTAACACTCGCCTTGGGTGACAAACTCAAAAGCATCAGCATAGCGTTTGGTGAAGTTACGGTAACTGTTGCGGCCAAAGATTACCTGGCTGCTGCGACAACGCTGCGTGATTCGGCGGGTTGCAAATTTGAGCAATTGATGGACCTCTGCGGTATTGATTATTCAGAATATAAAGATGGGCAGTACGATGGCTTGCGTTATTGCGTGTCGTCGCACTTGTTGTCCGTCAGCTTGAACCAGCGCCTGCGCCTGAAAGTGTTTTGTGCTGACGACGATTTTCCGGTGGTTGACTCAATCAACGACATCTGGAATGCGGCCAACTGGTTTGAACGTGAAGCGTTTGACCTGTTCGGTATCATTTTTGAAGGCCACAACGACCTGCGCCGCATCCTGACCGACTACGGTTTTATCGGTCACCCTTTCCGCAAAGACTTCCCGACCACCGGCAACGTTGAAATGCGTTACGACCCAGAGCAGAAGCGGGTGATTTACCAGCCCGTCACCATTGAGATGCGTGAAATCACGCCACGAGTGATCCGTGAAGAGAACTACGGCGGAAATCGTGAGAAGGTTAGCCATGGCTGAGATCAAAAACTACACACTCAATTTCGGCCCCCAACACCCTGCGGCACACGGCGTACTGCGCCTGGTGCTGGAGCTTGACGGTGAAGTCATTCAGCGTGCTGACCCGCACATAGGCCTGCTGCACCGCGCCACTGAAAAGCTGGCTGAAAGCAAAACCTACATCCAGTCACTGCCCTACATGGACAGGCTCGACTACGTGTCGATGATGTCCAACGAACAGGCCTACTGCCTGGCGATTGAAAAATTGATTGGTGTGGATGTGCCGGAGCGCGCGCAATATATTCGCGTGATGTATGCCGAAATCACGCGCCTGCTGAACCACCTGCTGTGGCTGGGCGCGCATGGTTTTGACTGCGGCGCGATGAATATTCTGATTTATTGCTTCCGCGAGCGCGAGAGTTTGTTTGACATGTATGAAGCGGTGTCGGGTGCGCGAATGCATGCGGCGTACTTCAGGCCAGGCGGTGTGTACCGCGACCTGCCAGAGTCCATGCCGCAGTACAAAGTCAGCAAGGTTAAAAACGCCAAGGCAATTGAAGCGCTGAACGAAAACCGTCAGGGTTCATTGCTCGATTTTATTGAAGACTTTTGCAACAAGTTTCCGGGTTATGTTGATGAATACGAAACACTGTTGACCGACAACCGCATCTGGAAACAGCGCACCGTGGGTGTGGGTGTTGTCTCGCCAGAGCGTGCCCTGGCACTTGGCTTTACCGGCCCCATGTTGCGCGGCTCGGGCTTCGCGTGGGATTTGCGCAAGCAGCAACCGTATGACGTGTACGGCAAGATGGACTTTGACATCCCCGTCGGCAAAACGGGTGACTGCTACGACCGTTACCTGGTTCGCATTGAAGAAATGCGCCAGTCCAATCGCATCATTCAGCAGTGCATTGCCTGGTTGCGCGTGAACCCTGGTCCGGTGATTACCAGCAACCACAAGGTGGCCGCGCCTGACCGTGAATCCATGAAGTCCAACATGGAAGAGCTGATTCACCACTTCAAGCTCTTCACTGAAGGTTTTCACGTGCCTGAGGGCGAGGCGTACGCAGCGGTTGAGCACCCGAAAGGCGAGTTCGGCATTTACATCGTCAGCGATGGTGCCAACAAACCATACCGTTTAAAAATTCGCCCACCAGGCTTCTCGCATCTGGCAGCAATGGACGAAATGTCACGCGGCCACATGATTGCTGATGCGGTGGCCGTGATCGGCACGATGGACATTGTGTTCGGCGAGATTGACCGCTAATCCAGGTATTTGTAAAAATGATTTCTGAACAAGCCAAATCGAAGTTCGCGCGCGAAGTCGCCAAATATCCGGCTGATCAAAAGCAGTCGGCCGTGATGGCCTGCCTGACGATTGTCCAGGAGGAGCAGGGCTATGTCAGTGCTGACAGTGAAAAGCTCGTTGCTGACTACCTGGGCATGGCTCCGATCGCCGTGCATGAAGTCACGACCTTCTACAACATGTACAACCAGCAGTCGGTGGGCAAGTACAAGCTCAACGTGTGTACCAATCTGCCCTGTCAGTTGCGTGATGGTGCAGTGGCACTCAAGCACCTGGAGCACAAACTGGGCATTGCCATGGGTGAAACCACGGCTGACGGCTTGTTTACGCTGCAGCAATCGGAGTGCCTCGGTGCTTGTGCCGATTCGCCTGTCATGCTTGTTAACGACCTGACCATGTGCAGCTTCATGAGCAATGAAAAACTCGACCAGCTAATTGCTGGTCTGCAATCTGCCGAGGCGAAAGCATGACAACCTCAGTGAACACGACAGTCAGTCTTGAGGCTAAAAACGTGTTGTCGCAATTCGCGGCAACAGGCGTTCAAACCAGCTTTCATGGTCGCCACATCAACCCGCAAATCATGGCTGACTTGAACGGCAGCAACTGGCGTTTGAAAGACTACGAATCGCGCGGTGGTTATCAGGCGTTGCGCAAAATTCTCGCCCAAGGCGAGGGTGTTGGCATGACGCAAGATCAGGTCATTGCCGATGTCAAGCTTGGCGGCCTGCGTGGCCGTGGCGGTGCGGGTTTCCCTACGGGTTTGAAGTGGAGTTTCATGCCGCGTCAGTTTCCGGGTCAAAAGTATCTGGTCTGCAATTCTGACGAAGGCGAGCCAGGCACCTGCAAAGACCGCGACATCATGCAGTTCAACCCGCACAGCGTGATTGAAGGCATGGCAATTGCCGCCTATGCCATGGGCATCACGGTGGGTTACAACTACATTCACGGCGAGATTTTTGCGACTTACCAGCGCTTTGAAGATGCTCTGGAAGAAGCCCGCGCCGCAGGATTCTTGGGCGACAAAATCCTGGGCAGCAACTTCAGTTTCCAGTTGCATGCGTCGCACGGCTTTGGCGCCTACATTTGCGGCGAAGAAACCGCCTTGCTCGAATCACTCGAAGGAAAAAAAGGCCAACCGCGCTTCAAGCCGCCATTCCCGGCCAGCTTTGGCTTGTACGGCAAGCCAACGACCATTAACAACACCGAAACCTTTGCCGCCGTACCTTGGTTGATCCGTAATGGTGGTCAGGCGTATCTGGAATGTGGCAAGCCGAACAACGGCGGCACCAAAATTTACTCTGTTTCAGGCGATGTGGAATGGCCGGGCAACTATGAAGTGCCGCTGGGCACGCCATTTGCCAAGCTGCTTGAATTGGCTGGTGGCGTGCGAGGTGCTGCACGAGGTCGAACCTTGAAGGCGGTGATCCCTGGCGGTTCTTCATCCCCCGTGTTACCCGCAGCCATCATGATGGAATGCACCATGGACTACGACTCGATCGCCAAAGCAGGCTCCATGCTTGGTTCAGGCGCAGTTATCGTCATGGATGACACCCGTTGCATGGTTGAATCGCTCAAGCGCCTGTCGTACTTTTATATGCATGAGTCCTGTGGCCAATGCACACCTTGCCGAGAAGGCACAGGCTGGCTGTGGCGCATGGTTGATCGTATTCACACCGGCAAAGGCAAGCCGACTGATCTGGACTTGCTCAATTCAGTTGCTGACAACATTCAGGGCCGTACCATTTGCGCGTTGGGCGACGCCGCCGCAATGCCGGTACGCGCCATGATCAAGCATTTCCGTCATGAATTTGAGGCCATGATTCCGGCAGCTTCAATGGCTACGCTTCAAAGCGCATAAACAGGAAACCAGGTCGCTTAAATTTATGATTGAAATCCAATTAGACGGCCAAAAAGTTGACGTGCTCGAAGGCAGCACGATCATGCACGCGGCGGAAAAAGCCGGTACCTACATTCCACATTTTTGCTATCACAAGAAGTTGTCGATTGCGGCCAACTGCCGCATGTGTCTGGTTGATGTTGAAAAGGCGCCCAAGCCCATGCCAGCGTGTGCTACGCCTGTTACGCAGGGCATGATCGTTCACACCAAAAACGACAAGGCTATCAAAGCGCAAAAAGGCGTGATGGAGTTCCTGCTTATCAACCACCCACTCGATTGCCCGATTTGCGATCAGGGCGGTGAATGCCAGTTGCAGGACCTGGCCGTAGGTTATGGCGCCAGCGAGTCACGCTACGACGAAGAAAAGCGGACGGTTTTTCCCAAGGAAGTCAGCCCCCTGGTGTCCATGAAAGAAATGAGCCGCTGCATTCATTGCACGCGCTGCGTTCGCTTTGGCCAGGAAGTTGCAGGCATCATGGAACTGGGCATGTCGCATCGCGGCGAGCACGCCGAGATTGAAACCTTTGTCGGCATGTCGATTGATTCTGAGCTGTCGGGCAACATGATTGACATCTGCCCGGTGGGTGCGCTGACCAGCAAGCCTTTTCGCTACAGCGCCCGTACCTGGGAGCTGTCGCGCCGTATATCCATCAGCCCGCACGACTCAACCGGTACAAACCTGATTGTGCAGGTCAAAGCCAACAGGGTAATGCGTGTGCTGCCGCTTGAAAATGAAACGGTCAATGAATGCTGGCTTGCAGACCGGGACCGTTTTTCGTATGAGGCACTGAACAGCGACGAGCGATTGACAAGCCCCATGCTCAAGCAGGGCGGCGAATGGAAGACTGTCGATTGGCAAACCGCACTTGAATACGTTGCCAATGGCCTGAAGCAAATCAAGACTGATCACGGTGCGGACAGTATTGGCACGCTGGCCAGTCCGCACAGCACACTGGAAGAACTGTATTTGGCCGCATCACTCATGCGAGGCATGGGCAGCGACAACATTGACTACCGTTTGCGTAGTGCAGAGTTTGCAACGGCCAAAGGTGTGCGCTGGCTGGGTACATCTATCGCATCGCTCTCTACCCTGCAACGCGTGTTGATCGTTGGCTCGAACTTGCGCAAGGATCACCCCTTGTTTGCTCAACGTATTCGGCAAGCAGCGCGCAAAGGTTGTGTGGTAAGTGCTATCAATTCAGCAACAGAGCTAAACACCAATGACGCTTGGGCGATGCCGATTGCCAACTCAATGATGACCGGCCCTGATGCGTGGGCACAATCGCTGGCAGATGTAGCCTCAGCCATTGGACTTGAAAAGGGTATTGCCGCTCCTGCTGCGGGCCAGGCGACCGATGCTGCCAAAGCCGTCGCTAAATCATTGTCGGGCGGTGATCGGAAAGCCATTTTGCTGGGCAATGCCGCAGCGCACCACGCCAACGCTTCAAGCCTGTTGGCGCTTGCCAACTGGATTGGCGAGCAAACCGGTGCAAGCGTGGGTTACCTGACTGAAGCAGCAAACACTGTCGGTGCACAAATCGCGGGTGCCATGCCGCAATCCAAAGGTCTGAACGCAGGGCAGATGCTTGACGGACGACTCAAAGCGGTCGTTTTGCTGAACACCGAACCCGAGTTTGATTCAGCCCTGGGTGCAAAATCCAAAACTTCGTTGAACGCCGCACAAATGGTGGTCACGCTCAGCCCGTTCAAGGCCAACATGAGCTTCAGCGATGTGTTGTTGCCGATTGCGCCTTTTACTGAAACGCCCGGTACGTTTGTCAACGCCGAAGGCCGGGTACAAAGCTTTCACGCGGTCGTCAAGCCTTTGGGTGACGCGCGCCCCGCCTGGAAGGTGTTGCGCGTGCTGGCCAACTTGTTGGGCTTACCCGGCTTTGACTTTGAATCGTCTCAAGATGTACTTCAACAAATTTCAGGTATTTCAGACGGCCATGTCGCAGCTGCTCAATTGAGCAACGCGTCTGATGTAGCCATCCAGCTGACAAACACAAATCAGGCCGTTCCCGCCGTAGCCAGCATTTACCAGCTCGACAGTCTGGTCCGGCGTGCAACATCCTTGCAATTGACAGCCGATGCGCGCGGCTTGGCTGTTGTTGATGACACAACCGAAGGGGTGGCAGCATGATTGACGCGATTCACGCTTTCGGCCAAGGCTTGGGCGGCGGCATCTGGCCAACCACGGTGTGGCCTGTGCTGTGGACGCTGATTAAAATTGTTTGTGTTTTGCTGCCCCTAATGGGCTGCGTGGCTTACCTCACACTCTGGGAGCGCAAGGCGATTGGTTTCACGCAGATTCGTCTCGGCCCCAATCGCGTTGGCCCCTTCGGTTTGTTACAGCCGATTGCCGATGCGCTCAAGCTATTGACCAAAGAAATCATTATTCCCACGGCAGCCAGCAAGGGTTTGTTTGTGCTTGGGCCCATCATGACCATCATGCCCGCGCTGGCCGCATGGGCTGTGATTCCGTTTGGGCCCGATGTGGCGCTTGCCAATATCAATGCGGGCTTGCTCTTTTTGATGGCGATTACCTCACTTGAGGTTTACGGCGTGATTATTGCGGGCTGGGCATCGAATTCAAAGTACGCCTTTCTGGGCGCCATGCGTGCTTCAGCGCAAATGGTCAGCTATGAAATTGCCATGGGTTTTTGCCTGGTGGTGGTGCTGATGGTGTCTGGCAGCCTGAACATGACCGACATCGTGATGGGGCAGGGCAAAGGCATGGCGGCAGACCGGGGTTTGACTTTCCTGTCATGGAACTGGCTGCCTTTGCTGCCTATCTTTGTGGTGTATTTCATCTCCAGTCTGGCTGAAACCAATCGCCACCCGTTTGACGTGGTGGAGGGTGAATCCGAGATTGTGGCGGGGCACATGGTCGAGTATTCGGGCATGTCGTTTGCCATGTTCTTTTTGGCTGAATACGCCAACATGTGGCTGGTTGCGATTCTTGCCGTCTTGCTATTCCTGGGGGGCTGGTTGCCGCCGATTGACAGCGCGCTTTTCAACTGGGTGCCAGGCTGGATTTGGCTGGGCCTCAAAACATTCATGGTTGTGACCACCTTCCTCTGGGTGCGTGCAACTTTCCCGCGCTTTCGTTATGACCAGATCATGCGTTTGGGCTGGAAGATTTTTATTCCCGTCACGTTGGTTTGGCTCGTCGTGGTTGGCGGCTGGATGCAAACGTCCTGGAATATCTGGAAGTAATTTATGTCAGTCGCATCCATCAAAGATTTCGCTTCAAGCTTCATGCTCACCGAGCTGTTCAAGGGCATGGCCCTGACCGGCAAGTACATGTTCAAGCGCAAGATTACCGTTCAGTTTCCTGAAGAAAAAACGCCTCAAAGTCCTCGCTTTCGCGGCTTGCATGCGCTGCGCCGTTATGAAAACGGTGAAGAGCGCTGCATTGCCTGCAAGCTGTGCGAGGCCGTCTGCCCGGCCATGGCCATCACGATTGAATCGGACGTTCGTGAAGATGGCAGCCGCCGTACGTCGCGCTACGACATTGATCTGACCAAATGCATTTTTTGCGGCTTTTGTGAAGAAAGCTGCCCGGTCGATTCGATTGTTGAAACACATATTTTTGAATACCACGGGGAAAAGCGTGGCGATTTGTACTTCACCAAAGACATGCTGCTGGCGGTAGGTGACCGTTATGAAACTGACATCGCCGCCAACCGGGCCGCAGATGCCAAGTTTCGTTAAGCCATCGCCATAGTCGCTGAATCCAGAAAGAACCCAGAACCACATGGACGCTAAAACAGGTCTTTTTTATGTCTTTGCCGCGCTGATGCTGTTCGCTGCATTCAGGGTGATCACTGCGCGCAACCCGGTGCATGCGGCGCTGTACCTGGTGTTGGCGTTTTTTCAGGCGGCCGCCATCTGGATCCTGCTCAAAGCCGAATTCCTGGCCATCACGCTGGTGCTGGTCTATGTGGGTGCTGTGATGGTGCTGTTTTTATTTGTGGTGATGATGCTCGACATCAACCTTGACGGCGTGCGCCAGGGATTCTGGAAGCATTT
>JANOWR010000169.1:0-38772 GCA_031417995.1 Polaromonas sp. | reverse complement strand
TTTTGGGATATTTTTGCAGCCGCTGAAGCCCATGACGCGCCGATTTACCTGCACCCCAACTCGTTGCCCAAGAACATGATCGAGCCGTTTCAGGAGGCTGGCCTGGACGGTGCCATTTACGGTTTTGGTGTCGAGACGGGTCTTCACGCCATGCGTATCATCACATCGGGTGCGTTTGACCGCTTCCCCAAACTCAAAATGATCATTGGGCACATGGGCGAGGCGTTGCCGTACTGGATGTACCGCCTGAACTACATGCACCGCGCCACCGTAGCCTCCAAGCGCTACGACAGCATGAAGCCCATCAAGAAAACGCCGGGTGAGTATTTGAAGGAAAACTTTTACATCACCAACAGCGGCGTGGCCTGGGAGCCCGCCATCAAGTTTGCCCAACAGGTGCTGGGTGTTGACCGCGTGTTGTATGCGATGGATTATCCTTACCAGCACCAGCTTGATGAAGTCATTGCGATGGACAACATGACCATGAGCGCAGAGGATAAAAAGAAGTTCTTTCAGACCAATGCCGAAACGGTTTTTAAAATCAAACAAGATTGAGGTACCCCATGAAACCAAGCCACATCACCCGCGTTGCTCTCAGCAGCCTTTGCATGGCGTTTGCCATCACCGCAGGCGCCCAGACCTGGCCCGGCCAGACCATCAAAATCATCGTACCTTTCACCCCCGGCACAGGCATGGACACCATTGCCCGCACCGTTTCACCCAAACTCAGCGAGCGTCTGGGCCAGCCGGTGGTGGTGCAAAACACGCCCGGTGCCAGCGGCAACATTGGTGCCGACAACGTGGCCAAGGCCACGCCCGACGGCTACACCCTGCTCATGGGTGCCAACACCATGCTGATGGCATCGCAGCTGTATAAAAATGTGTCGTTCAACCCGGTGGATGATTTCTCGTCAGTGTCGATGGCGGCCTTCGGCACGCTGATGCTGGTGGCCAACCCCAAGACGGGCATCAAGTCGATGAAAGACCTGGTGGCGCAGGCCAAGGCCAAGCCCGGTTTTATCGTTTATGGCTCTCCAGGAATCGGCACGCCGCACCACATGGCGATGGAATTGTTCAAAACCAGAACCCAGCTCTTCATGCTGCATGTGCCATACCGCGGCACGGCAGGCTATGTGACTGACCTGGTGGGTGGTGAGCTGATGGTCGGCTTTTTGCCGGTGCATGTAGCGCAGGGTTTTGTCAACTCGGGCAAGCTCACAGCGCTGGCGGTAGGTGGCAACACGCGCCACCCGGTCGCGCCAACAGTGGCCACGTTTGACGAGCTGGGTGTGAAGGACGTGAACGTGGACATGTGGTATGCCTTTTTTGCACCCAACAAAACGCCAGCACCTGTGGTCAACCGCCTGAACACCGAGATCGCTGCGATTATGAAGATGCCCGACATACGCGCTACGCTGGCCAAGGCCGGGCTGGATGCTGCCTCGTCAACCACCGGTGAGCTGAACACCACCGTCAAGCAGGACTACCTGCGCTGGGGCGCGGTGATCAAGCGCAACGGCATCACCGCAGAATGATTCCAAAGCCCAATAAAACCGATAACCGCGTGCTTTGCCTTGGCCGTGTAGCACTGTCTGCGGCTTCGCGCCTTGTTCTCGATTCCATTGGACATCGGAATAGTCACTTATGAATGAGCAAAAACCTTTAAACATTGCCGTCGTAGGTGGCGGCATCGCTGGTCTGGCTTTGGCGCTTAACCTGAAGCGCCGTGGCCTGGCTTGCCATGTGTACGAGTCCGTCCCCGAGGTCAAAGAACTCGGCGTGGGCATCACGCTGTTGCCCCACGGCATGCGCGAGCTGGCGGCACTCGGTGTGCAAGCCAAGCTGGAAGCGGCAGGCATTGAAAACCTCGAAAGCGTGTTTTTTAACCGCTACGGCCAATTCATCTACAGCGAGCCACGTGGCAGGCATGCGGGCTATCCGGTGCCAGAAGTGGGCATTCATCGGGGCAAGTTGCACCGCATTTTGTTTGACGAGGCGCTGGCTGAACTGGGGCCGCAGCACATCCACACAGGCCACCGCTGCACGGGTGTTGAGCAGGACGCCAACGGTGCAACCATCCATTTCGCAGACCCCATAACAGGCGCGACGCTGCCTTCGGTACAAGCCGATGTGGTGGTGGCCTGCGACGGTATCAACTCGGCCATTCGCAAGCAGTTTTACCCTGACGAAAAAATGGCGTTTTCAGGCATCAACACCTGGCGCGGCGTGACCAGACACAAACCCATCCTGACAGGTAAAAGCTATATTCGTATTGGCTCGATCGAGACGGGCAAGATGGTGATTTACCCGATTGCTGACAACATTGATTCCGAAGGCCATCAGCTCATCAACTGGATGGCAGAGATCCAGAGTGAGAGCGTTGTCATGAACGACTGGAACCAGTCAGGCAAGGCGGCAGATTTTCTGGACATCTTCAAGGACTGGACGTTTGACTGGCTCGACGTTCCCGCACTGATTGCCGATGCCGTGGAGATTCTTGAATACCCGATGGTGGACAAAGACCCGGTGGCGCAGTGGACGTTCGGCCGCATCACTTTTATGGGCGATGCGGCCCACCCGATGTACCCGCGCGGCTCCAATGGCTCGGCCCAGGCGCTGATTGATGCACGCACACTGGCCGACGAGTTGGTGCAAAACGCTGACCCCCTGGCAGCACTTAAAAGTTATGAAACGCTACGGCTGGAGCCAACTGCCAAGATTGTCAGAACCAACCGCTCCACCCCGCCAGACTTCATCATCATGAAAGCCGATGCGCTGAGCGGCGGCAAGCCCTTCAGGCACATCGATGACCTGATCAGTCAAGCCGAGCTGAAGGCGATTTCAGACAACTACGCCAAGGTTGCCGGTTTCTCCCGCGAGGCTGTAGGCCCGGCGCTAAGCGTGGCCTGACAACGTTTTCCTTGACCTGGCGCAAACCGGAGGGTGTCGGCAGACTTGAAAATGCGTGAATGCACCCGAGTTAACCCTCAACAAAGCATTTATACGCGAGGACATTTCAATGCGCCAAGACAAACTCACCACCAAATTTCAGGAAGCCTTGAGCGACGCACAGTCGCTGGCCCTGGCCAACGATAACGGTTACATCGAGCCCGTGCACTTGCTCGCTGCCATGCTCAAGCAGGACGATGGTCCGCGCGCTATGCTGGAGAAAGCAGGCGTTAACGTTGCAGGCCTTGAAATATCGTCTCAAGAAGCTATTAAAAAGCTAGCGCAGGTGCAAGGTCAGGAGCAGATATCGGTATCGTCTGACCTGGCCAAGTTGCTGCAAGCCACTGAAAAAGAAGCCATCAAGCGCAACGATCAGTTCGTCGCAGGCGAGTTGTTTTTGCTGGCCGTGGCTGACAGCAAAACCGACATCGGCAAGATAGCAAAAGAAAACGGCCTGACCCGCAAATCACTTGAAGCCGCCATCAACGCCGTACGCGGTGGCGCAAAAATGGACAGCGCCGAAGGCGAGGGCAACCGCGAAGCCTTGAAAAAATACTGCATGGACCTGACCGAGCGTGCCCGCATGGGCAAACTTGACCCGGTGATTGGTCGCGATGACGAAATTCGCCGCGCCATACAGGTATTGCAGCGTCGCACCAAAAACAACCCGGTGCTGATTGGCGAACCTGGTGTGGGCAAAACCGCGATTGTGGAAGGCCTGGCCCAGCGCATCGTGGCGGGCGAGGTGCCTGACTCACTGAAAAACAAGCGCGTGCTGAGCCTGGACATGGCCGCGTTGCTGGCGGGTGCCAAATTCAGAGGCGAGTTTGAGGAACGCCTGAAAACCGTGCTCAAGGAACTTGCGCAGGACGAAGGCCAGACCATTGTTTTTATCGACGAGCTGCACACTATGGTCGGTGCTGGCAAGGCCGAAGGCGCGATGGACGCAGGCAATATGTTGAAACCGGCATTGGCCCGGGGTGAATTGCATTGCGTGGGTGCGACCACGCTCGACGAATACCGCAAGTACATTGAAAAAGACGCAGCACTCGAGCGCCGTTTTCAGAAGATTCTGGTCGGTGAACCCTCGGTGGAAGCCACCATTGCCATCCTGCGCGGCTTGAAAGAAAAGTACGAACTGCACCACGGCGTACAGATCACCGACCCGGCGATTGTGGCGGCGGCAGAGCTGTCACACCGTTACATCACTGACCGTTTTTTGCCCGACAAGGCGATTGACCTGATCGACGAAGCGGCGAGCAAGATCAGCATTGAGCGCGACAGCAAACCCGAGGTGATGGACAAGCTGGACCGCCGCCTGATTCAATTGCAGATTGAGCGCGAAGCGGTGCGCCGTGAGAAAGACGAGGCCTCGCAAAAGCGCTTCGGTTTGATTGAAGACGAAATCGTCAAGCTGCAAAAAGAAATCTCAGACCTGGACGAAATCTGGCAGGCCGAGAAAGCCCAAGCGCTCGGCAGCAAAGACGTGATGGAAGAGATTGACCGCATCAAGTTCCAGATTGAAGAACAGACCCGCAAGGGCGACTTCAACAAGGTGGCCGAGCTCCAATACGGCAAGCTGCCTGACCTGGAAAAGCGCCTGAAAGCCGCACAGGACAGCGAAGCCGCGCCCAACGCCAACGCTGCGCCCAAGCTCTTGCGTACACAGGTCGGCGCAGAAGAAATCGCTGAAGTTGTGGCGCGTTCTACCGGCATCCCGGTCAGCAAACTCATGCAGGGCGAGCGCGACAAACTTCTGCTGATGGAAGGCAAGCTGCACGACCGGGTCGTGGGCCAGAACGAAGCGATTGGCGCTGTTGCCAATGCCATTCGCCGTTCGCGTTCAGGTTTGTCTGACCCTAATCGTCCAACAGGCTCTTTCCTTTTCCTCGGCCCTACTGGCGTGGGTAAAACCGAGCTCTGCAAAGCACTTGCTGGATTTTTGTTTGACAGCGAAGACCACCTGATTCGCGTGGACATGAGCGAGTTCATGGAAAAGCACAGCGTGGCCCGCCTGATTGGCGCGCCACCGGGTTATGTGGGCTATGAAGAGGGTGGTTATCTGACCGAAGCCGTGCGCCGCAAACCATACAGCGTGCTGCTGCTGGACGAAGTTGAAAAAGCCCACCCGGATGTTTTCAATGTGCTGTTGCAGGTACTGGACGACGGCCGCCTGACCGATGGCCAGGGCCGCACGGTGGACTTTAAAAACACGGTAATTGTGATGACCAGTAACATCGGCTCGCCCATCATTCAGGCCAAGGTTGGCAAACCGTATGACGAGATCAAGGACGCAGTGACGGACGAGCTGAAAAACTACTTCCGTCCCGAATTTTTGAACCGGATTGACGAGACGGTGGTCTTTCATGCACTCGACGCGAAAAATATCGAGTCCATTGCGCGCATCCAGCTCAAGGTGTTGATGGCGCGGCTGGAAAAGATGGAACTGACGATGCAGGTGTCAGAAGCGGCGATTGCCGAGCTGGCCAAGGTGGGGTTCGATCCGGTGTTTGGTGCCAGGCCGCTCAAGCGCGCCATTCAACAGCGGATTGAAAACCCGCTGAGCAAGCTGCTGCTGGAGGGCAAGTTCCCGCCCAAGAGCATCATTCCGGTCGATGTTGACCCGATTCACGATCCCGGTGTGTTCAGTTTTGGCAAGGCAGGTAAGATCAAGGCGTGAAGCGGCGCGCTCCTAATTAAGGAGCTGATTTCGCCCGAATCTATTGGGCTAGAAGCTAATTTGATATCCAAAAATGGCTCAAAACAGCTTCTGCAAAGCCAAAATCAGGGTTTGGTCTGCTTTGATTTTTCCAGCCGCTTCAAATCAAACCCATTTTTCATCAGCCGCCCCAAAAGTTCGTCATAGGCCTTGGCGCTGACTTCCGGTGTTCTGGACAAAATCCACAGGTACTCGCGTTTGGGTTCGCTCACGGCTACCAGCTGGTAGTCCGGGTCAATGTCTATCACCCAGTAGTTGCCCCACACAAATGGCAGAAACGATAGCCATGCTGGGGCAAAGCGCACTTCGAGTTTGGGTGAAGTCGCGTCGCCAATTTGCCGGGCCTGCCCCAGCGCGTCAATGACTTTGCCGTCTTCTTGTGTGCAGCGGTTAAACACGCGCACTGTGCCATCTGGCTGCGTGCTGTACTCGGCCACGGTGTTGCTGGTGCACTTGCGCTGGAAAAAATTCGGGTACTTGGCAATCTCGTACCAGGCGCCCATGTAGCGCGGCACGTTCAGGCTGGGGATGGGTGTCAGCGCACCTTGAGCGAAGGTGGTGAATGCTGAAAACGCCAGCAACAAGCCGAGAAAGGTTTGTTTGAACATGCTACCCGGCCAAGCCTGCATACACATTTTGCACATCGTCGTTGGCATCAATCGCGGCCAAAAATGCCTCGACTTCTTCCATGTCGGAAGCGCTTAAGGAGGCCGGGTCCAGCGGGTTTTTGGCTTTGTAGCCCAGCTTGGCCGACAGCACGGTAAAGCCCTGGGCGGGCAGGGCGCGGCTGACAAGGTCCAGATCGGTGGGGTCGGTCAAAAACAGGGTGTGGCCTTCGTCCTCACCCGGCTCAAAGTCTTGCGCACCCGCTTCAATGGCGGCGGTTTCAGCATCGGCGCCCGGTGGGGTGGGCTCGGCTTCAATCATGCCCACATGGTCAAAGTCCCATGACACTGAGCCAGACGTACCGAGCTGCCCTTTGCGGAAAAGCACCCGCACTTCAGACGCCGTGCGGTTGTGGTTGTCTGTCAGGCACTCGACCATCAGCGGTACGCGGTGCGGCGCAAAGCCTTCGTAAATGACGTGTTCAAAATGCATAGCATCGGTGCCTGTGCCCGAGCCCTTTTTAATTGCGCGGTCGAGTGTGTCTTTGGGCATGCTGACCTTGCGGGCTTGCTCTACCAGCAGGCGCAACCTGGCGTTGCCGGCAGGGTCGGCCCCGCCGCGCGCTGCCACCATGATCTCTTTGGCCAGTTTGCCAAACACCCGGCCCCTGGCATTGGCTGCCAGTTCCTTGCCTTTTGCTTTCCATTGCGCGCCCATGATGTGGATTCCTTGTTGTGATGGCGCTTGTCTGGAGACAGCGCGCCGAATTAATGTCGTTGGGGTATGTTAAGCCCCGCAGCCACCGCTGGTCGTGCTACAAAGGCGTCCAGTACGCGTTTGACATTTACAAAATCTGTAAACCCGACCACGTCGCCCGCCTCATAAAACCCGACCAGGTTACGCACCCAGCCAAAGGTGGCGATGTCGGCAATCGTATAGGCATCACCCATGATCCAGTCACGACCTTGCAGGCGCTTGTCCAGCACACCCAGCAGGCGTTTTGACTCGGCCACATAACGGTCACGCGGGCGTTTGTCTTCGTAGTCTTTGCCTGCAAATTTATGAAAAAACCCGAGCTGGCCAAACATCGGCCCCAGGCCGCCCATTTGCCACATCACCCACTGGAGGGTCTCGTAGCGGGCTGCAGGGTCAGCAGGTAAAAACTGGCCCGTCTTTTCAGCCAGGTAGATCAAAATCGCGCCCGACTCAAACAGCGCCAGCGGATTGCCGCCGGGGCCGTTGGGGTCAAGAATCGCAGGGATTTTATTGTTGGGGCTGAGCGATATGAATTCAGGCGTCATCTGGTCGTTCTTGCCGAAGTCAATCAGGTGTACCTCGTAGGGCAGGCCTGTCTCTTCCAGCATGATGGACACCTTCACACCGTTGGGCGTGGGCAAAGAATACAGCTGGAGCCGCTCGGGGTGTTGGGCAGGCCATTTTTGGGTGATAGAGAAGGCAGACAGGTTGGTCATGTGTAAGTGCTATGTGCGTTGAGTGGCGGTATGAGCGAGCTTGGCGGAATCTAACTATTATCAACATCAACAAATACTTTGTTTGTATGTGCCGTAAAAACCAGGACCAGAAAGTCAAAATCATGATCAAGTTCTACTATCACCCGTCCCCCAACCCCCTGAAGGTTGCTCTTTTCCTTGAAGAGTCAGGCATGCCGTATGAAGTGATGCCAGTGGACACGCGCAAGGGCGAGCAGCACCTGCCGGCTTTTGTGGCCATCAACCCGAATGCCAAAACACCAGCGATTACTGACGGTGGCGCCACGGTGTTCGACAGCAATGCCATCCTGCTCTATCTGGCTGAAAAGTCGGGCCAGTTTTTGCCTGCCAACACACCCGCCGCGCGCGGACAAATGCTGTCGTGGTTGATGTTTGTGGCTACTGGTATTGGCCCGTATTCAGGCCAGGCGGTGCACTTCAAGCATTTTGCGCCTGAGCCCAAAGAGTACGCGGTGAACCGCTATGTGTTTGAAGCCGAGCGCCACTACGGCATTCTGGATGCGCACCTGGCCAAACAGCGCTACATGGTGGGCGACAGCTATACGCTGGTAGACATGGCGGTGTGGGGCTGGGTGCGCGCTGTACCCTTTATTTTGGGACCTGATGCCATGGGAAAAATGCCAAATTTGAAGCGCCATTTTGACGAAATCAATGCACGCCCCGCAGCGCAGCGGGCCGAGGCTTTGAAGGCCAAGTACACCTTCAAGACCGACATGGACGAGGATGCCCGCAAGCAGCTTTTCCCGCAAAACGCGCGCCTCGCCAAGTAGCTGATCACATCTGCAGCGGCTTGGAATAGCCTGTCATTTCGAGGTAGCCGCTGCCGACTTTTTTACCGTTGCTATTGATCAACTCGCTCAAGCCTTCCCAGTAAATTGCGCCTGTCGATTGGCGGCTGTCGAGTTCCTGGTTGTCGATCACTGCCTTGACGGTATAAAAATCAGCAGGCGTGCGCACGATCCATTCCACCGGGTAAGTGGTTTGGGTCAGGGGGCTTTTCCAGAAGCGGGTGGGTTTAAAAATCACTTCGCCTTTGCTGAAAACATACAGGCTGTTGTTGGCTGACCTGAACGAGCCGCCATCCCATACTGCGCGACCATCACTGCCCCGTAGCCTGAAGGCTGTCAGCGCGCTGCCGTCAGCCAGGTTCATGCCTATCCAGTCCCAGCCGACCACCCCAGGGGCCAGCAATTCCTGGCTCCATTCGTGGTCCAGCCAGGCGGTGCCCGTCACTTCAAATGTTTTACCTTGCACGCGCAGGCTGCCAGTGGTGGCCAGTTGGGGCTGGCTGTAGTAGTAGCTGGCCTGTTTGTCATCCGGCCCTTTGCGTGACAAACCGTTTTTGCCTTGCAACAGCACGGTTTGCGTCTCACTGAATTGCAGTTTCAAACCGAAGTCAGAGGCGGGCAGTTCTGCTTTGTAGCGCTTGCCTTCGCATTGCAGTGACCAATCGCGCAGCTTGATGGCCATGTCGGTTTGACTGCTTGACGCAACGCCAAAACCTTCCCTTGAAATGCGCTGGTCATGCCAGAGTTTTTTACCTTGAACATCGGTAATGGCCGCATGGGCAAACAGCAACTGGCTGGCGGCAAACCTTGATGTCATGCCTTGAGCGCTGTCAACACGCGACCGAAAAAACGTAAGCTGAAAACCAAACTCACGCGCGCCAGATGTGCAGTGCCCCGTGACGTACCACCACTCGGTATTAAATTCAGGGTGCGCGCCCCGATCACGTGGGAACGTCAAAGTTTTCAGGGGCAGGGCGATGGCTGCGCCGTTTAATGCGGACATGGCCGCACCACCCAGCAGCAAGGTGCGCCTGAGTCGGTTGATATTTTTAAAATGAAGCATCAGGCAGCGCCAAACATTTTTCAATCGCCAAGGCCACGTCAAGCAGTTGCACATCCATACCGCGCTGGCCTATCAGTTGCAGGCCAACCGGTAATTGACCGGACGCGACCGGCAATGGCAAGCTGATGGCGGGTGCGCCCGACATGTTGGCCATGGCGGTCAGGTCGGCCTGGTTGTGGGGTACAGCGGCATTCATGTCAAACGCGGTGTGTGGCGCAGTGGGTAGCAGCAAAGCGTCAAATCCTGACACGCGTTGCGTCAAAAACTGGCCGCCCCGCACCAGGATGGCGACAGCGCGGCCTATGTCTTGCGCACTGCGCTGGCTGATGAAGTCGAGCATGCCCAGCAGGTCTTTGGGCATGTCGGCGCGGTGTTTGGTCAATGTCGGCGAAAGCGTGCCCAGCAGCTCAGCCTCGCACAGCAAGAGCCCCGCCTTGCGCATGGCAGAGAAGTCGCCCTGTTTGAAGTCAACCTGGTGCAGAACATAGCCTGCCTTTTGCAGGCGCTGTAAGCCTTGCTCAAAAGCGCGGCGTACCTCATCCGTCATACCCAGGTTATCCAGATCGGCGGGCACTGCCAAATTCAGCACTGACGGCCTTGTTGTGTTGATTTGCGGGTGCGCTTTGTTGTCGGTCAAAACGCCAAAGGCGGCGATAACGTCTTCAACTCCACGCGCCAAAATGCCCACGTGGTCCAGCATGCGCGACAGCGGCATCACGCCAACAGTAGGCAAGGCGCCAAAACTGGGTTTGAAACCCACCACCCCGCAGTACGCTGCAGGTATGCGTACCGAACCCAGGGTGTCGGTACCCAGCGCAATGCCGCACAAGCCAGCAGCCACCGCTGCTGCTGACCCACCGCTGGAGCCACCGGGCGTGTAACCAGCGCGCACAGGGTTGTAGCAATGGCCAAAGTCGGCATTGTGGTTGGTGGCACCGAGTGCCATGGCGTGCATGTTGAGCTTGCCCAGGCACACCATGCCTGCCGCCTTGAGCCGCGCGACAACCGGTGCATCTTGCGCCGCAGGTTGCGCGTGCAGTGCGCGCAAGCCGCAGTGTGAAGGCAGGCCTTGCACATCCGTGTTGTCTTTGACGGCAAATGTGCTGCCCGTCAGCGCAGAAATGGCGGCAACATCATCAGCGATGCCTGACGTTGGATGGACCTCAACAAAGGCATTGATGATGGGGTTGTGCCAACCTATCGCATCCAACTGCTGCTTGAGCAAGTTTTGCGATTGAACTGTTTTTTCCTTGATCTGGCGCGCCTGCTCGCAGGCTGTCTGTTGTAGCAATGTGTGGTGGTTCATTTTTGGATGGCTATATCGGCGTTACTTTAACGTTTATCGATCAATCGGGCATATGGCGCTGATAGAGATGGCTTTTTGTCGTGTCAATTTGCGACGCAAACATCGCAGACTGATATCAAGTCTTACCAGTCTTCTTTAACCGCCAGTACCGCATCCTTGCCCGCAGCCGCCCGGCCTGCCAGCCAGGCCGTCAGAGTGCCTGCCAGCACCACCGCTGCACACAGGCCTGCAAGCCGCAGCCAGGGCAACACCAGGTCCATGGTCCAGTGAAAGCTTTGGGGGTTGACCACATGCACCAGCACCAGCGCCACGGCCAGCCCCAGGCCCAGGCCAGCCAGACTGCCAATCAATGTCCATGCCGCGCCTTCGCCTGCCACCACTGTCAGTATTTGCCTGCGCGTCAAGCCCAGGTGGGCCAGCAAACCAAACTCTTTGCGTCTGGCCAGCACCTGCGCACTAAAGCTGGCGGCTACGCCAAACAGGCCAATCGCAATCGCCACGCCTTGCAGCCAGTACGTCACAGCAAAGCTGCGGTCAAAAATACTGAGCGAAATGGCGCGTATCTGCCGAGTTGATGCAAATTCAACCAGAGCGCCAGCCCCTGCCTGCTGGTCAGCGGCCTGGCGCACGGCTTGCTCCACGTCGCTGCTGACGACGCCTGCATCCAGCCACAGCGCCATGTCGTTGACGCGCTGGTCACCGGTCAGGCGTTCAAAGTCTTTTTTGCCCATGGCGACTGCGCCAAACTGACGGGCGTAGTCGCGCCACACCCCTGCAACGTAAAACCGGGCAGGTGCAGACACAGCAGGAGGCGCTATTAAATCAGTAGCTGCTTGCGCCCGAATTTGTTGGGCTAGAGGCTTAAATGACAGTGAAAACAGCTCAAAAACACTGCCTGGACGGGCGCCGTACAGGTCCACCATGGCTTCACTGACATAAATGGCCACATACCCCGGCGGTACCGGCACAATGTCCCCCACCATCGGCAACGTGCCCGCTACATCGTCCAGCTCGCGGGCCACCAGCGCCACGGCGGGCTGACCGGCATCCAGCAGCAACGAGGTGGTGCGCAGGGTGCTGATGCGGTTGACGCCTTTGACGCGGGCGATGGCGGCGACAAATTCAGGGGTGAAATACACCGTGTCGCTGGCCGCGCCTGAGCCCGATGGCATAGCCGTGCGCATGTACAGGTCGGCGGGTAACACCACGTCCAGCCAGTGCGTGACCGAGTCACGAAAACTCGCCACCATCACTGTCAGTGCAACGGCCAGGCTAAGCGATGCCACCACACCACTGACAGCCACCGCTGCGCTGGCGTGTACGCGGCGCGCACGCTCAACCGCCAGCATGGGCAGCAACGTGTGCGCCACCCAGGTGCTGGCTGTGTTATACAGCAGCGCCACCAGCCAGGGCAGGGCGGTGATACCGCCTGTCAGCAGCAGCGCTACCGACACATAGGCCGCCAGGGGAATGCCAAAGACAGGCGGCATGAAGGCGAGCAAGGTGCCAACGGCTATCAACCCCATGCTTGGCCAATGGCCATGGCCTTGAGCGGGCGCAGCACCCAAGCCCTTGAGGGTTTGCGCGGGCGGTAATAGCTGCGCAGCGCGTGCTGGCCACCAGCCACCCACCAGCGCCGCAGCCGCGCCCAGTGCGCCGTAGGTCACGGCAGCCCATGCGCTGAACTGAAGCGGCGGCGCAACACCGGCAAAGTAACCGCCGCCCAGGTCACCGCCCAAAACACGCAGGGCCACGGCTGCCAAAGCCGTGCCCAGGGCAATGCCAGCAGCGCTGCCTGCCAGGCCCAGCACGGCGGACTCCGCCATCACCACGGCCAAACGTTCCCGGCCCGTCAAACCCAGCACGCCCAGCAGCGCAAACTGTTGCGCACGTTTGGCCACACTGAGCGACAGCACCGAGAACACCAAAAACGCACCCGTAAACAGCGCCACCAGCGCCAGCACCGTCAGGTTGACGCGGTAGGCGCGCGACAGGTTGCTGACCCGCTGGGCGGCGTCGTCAGGCTCCGTTGCTTTCATTCCCGCAGGCAATTGCAGCGACTGGATAAACGCCGTGCGGTTTGTACCCGGCTTGAGTTTGAGGTCAATGCGCGAGAGTTGCCCGCGCTTGTCAAACAGCTCTTGCGCCGCGCCAATGTCCATCACCGCAAGCGCGGCACCGCTTGCGCTCACGCTGCCTGCGACTTTGACATCGCGCAATTGCAGGCCACTTTGCAATTGAAAGCTGTCTGGCAAGGCCTGGCGAGCTGCGGCGTTTAAAAAAACAGCGCCCGGTGTGAACAGTGCAAAACGGTCAGCGTTTTTGGTGGGTAAGGGCATCAAAGCGGGTGCCAATGGCGCCACCACCAGCGCGTCCAGTCCAACAACACGCACCGCGCTGCGTTTGCCGCCTGCAGCAGCGTAGGTCGTTAATTCAAGTACCGGACTGGCAATGGCGACTTGCGGGTGGTTGGCAACGCGCTCAAAGATGACCTCATCAAAATTGTCTTGCACGGCCCGCAGTTCCAGGTCTGGCTGGCCATTGACAGCACGCACCGCCTGCGAGAACTCACTGAGCGCCGAGGCATTGATCAAATGCGTGGAAAAAGCAAGCGCCACACCCAGCATGACAGCCACCACCGCTGCTGCGTTGCGCCACGGGTGGTGCGTCAGTTCACGCCATGAAAACTGGCGCAGCAACTTGAACAGCATGGGTTTGACGACCAGCTTAAGCGCTGATGCCATCGCTGCGCAAATACAAAACGCGGTCGGCCCGGCTGGCTGCCGCTTCTGAGTGCGTGACAAGCACAAGCGACGCGCTGTGCTCGCGGGTTTGCGCGATCAATGCGTCCATCACTTTGGCCGCCGTGGTGGGGTCCAGATTGCCAGTGGGCTCGTCTGCCAGCAGCAGGCCGGGGCGGTGTACCAGCGCTCTGGCAATGGCCACGCGTTGCAGTTGCCCGCCACTGAGCTGCTGCGGCAGGCGCGCCCCCAAACCGCCCAAACCCACTGCCACCAGCATGGCTTCTACCCGTGCGTCATCGGCCTGGCCCAGCAAGAGCAGGGGCAGTGCCACGTTTTGCGCCACGTCCAGATGTGGCAACACATGAAAGGCCTGAAACACAAAACCAACATGCTGGCGGCGCAGCAGCGCGCGCGCGTCGTCGCTGAGGCTTTGCAGGTCATGGCCTTTGAGGGTCACGCGGCCTTCGTCCCAGTTGTCCAGCCCCGCCATGCAGTTGAGCAATGTCGATTTACCAACGCCTGATTCGCCCACGATGGCAACGAACTCGCCTGGTGCCACGCTGAGTGATATGTTCTGAAACACTGCGCTGTCGCCATAGCGTTTGGCCAGATGGGAGATGTGAAGTGTCATGTGCGCTGCTTTTGAACGATACCTAGCACCTGTTGCAAGGCCGTCGGGTCATCGCACGCCACCACGCGCCGCTGGGGCATGCTGCGTAGCCAGGTGATTTGCCGTTTGGCCAACTGGCGGGTGCCAAAAATACCTTTGTCACGCAGCTCATTTATCGTCGTTGCGCCGTCAAGACCAAGCGCCTCGCGCGAGTCCAGGTATTCCCACGCCTGCCGATACCCCACACAGCGCATGGATGGCAAATCGGCATGCAAGTCGCCACGTGCGCGCAAGGCCTTGACTTCATCCAGAAAGCCTGCAGCCAGCATCGCGTCAAAGCGCTGGGCGATGCGCTTGTGCAGCCAACTTCTATCGCTGGGTTCCAGTGAAATCAAGGTGGTAGCCCCCTGTTTTTCGGCGCGCGCAGCTATGTTTTCAATAGCGTTCTTTTGATGGAAAGACGACAGCGGCAGGCCTGTCAACGTGAAAACTTCCAGCGCACGCGAGATGCGTTGTGAGTCGTTGGGGGCCAGCCGCGCAGCTGTCACGGCGTCAACGCGTACCAGTTCGGCGTGCAGGGCTGGCCAGCCTTTTTCAAGGGCATCGCTGGCAATTGTTGCCCGCACGGCGGCATCGGCTTTGGGCATGTCGTCCAGCCCATCGAACAAGGCTTTGAAGTACAGCATGGTGCCGCCTACCAGCACCGGCAACTTGCCGCGCGCCGTGATGTCCGCGATCAGGCGCTCGGCATCTTGCACAAATTCTGCCGCGCTGTAGGCGTGCAGCGGGTCACGAATGTCAATCAGGTGGTGCGGTACCAGTGCCAGTTCTGCCGCGCTGGGCTTGGCGGTGCCAATGTCCATGCCCCGGTAGACCAGCGCCGAGTCAACGCTGATAATTTCAACGTCATGGCGCTGTGCAATCGCCAATGCTGCGGCTGTTTTGCCCGATGCGGTGGGGCCTGCCAGCGCGATGTAGGGCGGCATCACGGCTTATTCACAACGCTTGCCGGACCATGGCCATACTTGAGCACCAGCGTCCAGGCGCTTGCAGCGATGAGGATGCTCCAGAACCAGATGCCGTTGGTCAGGGGCAGCACCGTGTCGTCCATGTGTGTGCCCAGCCAGCTGCCGATGCCGAAAGCCACCACCATCATCAAAAAACCATTCAGGGCGGAGGCCGCCCCCGCAGCGTTTGGAAACGGCACGATGGCACCGCTTTGCCCGCAAGGCTGGTGAATGCCATGGCCCAACATGAAAAGTCCCAGGGGCCCCATGATGGTCCAAACATTGATCACGCCCGCCCAGGCCAGCAATCCCATCAAGGTACCAGCGACCAGACTGATGACGGCAGCAATGGCAACAGTCTGCGGCACGCTAAAACGCACCAGCAATCGGCGGCAAACAAAAGTGCCCATGACATACGACAAAGAAGTGAAAAACATGACCATGCCGAATTGCGCTTTGCTCAAACCCAGCACGGTGATGAAGACAAATGACGAACTGGCCAAAAATGTAAATAGCCCACCGTAGGAGGCAACTGACAACGCAGAAAACGCCAGAAAAACAGGGTTCGACAAAATCTCACGCCAGGTTTTCAGCAACACGGCGGGTTGCAAGGCCTGGAGATTTTTGTGGGGCAAGGTTTCTTTAAAGCGCAGCGCGACCAGTACCAGCGCTGCCGCGCCAAACACGGCCACTGCCAGCAGGGCAGCGCGCCAGCCGTAAAACTGGGCCAGCAGGCCGCCCACCGGGGCGCTGATGCAGGCCAGGGTGCCCAGCCCCGACAAGCCTTTGGACATGATGCGTGCACCGTCTTGCGGCTGGTACAGGTCACGCACCAGCGCACGCGCGCACATCACCACTGCACCCATGGCCGCACCTTGCAGGGTGCGCCAGACGATCAGCTGCAGCATGCTGGCTGCCAGTACGCTGCCCATGGCTGCCAGCAAGTAAGCCGTCAGGCCGCATAGCAAAACCGGGCGCCTGCCAAACCTGTCTGACAAAGGCCCCCAGATCAATTGCGATACCCCAAACGCCAGCAACAAGGCGCTCAGCGTGAGCTGTGCCTGTGACAAAGTCGCTGAAAAGTTGCGGGTCAGCGCAGGCAGGGCGGGCAGGTACAAATCGGTGGTGACGGGCTGTATGCCCAGCAGCATGGCCAGCAGCAGAACGACCAGGCCTGCGGACATGGGGGGCAGGGTGGCTGGCTTTGGGGATACAGCAGAATTTACTGGGGAAACTTCAAGCACGGCAGGGGGTAGCAAAGACATCAAGTGAGCGTATCAGATTGAGATGGCCCCTGCTTGGCATCAAGGCACAAGGGTCTCGCGGCGCGCGCTTATTTCAGGGTAAAAAGGCGAGTCAATGCGTCGCGGTATTGCGATTGGCCAACCTGGTTGGTGTTGTGGTGAGAACCTCCTTCAACCAGCACAAACAGCTTTGGTTCGGCTGCCGCCTCATACAGTTTTCGGCCCAGCGCAGGTGAAATCAGCTGGTCTTCAGCGCCGTGCACCACCAGCAGTGGTGAGCCTGTTTGGGCCACCCGTTTGATGGCTTCAAAGCGTTGGGTGATTAAAAACGAGACTGGCAGCCAGCCCCATGGCGTCGTGCTCACCACATCTGGTATTGAGGTAAAAGCGCCTTCAACCACCGTGCCACTTTCGTCTGATACTTCTGCTGCCAAATGGATGGCAATAGGCCCACCCAGGGAATGCCCAAAAATGTAGCGCGGATGGTCCGGGTACTGCCTTGCCAGCCAGTCCCACGCTGCACGTGCATCTTCGTAAGCCAATGCCTCCGAAGGCAGTGTCTGGCTGCTTTTGCCAAACCCCCGGTAATCAATGGCCAGTACCGAAAACCCGAGCTGCTGCATACGCCGTATGCGCGGTGCCGAGCCTGTCACGTTGTAACGTGCGCCGTGCAGGTACAGCATCACTGGTGATGTTGGCTTTTCTGCTGGCAGCCACAATCCGTGCAGGCGCACGTCTTGCGCACTGGTCTTTGAAGTGAAGTCTATCCACACATCCTGCATGCCAGCCGCTGCCGCCGAGCCGCCGCTCCAGGTGCGGTCGCTGGGCTGGAAAATCCACGCTCTCTGCTTCTCGTCCAGCGTGGCACAGCCTGTCTGCAGCATCGCCGTGAGCACCATGGCAGTGAAAAAATGAAAACGTTTCATACGGCGAATGATTATGCCCATGCTGAAAAGTTCAGCGTCCCCGCATAAACAGGGTGTCCAGCTCTTTGATGCTCACCTGCCGCCAGGTGGGCCTGCCGTGGTTGCACTGGTCGGAGCGTTCGGTGGCTTCCATCTGGCGCAGCAGGGCGTTCATTTCATCAACCGTCAGTTTGCGGCTGGCGCGCACCGCACCGTGGCAGGCCATGGTCGACAGCAACTCATTTTGTGCCCGTTGGATGACGGTGCTGGCATCGTGCTGGGCCAGCTCGGCCAGCACGCTGCGCGCCAGCTCGACGGCATCGCCTTGCGCCAGTGATGTGGGCACGGCGCGCACCGCCAGGGTTTTGGCAGAGAACGGTGTGATGTCCAGGCCCAGCAACGCCAGGGTGTCACAGGCGCTTTCAGCCGTGGCAACTTCTTGCGGGCTGGCGGCAAAGGTGGCGGGTATCAAGAGCGGCTGGCTCTGAATGCGCGAGGTGTCCATCTGCGTTTTCAGGCGTTCATAAACAATGCGCTCATGGGCGGCATGCATGTCAACGATGACCAGACCCTGGGCATTTTCAGCCAGCACGTAAATGCCCTGCAACTGGGCAATGGCGCGGCCCAATGGCCAGTCACCGGGCGGCGGCTCTTGTGGTGCAGGGGCCGTTGCCGTACTGTCAGGCTGCGGCCACAGCGCTTCAAAGTCGGACACCCGATGCCCGTCAGTTGCTACATAATTAATAGCTGCTTGCGCCCGAAAATAGGGGGCTTGAGTCGTATTTGATGCCTGAAAAGTGCCCAAAACAGCTGTTTTTCCGGTTTCCAAGTCATTTCTGGCATCCAAAGCGGTTGTTATGGACGATCTGGCTGATCTGGGGATGGCCAGCGCATTTTCTGCGGCGTGTCGTACGCCGCTGTGCACCTCGCGGCTGTCCCGAAAGCGGACTTCAATTTTTGTCGGATGTACGTTCACATCGACGCGGGTGGGGTCCATGTCCACATACAGCGCATACACCGGCTGGCGGTGGCCGTGCAGCACGTCTTCATATGCACTGCGCGCTGCGTGGGTGATGACTTTGTCACGCACAAAGCGGCCATTGACGTAGGCAAACTGCTGGTCAGCGCGCGCGCGGGCGGCGTCGGGAATACCGGCACGGCCCCAGATGCGCAGCAGGGGCGAGCCGTCCACGCGCACGGCTGTGCTTTCGTAATTGACCGCAACTGACTGCGCCACAAACTCGTTGCCCAGCACATCGGCCAGGCGTTGATTCATGAGTTCTTGAGGTGGGCTGTTTCCCGTACAAGCCCGCCACTGCGCCACCAGCTTGCCGTCATGCCACATGGCAAAGCCCACATCCGGGCGCGCCAATGCGTGGCGGCGTGCAGCTTCAATGCAGTGCGCCAGCTCGGTGGCATCGGTTTTTAAAAATTTGCGACGCGCGGGCGTGGCGTAAAACAGCTCACGCACTTCCACCGTTGTGCCCCTGCTGCGGGCGGCTGCCCCCAGCTCTCCGGTTCTGCCGTCGAGTTGCCAGGCGTGTTCGCCGTCTTCGGTGCGAGATGTCAGGCTCATGTCCGCAATCGCGTTGATGGCGGCCAGCGCCTCACCCCTGAAGCCCATGGTGCCAACTGCTTCCAGGTCTTGCAGTGAGCCGATTTTGCTGGTGGCGTGGCGCCTCAAGGCGATCGGCAGCTCTTCACGCGGGATACCCATGCCGTCATCGTCTACCGCAATCAACCGCACGCCGCCAGCCAAAAGCCGCACGGTGATTTGCGTTGCGCCTGCGTCCAGGGCGTTGTCGAGCAGCTCGCGCACGACAGATGCCGGGCGTTCGACCACTTCACCTGCAGCAATCTGGCTGATCAGCTCATCGGGCAATTCAAGAATGGGGCGGCGCAGGGCTATGAAAGACATTGCCTGTGATTTTAGGCGGGATGCCTGTTGGCTTCTGTCAAAATTAAGGGATGGAACTTATTACCTTTCTTATCGACTTCATCATCCACATCGACAAGTACCTGGAAACCTTTGTGGCCACTTACGGCGCCTGGGTGTATGCGCTGCTGTTTTTGATTATTTTTGTTGAAACGGGCGTCGTCGTCATGCCGTTTTTACCTGGCGATTCCTTGCTGTTTGTGGTCGGCACCATGTGCGGCGTGGGTTTGATGAGTTTTCCTGTGGCTGTCGGCTTGCTATTTGTGGCAGCGGTTTTGGGCGACCAGTGCAACTACATGATTGGCCGCTATTTTGGCCCCAAGGTTTTCAGCTGGGAAAATTCGCGGTTTTTTAACAAAAATGCGTTCGACAAATCGCATGCGTTTTACGAGCGCTATGGCGGCATCACCATCATCCTGGCACGCTTTGCACCGTTCTTGCGGACCTTCGCGCCGTTTGTGGCGGGCGTGTCCGACATGAGCCGCAGCAAATTCACGTTTTACAACCTGGTCGGTGGCGCGCTGTGGGTGGGTGGCATCATCACGGCGGGCTATCTTTTTGGCAACATTCCGGTTGTCAAAGCCAACCTGGAAAAAATCATCTGGGCGATGATTTTGATCCCGGGTCTGGTGGTGATTTACGGGGCGTGGAAGGCCGGGCGCAACCCAGCTGCGCAGGATTCGGTTAAACCCTGAAGGCAAAAGTAATAAGTAAGCTTACTATTAATCCATGTCTTCAAATCTTGACTCTCCCCGCTGGCAGCAAAGCAGCACCAGCCGCGTACCCTTTTGGGCCTACACCGACGCGCAGTTGTACAGCCAGGAACTCGACAAGATTTTTTATGGCGCGCATTGGTGCTACGTGGGTCTTGAGGTTGAAGTACCCAACACCGGTGACTACAAGCTTAGCCATGTCGGTGAGCGGCAGGTCATCATGGTGCGTGACCGTGTTGCACCCAAAGACAAGGCCACAGATAGCGGCATACGCGTGGTTGAAAACCGCTGCGCGCACCGTGGCGTGCGCTTTTGCCAAACGCAGCACGGCAATGCGCGCAGCTTTGTGTGCCCCTACCACCAGTGGACTTACAAGCTCAATGGTGATTTGGCGGGCCTGCCTTTTAAAGACGGCGTGAAAGATGGCGACTGCAAGGATGCCAAAGTACAGGGCGGCATGCCTGCAGACTTTGATGTCAAAGACCATGGCCTGACAAAGCTGCGTGTTGCCGTGTTGCATGGTTTGGTGTTTGCCACTTTCAGTGACAGCGTTGAACCGCTGGCCGACTATCTGGGCTCCCACATCATGCCGTGGATCAATCGCATTTTTAAAGATGCGAACGGCGCGCGCAAGCTGACGCTGCTGGGCTACAACCGCCAGCGCATTCCGGGTAACTGGAAGTTGATGATGGAAAACATCAAGGACCCGTACCACCCCGGCTTGCTGCACACCTGGTTTGTGACGTTTGGCCTGTGGCGTGCGGACCAGAAAAGCCGCATGGTAATGGACGAACACGGCAGACATGCGGTGATGATTTCAAGACGTAATGAGGTCAACGCAAGCGCAGCGGTCACTGAAGGCGTGACCAGCTTCAAAGCCAACATGGCGCTGCACGATGACCGCCTGCTGGACGTGGTACCCGAAGCCTGGTGGAAGATAGACGACCCGAGCAAGCCGGGCACTGACATCACGCCAACCGTGACCATGATCACGCTGTTCCCCAGCCTCATCATTCAGCAGCAGGTCAACTCATTGAGCACCCGGCACATCGTGCCGCGCGGGCAGGGCGAGTTTGACTTTGTCTGGACGCATTTTGGGTTTGCAGACGACACCCCCGAGATGACCCAACGCCGCTTGCGTCAGGCCAATTTGTTTGGCCCAGCTGGCTTTGTGAGTGCGGACGATGGCGAGGTGATTGAGTTCAGTCAGGCTGGCTTCAAGCAAGCCGGTGAGGCAGGCAGCACGCTGTGCGAGCTGGGCGGCACCGGCACGGAAGGCACTGAGCACATGGTGACTGAAACCCTGATTCGCAGCATGTATGCATACTGGCGCAAGGTGATGAAGCTATGAACGCGTTAGAACCAGAACAATCCATGCACCTGCACCATCAGCTGGACCAGCTCAATGCAGCTTACGCGGCGGCGCTGGACGACAAACGGTTTGACGATTGGCCGCTGTTTTTTCTGGAAGACGGCCATTACACCGTGCAGGCGCGTGAGAATTTTGACCGGGGTTTACCGCTGGCACTGATGGCACTTGAGAGCCAGGGCATGATGAAAGACCGCGTGTACGGCATCACGCAAACCATCTACCACGGCCCGTATTACACGCGTCACATCCTGAGCCCGGTGCGCATCATTTCACAGGGCACGACGCCGGATGGCGATGTCATCAAAGCGCAGACAAATTACGCCGTGTTCCGCACCAGGCCGGGCAGTATCAGCGAGGTTTATAACGTTGGCCGCTATATTGATGAACTCATAAAAAAAGGCGACTCCTGGAAGTTCAGGAGTCGCCTTTGCGTGTACGACAGTGAGTTGATTCTCAACTCGCTTATTTACCCCGTCTGACTTGGTCAGGCAGGGCTAGACGTACGACTCAACAAGATTATTTTTTCTTGCCAATTTCGTTGCCGATCAGTGCGCCAGCGGCTGCACCGCCCAGCGTGCCAACCGGGCCACCTATTACAGCGCTACCAATGACGCCGCCAGCAACAGCGCCGACACCGGTGCCAATTTGTGCATTGGTGGGGGAGGTTGAGCAGCCCGTCAGTGCGATCAGGGAAGCAGCGGCTACTGAGAGAAAAAGTTTTGTTGTCATGGTAAATTCCTTTTAGAAGTTGCAAGCCAGGCGGTTTAAATTTACCGATTGCTCGTATTTTTATATTAGCGCCAGAGCAGCCTGCAGCTTGTAGGACAAAGCCTTGCATAGCGACAAGCTTTGCGACTGTTTGTAACCCGCTTCTGTTCGTGCATCACTGCACACGGCTATAGGGGCCGGTTTCTGGCCAATGGCGGGTTGCGGGCAAAGTAGCGACTCACGCCGCGCATCAGCGCATCAGCCAGTTGCACCTGATACGCTTCGCTACGCAGCTTGGCTTCTTCGTCAGGGTTGCTGATGAACGCTGTCTCTACCAGCACGCTCGGAATGTCGGGCGCTTTAAGCACCGCAAAACCTGCCTGCTCCACACGCGGCTTGTGCAGTTTGCCCACGGCACCTATCTCGCCCAGCATCGCGTTGCCAAGCTTCAGGCTGTCATTGATCTGCGCGGTGGTGCTCATATCCAGCAGGGCTTTTTGCACCTGCGCGTCCTTGACTTTGACATTCACACCGCCCACCAGGTCGGCCGAGTTTTCTTTGTCGGCCATCCAGCGGGCTGCGCTGCTGGACGCGCCCTTGTCGCTCAATGCAAACACGCTGGCACCTTGTGGCCGTTCTGTAAAAAATGCATCGGCATGGATGCTGATGAACAGGTCAGCTTGTACCTTGCGTGCCTTTTGTACACGAATATGCAGCGGCACAAAAAAGTCCGCATCACGCGTCAAATAGGCGCGCATGTTGGGCTGCTGGTTGATGCGGTCACGCAGGCGCAGGGCAATTTGCAGCACCACGTCTTTCTCGCGCGTGCCGCCTGGGCCAATCGCGCCAGGGTCCTCACCGCCGTGGCCAGGGTCGAGCGCCACAATGATGAGCCTGTCGGTTTTGCCTGGGAGTGGCAAGGGGGCTTCTGGTGGCGGTTTGGTGGCTATTGATTTATTTGGAACGGGTAGCGTGGCAGTGCTGCTACTGGCTGACCTGCCCGATTGTTTGGCGATGAGTTCACCCAGTGGGTCAGGGGCAGCCGGTGATGACGGCGCAGGTGTCAGGGTCTTGTCCAGGCGAAGCTGGCTTTGTGACTTGTCAGCCAGCCGCTCGGCAATCAGGGCTTCCAGCGGGTCAGCAACTTGCGTGGGGTAGAGGTCAAACACCAGCCGGTACTGGTAAGCGGCAACTGGCGGCAGCGTGAACACTTGCGGCAAGATGGGCTGCTTCAAATCAATCACCAGACGCACCACGCCCGGTGCGTTTTGCCCGACACGAATGCCCGAGATATTGGGGTCGTCTGACTTGACCTTGGCCACCAATTCGCGCAGCGCCGGTATCAGGTCAATGCCTTCCATGTCTACTGCCAACCTGGGCGGTTCAGCAATAAAAAACTGGCGCGCCTTGATCTCGCCGTCTGACTCAATCGTCAGGCGGGTGTAGTCTTTTGAAGGCCACACACGCACCGCCACAATCGTTGCACCGCGTGCGATGTGTTGCGCACTCAGCAGCAACACCAGCGTGCCAGATTGCAAAACATCCCGTCTGTTCATGGCAGAAGTCTAGCGCCGGTATCTGTCATGGTCGTTAACGTGACGCTGCGTGCGTCTGAATCGATCGTGTCAATAGCTATCACCAGGTCAGCCTGCGGAATGTGTGGTCCGGCATGGGCCGCCCATTCGACCAGCTTGAGTCCGGGGCTGGCAAACAGCTCCCGAAAACCCGCTTCTTCCCACTCGTCCGGGTCATTGAAGCGGTAAAAATCAAAGTGCCAGATGTTCAAACCCTTTGAAAGCTCATAAGGCTCCACCACCGCATAGGTGGGGCTTTTGATGCGGCCCTGAACGCCCAGCGCTCCCAGCAGGTGACGCACAAAAGTTGTTTTGCCTGCGCCCAGGTCACCACGCAGTTCAATGAATGCGTTACCCAATCCAGGCTGCGCGGCCAGCGTTTTGGCAAACGCCTGGGTGGCATCCTCGTTGGGCCAAACAATACTTTTTACAATCATGGCGTGAATAAAAATAAATCCGAAGACAAATCACGGTTGGTACAGCACATCCAGACGTGGGCGCGTGAACTTGGATTTTCGCAAATCGGTATTGCAGGCGTTGATTTGTCGTCTGCTGAACCCGGATTATCCGCGTGGCTGGCCTCAGGCTTTCATGGTGACATGCATTACATGGCGGCGCATGGGCTTAAAAGGGCCCGGCCTGCAGAGCTGATTCCGGGCACGGTGAGCGTCATTACCGCCCGTATGGACTACTTGCCAGCCAGCACGCCTGATGACTGGCAAGCCGTTGAGTTTTCTCGCCTGAAGCGCCCCACGGAAGCTGTCGTATCTAGCTACGCCCGTGGCCGGGACTACCACAAGGTCATGCGCAACCGCCTGCAAAAGCTCAGTGAAAAAATCGCTGTGCAGGTTGAAAAACTGGGCCACCGTGCCTTCACAGATACAGCCCCTGTGCTGGAGGCAGAGCTGGCCTCCAGAAGCGGCCAGGGCTGGCGCGGCAAGCACACGCTGGTGCTCAACCGCGAAGCCGGGTCGATGTTTTTCTTGGGTGAGATTTATATCGACATCGCCCTGCCGCCAAGTGCGCCCGTCACGCCGCATTGCGGCACTTGCACAGCCTGCATTGACGTGTGCCCCACCCAGGCCATCATTGCGCCGCACAAGCTGGATGCAAGGCGCTGCATTTCTTACCTGACGATTGAGCACGCCGGACCGATCCCCGTTGAGCTGCGGCCCCTCATCGGCAACCGCATTTACGGCTGCGACGATTGCCAGCTCGCCTGCCCGTGGAACAAATTTGCCCAGCGCAACGCCTTGCCTGATTTTGATGAAAGGCAGGGACTGACTGGCCAGCAACTGGTGACGCTTTTTGCGTGGACTGAAGAAGAGTTTTTACGCAACACCGAAGGCAGCGCGATACGCCGCATTGGCCACCAGCGCTGGCTGCGCAACATTGCGGTGGCGATGGGCAATGCGCTGCGGGTGGTGGATGACTTTGAGATTCGTTCAGCCCTTCAAAATCGGTTAAAAACGCCTTCAAATGTGCTTTTTGAGCATATAAATTGGGCTCTAGCCCAATAGATTCGGGCGCAAGCAGCTATTTAATTTATAGCAATCAGCTCAGCGCAACGCACCCAGAATGCCTATAGCAAACGGCAAGCTGACCACCCCGAGCATGGTTGACAGCGTGACGAGCCCGGCCACGTAGCCGCCGTTGTAGCCCATGCGCGCGGCCAGCACGTAGGCGCTCGACGCCGTGGGCAAGGCTGAAAACGCCAGCAGGATGGTGGTTTGCGCCGGCGACAGATTAAAGAGTTTTGCCAGCACCAAGCCAACCACGGGTGTCAAAAGATGGCGTATCGACAGCACGGCCACAGCCAGTGTTTTGGCCTGCGACAAATGGGCAAACTGCATGCCAGCGCCCGCCGCCATCAGCCCCAGCGCGAGCGACGCAGCGCCTATGCGGGTGACGGTAGGCTCCAGCCATACCGGCATGCTAAAACCCAGCAGGTTGGCGACCAGCCCAGTGGCGGTGGCAATGATGAGCGGGTTGCGCAGCAGCTCTCTGGCAAAACCGCTCTGGTTGTGCCGGGCCATGGGCCAGACGGCGGCCATGTTGAACATCGGCACGCACACCCCAATCAGCACCGCTATCAGCACCAGCCCCTCAGCGCCTGCCAGCCTGTCGGCCAGGGCCAGCCCAATAAAGGAGTTGAAGCGAAATGCCACCTGGGCGCTGGCTGCATGTTCGCGTTTGTCAATGCGTTTGCCCAGCCACGGCAAGTAGGGCAGGCTGTAGGCCATGGCAATGCCTGCCAGGCCCATCAGCAGCCCTGCGCTGATGAGGCTGGAGGCAGCAACCAGGTCGAGCGGGCTTTTCACAATCGAATGGAAAAGCAACACCGGAAATAAAAAGTAATACACCAGGCTCTCCACTTGTTCCCAGACCGTGCGGTTGAGGGCGGTGTAGCGGCAGACCAGGTAGCCGCAGATGATGAGTGAGAAATCGGGGATAAGGAGTTGGGCGTAATTCACCCGTCAAGAATAACTCGGGTTTGCCCTTATGCGTAATCCACAAGCCAAAACGTTAACGTTACACGTACCATTCAGGTTGTTTTTATTTTGAAAGATTTGACCATGCAACGTCGTTTTTTATTGACCTTGTCTGCTTTGACGCTGGCCTCTGGTGCCGTGCTGGCCCAAGGCTACCCCAACAAGGTTATCAAGCTGCAAGTACCTTTTGCACCTGGCGGCACCACCGACATTGTGGGCCGCGTGATTGCAGACCCCCTGGGCAAGGCGCTGGGGCAATCGGTGGTGGTTGAAAACAAGGCCGGTGGCGGTGGTGTGGTAGGGGCAACCGAGCTGTCGCGCTCTGCACCCGACGGCTATACGCTGGGCATGGCCACGGTATCCACCACAGCGGCCAACCCCGCTATCAACCCCAAAATCACCTACAACACGCTGACCGATTTCACGCCCATCATCAACATTGCAGCGACGCCCAACCTGATTGCGGTGCACCCCAGCTTTCCAGCCAAAAACTACAAAGAGTTCATTGCTGAAATCAAAAAAAATCCGGGCAAGTATTCGTATTCTTCATCCGGCACGGGCGGCATTGGCCACCTGCAGATGGAGCTGTATAAAAACCTGAGCGGCACCTTCATCACCCACATTCCCTACCGTGGCGCAGGCCCGGCCTTGAACGACACGGTGGCTGGTCAGGTCAACATGATTTTTGACAATATTCCGTCGGCCTTACCTTTCATCCAGCAAAAGCGTTTGATCCCGATTGTGGTGGCTGCGCCCCAGCGCCTGGCAGTGCTGCCTGATGTGCCTACTTTCAAAGAACTGGGCCTGGAGCCTGTCAACCGCATGGCTTACTACGGCATCACCGGCCCCAAAGGCTTGCCGAAAGAAGTGGTTGACAAGGTCAATGCAGGCGTTAAAAAATCGCTGGAAGACCCGGCCATCCGCAAGCGCATTGAAGACACCGGCTCCATCGTGATTGGCAACACGCCAGAGCAGTTCTCTGCGCAGATCGCTGCGGAATATGAGGTATACAAAAAAGTGGTGGAATCGGCCAAGTTGAAACTCGAATAATTCATTTCTCGTTTTAATAAAAAGCCGCTTTTTCAAGCGGCTTTTTTGTTATCGTTGCCCTCATGTCCTCGCTTGTGAACACCAACAGCCTATCCAGTATCGACAGCTTCATTGATGCGTTGTGGCTGGAAGACGGCTTGAGCAAAAACACGCTGGCCGCATACCGGCGTGACTTGTCTTTGTATGCGGCCTGGCTGGCTAAAGATGCGCAAAAAAATCGCAACCTTGACCAGACGCAGGAAGCTGACTTAAATGGCTATTTTTCAGCACGTCACAGCGCCACCAAAGCCACTTCTGCCAACCGCCGCCTGACGGTGTTCAAGCGCTACTTTCGCTGGGCATTGCGTGAACGTTTTATTGCTTCTGACCCGACGTTAAAGCTGCAATCAGCCAGGCAAGCCCTGCGTGTGCCCAAGGTGATGAGCGAAACCCAGGTTGAAACGCTACTGGCTGCACCCAACGCAGACACAGCGCTGGGCCAACGCGACCGCGCCATGCTGGAGCTGATGTACGCCAGCGGCCTGCGCGTTAGCGAGCTGGTCGGGCTGAAAACTTTTCATCTGAGCCTGAACGAAGGCGTGCTGCGCGTGATGGGCAAGGGCAACAAGGAGCGGCTGGTGCCCTTTGGCCAGTTGGCACGCGAGGCCATCGTGCTGTACCTCAAAGACGCCAGGCCCGACATTCTGAAAGGCCAGCAAACCGATGACTTGTTTGTCACCCACCACGGCCATGGCATGAGCCGGGTGATGTTCTGGATGCTGGTCAAAAAGTATGCCGTTACTGCAGGCATCAACTCACCCTTGTCACCGCACACCCTGCGCCACGCCTTTGCCACGCACCTGCTCAACCACGGGGCAGACCTGCGCGCCGTGCAAATGCTGCTGGGGCATGCCGATATTTCAACCACCACGATTTACACCCATGTGGCGCGTGAACGGCTGAAGAAAATTCTGGAAGAGAACCACCCGCGCGGGTGATTCTTCGGGTCAGTAAAACTTGTTCAGCAATACATGTAGCTGCGATTGAAGGGATACGCAGCCGGTGCGCTGCTCACCGTCGGCTTCATGGCCAGCAACTGGTGCAGTGACAGCCAGCCTTGCTCAAAGCTCATTGCGCTGCCCGCCAGGTACAGGCGGTAGGCACGCAAGGTTTTTTCTGCCTGCGCCGCATCAGCGTCCAGCGCCAGGATGCGGCGCGCCTCGTCGATGTGGGTCTCCAGCGCATTGGACCAGTCCCACAGGGTGCGGGCATAGTGCGGGCGCAGGTTTTCTGCATCCACCAGCTCCAGCCCGGCGCGCGCCATGTGCTCCAGCATGGCGCTGACGTGCAGCAACTCGCCACCAGGAAAGATGTATTTTTCAATAAAGTCACCCATACCCGCACCCAGCTGCCGATTTTCAAGGCCACCCGCCGTGATGCCGTGGTTCAACACCAGTCCGCCGGGCGCAAGCAGGCTCATGATTTTTGAGAAGTAGGCCGTCATGTTGGCGTGGCCCACGTGCTCAAACATGCCAACTGAAGAAATTTTGTCAAACGGCAAAAGATGCTCGCCTACCGTCATGTCCCGGTAGTCGCGCAGCGCCACCGTTACGCGGTTTGTCAGGCCCTTTTGCGCAATCAGTTGCTGCAAGTGGTGGTGCTGGTTTTTTGACAGGGTGATTCCGGTGGCTTGTATGCCATAGTGCTCGGCCGCCCACAGCAGCAACGCGCCCCAGCCACAACCGATGTCTAAAAAGCGCTCGCCGGGCTTGAGCATCAGTTTTCGGCAGATCAGGTCAAGCTTGTTTTCTTGCGCCTTGGCAAGCGTGACCGACGCATCGTAGAGGTCGCAGTAATAGGCACACGAATACACCTGGCGCGGGTCTAGCCAGAGCGCGTAAAACGCATCTGACACATCGTAGTGAAACTGTATTTGCGCGGCGTCTTTGCCTGGCGTGTGTGCCGCCAGCGACTTGGCGCGGCGCAGCAGATGCGACCACCAGTGGGTATCGCTTGCGACGGGGTTGCCCGGCAGCAGGCGAGTCACTGCACCGATGATGTCGCGCATGGTGCCTTCAAGTTGCAGCTTGCCTTCAACATAGTCTTCAGCCAGTGCACCGATTTGCCCGGCCTTGAGGCGCGCCATGCTTGACCAGTCTGAAAAACTCAGCTTGACAGACGCGTTTGGCGCACCGAGCAATTGACCGTGCGGCAATCGTACGGCCACATTGGCTGGCAACAGGCGTGTTTGCGAGTTGATGGTAGACACCAGATGCGAGATCATGTGCATGCTCCTGGGCAAGAAAAAATCAGAATAAGCCGGATCAGTTTTTGTCCATAGCTCATTAGGGACCATTGCTTGTAGGCCATGACGCATGTTTGCGACGGTGTGTGCAGGCTCGGGGGTTCAGATGCAAAAGCGCCAGTTCAGCATCATCAAAACCCGGCGGCGCGTCTTGCGCTCAGGCTGAAGTGGTGCGCTTCGTCCCAGGAGCGGAGGCGTAAATGATGGTTGCCGCGGGCCGGATCCTACCAAGGCGCTACGGTTCCACTTACGCGAATCAGATGACCCCTTCCCCAGCCAGCCGGTCAATCTCGGCGCTATCAAGACCCAGTACTTCCCCGAGAACGGTACGCGTGTGCTGACCCAACAGTGGCGGCGGTACCTCGTAGCGGATCGGGTGCTCGCGGAAATGAATCGGGTTGGCGGTCAGCGGCACTTTCCCACCGATCGGATGCTCCATTTCGAACACCATCCCGCGATCAATCACCTGCGGATGTCGATACACATCGCGCAGCGTGTTGATAGGCCCGCACGCGACTCCGACCTCACCGAACACATCCATCCACTGCGCGGTCTGCCTGGCCGCGATGATCTCGCCCACGATGGGCGACAGGTAACGCCGGTTCGTCACGCGGTCTGCATTTGTGAGGAATCGCGCGTCCAATGCCAGCTCGGGCCGGTTCACGGCGGCGCAGAACTTGCGGAACTGGTAATCGGTGCCCACCGTCAGAACCATGTGGCCGTCCTGCGTCGGGACAACTTCGTAGGGCGCCACGTTTGGGTGCGCATTGCCCATACGGGGCGTGAGGCTGCCATCGCCGGACAGATAGTTCTGCCCCTGGTTCGCCAGCATCGCCACTTGACAGTCCAGTAGCGCCATGTCGATCCACTCCCCGCCGCCGCCGGTCCGTTCGCGCCGCGCCAGGGCTGCCTGTATGGCAATGGCGGTGTAAAGGCCCGTGACCAGGTCCGCCACCGGCACCCCGACCTTCATGGGCCCGCCGCCGGGCTCTGCGTCCCCATGCCCGGTCAGGCTCATCAAGCCGCCCATGGCCTGGATCATGAAGTCGTAGCCGGTGAGATGGCGCGAGGGCCCGGTCTGCCCAAATCCCGTGACGGAGCAGTAGATGAGGTCCGGGTTCACAGCCTTGATGTCTTCGTAGCCCAGGCCGTACCGCGCCAAGTCCCCCACCTTGTAGTTCTCCAGCAGTACATCACACTTTGCAGCCAGCGCGCGGATGAGCGCCTGGCCGTCTGGCTTGCTGATGTCCACGGTGATGGACTGCTTGCCCCGGTTGGCGCACATGTAATAGGCAGCTTCGGCCGTCGTCCGCCCGGCCTCGTCCTTCAAGAATGGCGGACCCCAGTGCCGCGTGTCATCCCCTGTAAGCGGTCGCTCAACCTTGATGACTTCGGCGCCCAGGTCGGCCATTACCTGCCCAGCCCATGGACCTGCCAGCACGCGCGACATGTCCAGCACCCGGATATGCGAATAAGGCTTTTGCTGATCGGATTTTGCGTTCACTTCGTGCCCTCGATTCAGTCTTTGGGGAGGGTCCGTGCGATGGCCTCATAGGCCTTGCTATCGCTGTCGATCTGGCGTTTCCAGTCAGCGCCGCCGAGGAACGAAAGGAACGGCGCGTCATTGCGCGCAGCCTTTCTGAATTCGGGGTCCTTCACGGCGTCTTCGATGGCCTTCTCGAGGCGCGCCATGATGGCCGGCGGCACGTTGTTTGGCGCCGCGAATCCGCGCTCGCCAGTCATTTCCACGGACAGGCCCAGATCGAAGGTAGTCGGCACGGAGGTCAGCCGCTGCACCTTGGTCCGCGTGAACTGCGCGAGCAAACGAACCGGCGTGGCCTCGTTCTCAGGATCGGGCACTTCCGAAGCCGCCAGGAAGGCGATGTCGAGACTGTTGCTGCCCAGGGCGATCTTTTGCTGTGCGCTGCCGTTAAAGGGAATGGCGTTGAATTTCACGCCTGCGGCTGCTTCGAGTCGAACCATTGCCAGGTGCCCATTGGTGCCTATGCCGTTGTGGCCGGCCGAGAGAGAACTCGGCGAAGCCTTCAACTGGTTGAGAGCCTGGCGCAGGTCAGAGACCTTGCCGTCCTTGCGCGACACCATGACGGTGGGGTCTGCGACGACGCGGGCCAGCATGGTGAGGTCGCTGGTGGCATACGACGACTTGCGGTACATAGGCACGAAGAAATAACCCGGTGTGTTGACGACGACCAGCGAGTAGCCGTCGGGCTTGGTGCGTATGACCTGGTTGATCGCGATTTCTCCGGAAGCGCCGGGGCGGTTTATCACGATCAGCGAGGCATTGTCGCCCAGGTGCTTGGCGATGAATGGCGCAAGAGTGCGCACCATCACGTCGGTCGTACCGCCGGCCGCAAAGCCGACGCTCACCGAGATGGGCCCATCGGAGGGCCAGGCAGCATGCGCCGCAGGAATCGCGGCGAGTGCCAGGAGGGCCGTGGCCGCAGATTTGAGAAAGATTTTCATGGGTTTCCTGAGAGAGTTTGGGGAATGACGACGATCATGCGCCGCAGGACCAGGGAGCGTCAGCGGTCCTCGAACTTCGGCTCGCGCTTTTCAAGGAAGGCCGAAACGGCTTCGTACTGGTCATGCGTGTGCTGCACCAGCGCCTGCGATGAAGACGCCAGTTCCAGTGCGATCGGCAGGCTCACATGCTGCGAGTCGCGCAGCAACCTCTTGGTCAGGCGCAGCGAATGCGAGGGATGGGCGGCGATCCGCTGCGCGAGCGTCATGGCCTCCGTCATCAGGTCGGCGTCCTCGACCCAACGCGAGGCAAGCCCGATGCGCACGGCCTCCTCGGCGCGGATGAAATCGCCTGTGAATGTCATCTCGTAGGCCTTCGACAGGCCCACGACGCGCGGCAGGTGCCATGCACCGCCATCGCCGGACACCAGTCCGACGCGCATGAAGCTCTCGGCGAACACGGCGCTCCGCCCGGCGATTCGGATGTCGCACATCAGGGAGAGGTCGCATCCCGCACCGATAGCCGCGCCGTTCACGGCTGCAATGCTGGGGACTTCCAGCTCGTACATGGCCAGCGGGATTTGCTGGATGCCATGCCAGTAGCCCCGCCTTATTTCCGCCGGGGTGCCGCCAAACAGACCTTTCTTTTCCTTCATGTCCTTGACGTTGCCGCCCGACGAAAAGCCTTCACCGACGCCGGTGAGGATGACGCAGCGGATAGAGAGGTCATGGTTGACTTCGCGGATATGGGCTACCAGCGCTTCGGTGATGGCCGGAGACACTGCGTTGCGCGTTGCGGGTTCGTTCAGGGTAAGTGTGACCACACCACCGTCGCGAGTGAAGAGTACCGGGTCATTCATGGGATCTTTCTCGGGCGGTTTGCCGCATAGGGGGTGAGTCGTGTTCAATCAACAGGAAGTTCGTCATGGCCTTGCGCACGAGCCGCACGTACTTCTGCTCGTGCTCGAGTAGCCGCACAGTGAGACCCGAGATGCCCAGCGCTAGGGACTGCTCCCCGGGGGCGGCGGGCAACAGCATCGCAATCAGCCCCGAATGCATTGTGACCTGGTTGAGCGAGACGGAGTAGCCTCTGGCACGGTCCTTTGCAAGGTTTACCAGCACTTCGTCGATATCGACGCGCTTGCCCTGCGGGACGGTCGCGTTGAAGCGGCGCGCCAGCTTGCGTATCGCGGCGGCGTCCATGGCGCTTAGCAGCATACTGCCCGTGCCAGAGCCGAACAGCGGTCGCTCGGTGCCAATGTGCAAGTGCAGTCGCAATGCATTCGTGCCCTGCAGCACGCGCAGGTATTGCGACTCCAAACCGTTTTGCGCGGCCAAGACGATCGTCTCTCCGGTGGCTTCGTTCAGGTGCTCCATCAGGCGGGCGAGCTGGCCTTCTTTCAGGAGATCACGATGGATCCAGTCGCCCAGCAGGGCCACCCGAACCGACGGCCGATAGACACGCTTGCCAGGGTCGTATTCAAGGTAGCCGAGCGTGACGAGGCTGGACATCAGGGCCGACGTGCTCGACGCGGGCCAATCGTGGTGTGACGCGATCTCGGCCACGGCCATCGGCCTGCGCTCGTCATCGAAGTGCTCCAGCAACTGCAGAACGCGCGCAGCGGACTTGACGACTTTGCGCTCGGTCATCCTGCGGTGTCCAGGGGTTCGGGAAGCTGCGCAACCAGGACGCTGCCCGACATTGATTCGGTCATCACGACCGCATCCCGGCCGGGCCAGCACGCAACGTTGGTGACGGCGCTGTCCGGCAGCGGGCTGCGCAAGTGGTGGGTCACCTCGCCGCGCGCGTTGAGCACGAAGACACCGCCCAGGCTGGGGTGCGCCACCAGCAATCGCCCGAAGCGGTCGATTGCCAGGCCATCGGGCCCCGTCGGGCCGAAGAAGGTCTGCAGGACGCCCATCTTGCTGATCGAGCCGTCGGGCTGCATGGGCGCGCGCCAGACCTGATTCGCCCGCGTAAGGGCGACATACAGCACCTTCATGTCGGGGCTCACCGCCAGCCCGTTCGGGCTGGGGCCATTGGACAGCAACATGTCGAGACGGCCGTCAGGCTGGAAACGGTAGACGCGGCCGGTCGGGTCATGCATGCCGGTCTGGCCCTGGTCGGTAAAATACAGTCGCCCGATGGCGTCGAACACGAGGTCATTCACCCCGCGAAAGGACTCGCTATTCCGGTGGCCCAGGACGGTTTCAACATGGCCGTCTGCAGGATCGAAGCGTCGAATGCCGTAGCGGTAATCGGCGATCCACAGGCTGCCGTCCGGATGTGCCGCCAGGCCATTCGGCCAGCCGTCATTTTCGAGAACGCAGGTCCACTCGCACGCGCCATCGATGTGGAAGATCCGGCCGTGCGGAATGTCCGTCACGAACAGCTTGCCTTCGCTATCAAAACAAGGCCCTTCCAGAAAGCAATCCACCAGGTGCCCCGGCCGGTTGGCCTGGCCCCAGGCCGACACGTGGGGTCGGCGCATCGCGTCGGGCATCCGCGTGAGGACTTGCGCGTCCACACGTACCGGTGGCCTTCCGTCAATGCTCCACATGATCGATCCTTTTCCTGGACATGGCGTGTGCCCGCACTACTTTTGGACGCTGGCGGTCGAAGGAAGCCACATCGCGATTTCCGGGAAAATGACCAGCAGCAGCAGCAGCACGAACATGATGAGGTGGAATGGAATGGTGCCGATCACCACGTCGCTGAGCTTGCCGTTCCAGATACCCTGAATGACGAACAGGTTGATTCCGATAGGCGGTGAGATTTGCCCCATCTCGATGAAGATCACCAGAATCACGCCGAACCAGATGGGGTCGATCCCGTACTGCAGCAGCACCGGATAGAGTAGCGGCACCGTGACCACGATCATCCCCAGGCTTTCCACGAGGCATCCCAATATCGTGTAGAGCACGAACAGTGCAAAAAAGAACGCGAACTTCGACAGCTTGAGGTCTACGAGGAACTGCGTGATCTGCTCGCCGACGCCCGCGTAACTGATGGCGTACGAAAACAGAAACGCCGCATAAACGATGAAGAGGATGTTGCCGCACACTCGCGTGGTGGACTGCAAGGCGCGCTTGTAAACACCGAAATTGCTGTCGCCCCAAATGGCGGCGATGACCGCGGCCAGCAGGCAACCGACCGCCGCCGCTTCGGTGGGAGTCACCAGGCCCGTGTAGATGCTGCCGATCGTCCCGCCGATCAGCACCACGAACGGAAACACATCCATCAGCGCATCGCCGAACTCGCGCATGTTGCGCGCCCCTTTTTCCTTGGGCCCGATCGAAGGATCGATCAGCGCGTGGGCCGCGATGTAGATCATGAACATCGCAGTAAGCAACAGGCCTGGCACGACGCCCGCCATAAAGAGCTTGGCAACTGAAGTCTCGGTGAAGGTACCGTAGACGATCATGGCGATGCTCGGGGGGATCAGGATGCCCAGCGTGCCGCCTGCGGCGAGCGAGCCCGCAGAAACCCGCGGGTTGTACTTGCGCCGCTCGAGCTCGGGCAGCGCCACCCGGCCGATCGAGGCGGCGGTCACGACACTGGAGCCGCTGATCGCGGAGAAGATGGCGCAGCCGGCGATGTTCGTCTGCAGCAAGCCGCCGGGCATCCATGCCACCAGTTTCGAGAGGCCGCGATAGACCCTCAGGCTGAGCTTGCTTTCCTGGAGAATCTCCGCCATCAGGATAAACAGCGGGATGGCCGTGAGCGTGAAGCTGTTCATGCTGCCCCACGAAACCAGGCCGATGCCTTTGAGGCCCGGCAGGCCGGCGTGCATGAGCAGGTAGATCACGGAGGGCACCGTGATCGCGAACGGGATGGTCATTCCCAGGCAAAGCAGCGCGATGAAGATCGCGAGCACGACGATGAGTTCGACGCCCGGTGTCATGCGGGTACCTCCGATTGAATGAACACGTATTTGGCGTACGCAGAGCGCACGAGCGCGTAGCAGAGGAACGCCATCCCGATGCCCATGACCGCCTGCGGCATCCACAGGGGGGTCTGCAACGGGGTCGGCGCGACATCGCCGGAATTCCAGGAATTGAGCGCGAGGCGCCCCAACTGCCAGGTCACCAGCAGCGATGCCACCAGTGAGCACCCGTCGAAGACGATCTGGAGCCAGATCCGTCCACGTTGCGACATGCGTGCCTGGACCAGCTCGACCCGGTGGAAGGCTCCATGCGCTTCGGATACCGACATGCTCAGGAAGGTGACGGCCACCAGCAGGTAGCCGCCGATCTCGTCGGTGATCTGCAGTGAGCCACCGAACAGGTTGCGGACGATCGCTTCGGCGCCGATCAGCACGATCATCGCCACCAGGGCCAGCGATGAGATCGCCTCGGAGGCGTATTCGATCGGGCCGGGCCCGGTGATGATGGTCTCGATGCGGTGCCCAGGCTCATCGAGAAGATGCGGTTCCGATCCCATGGCCGGGCTCTTAACGGCCGAGCGCCGTGCGAACCTTCTTCAGTGCCTCGACTGCCTCGGGACCCTTGTTCTTGGCCCACTCGTCCCAGTAAGGTGCGACGAGCTTCAGGCCCTCTGCCAGGTCGGCCTTGGATTCGCGCGTAATGACCATACCGCCGTCGGCGAACTTCTTGGTCAGCACTTCTTCCTCGGCCTGCATGGCGGCGGTGATCAGCGCCATGTTGTCGTTCACGATCTTGCGCACCTTGGCCTGCACGTCGGGAGTCAACTTGTTGAAGCGCTCCTTGTTGACGATGATCACCGAGTTGAAGTAGTTGATGCCGATGCGGTAGTTGTACTTGAGTAGATCCTTCCAGACATTGCCGCCGCCCGTATTGGCGGTCAGCACGCCGTCGACCACGCTGCGGTCCAGTGCCGACGGAACCTCGGGGGCACCGATGGTGACCGGCACGCCGCCCAGCCGTTTGATGAATTCGCCCTGCTCGGGGGAAGTGACGCGGATCTTCTGCCCCTTGATGTCGGCCAGTGAGGTGAGCTTCTTGCTCGAATAGGCGACCTGATACGGATACAGATACTGGCCCAGCACGATGACGCCCTTGCGGTCGAACGCTTTCTGCAGGTATGGATCCATGATAGCGGCCGCCTTCTGGTACTCCTCCAGTGATTGGATCAGCATGGGCAGGCGCAGCACCCCGCCGATCGGGATGTTGCCGAGGAAATAACCGTCGTCGCCCATCTGCACGACGTCGTCGCTGACGGCCGGTGTGATCGTCGTGGTGTTGATCGGCAGCGAACCACCCAAGTGCAGGCGAACCGAGAGTGCACCGCCGGTTTCTTTTTCAATCTCCTCGGTCACCTTGTTGAGGCCCTTGACCGCGGACACGGTCGAGACGGCGTTATAGACATACAAGTTCCACTTCTCCGCGCCAAGCGCCGGCAGCGAAACAATGCTGGCCGCCACGGCAAGCGAGGCGAATGTCAAGCGCAGGTGCGCAGTGAGCGGGTTGAAATTCATGGGTCTTGTCTCCAGGATAAAAAGGTTAGCGGATTCATCGCGGGCGGCGTCGCCTGTTGCCTGCGCTTGCCGCATTCACTGCGCGACCGGAATGCGCCACGCTCGCTGGAAGTTTAATTTGGTATGGTAGTGCGGACAATAGAAACTGCACATGTGGTAATTAATAACACACATGTATTTTGATATTCCAGCAGTTTGCGCTGGCAACAACGCGCCGTGCGAACGCCTGCACGGCCGCAGCGCATTCAGCTGCGTGGGAAAAAACGAGGCCATGGCGGGCACGAGGAAACACCGCCAGTTCACAAAACGGGACCTGCTGCTTGATCTGGTTTGAAAGATCGACCGTGACGAACGGGCTGCCATCCGGCGTCAGCAACAGCGTCGGTGCGGCGATGTTGGACAGCTCGGCTGTCAGGTCCGTGTCAACAAGCAGTTCGCCAACCGCCAGCAGCGCCTGCGGCTCGCACGCCGCCTGCGTAGTGGCGAACCATTCGCGTTGCGCTGCCGTGAGTGCGCCTGCGTGGAAGCGCCGGTCCATCATCTCGTCCGACCACGCCTGCATGCCGAGCAACCTCAACTCTTCACGCCAGCGCCGCACCAGTTCAATGCCCGATCCACGATGCGCGGTACTGACGCATGTCAGCGTCAGCACCGGCGAATCCGCTCGTGCAGCCAGGTGCAGCGACGCCGTACCGCCGAAAGATTCGCCCACGAGGTGAAAGCGCTGCGCGCCCGCGGCCGCCGCGACCGCAACGATGTCGTCGGCGAAGCGTTTGAGGGTCCAGGAGGCGGGTGAACCGCAGGACACCGACAGGCCGAATCCTCGCGTATCGAAGCGCACCAGCCTGAAGTCGGACGCCAGCACCGGCAGCCAATCGCTCCACACGTTCGAATTGGTCCCCACGCCATGGCAGAACACGAGGGTGTCGACCGGCTCGCGCCAGGGCGGCGTGAGGTCGATCACTTCATAGTTCAGCAGGCCGCTGCCCGTATCGCAAATCATGTTTTTGTCCCGCTGGTGAAAAAAGTCTGATTTGACATCGGGATGCCAAATATTCAAAATACAGGTGTGTTATTTCATATCACAGATGACGTTTGGAATGATCGAATGTACGGCGCCGCGCTATAGTCTGACTGCCATTCACAACCCGCGCCGCAAGGCCAGGACCACCCATGCACCAGTTCAAGTTCGACGCCGTGCGCCTGCCGCCCGCGTGCGATACGCTGCGCCGCGAGGTGCGCGAATTCCTC
>JANOWR010000168.1:0-39878 GCA_031417995.1 Polaromonas sp. | reverse complement strand
TTGCGCAATTGCGCTTCAGCCAGCGGGCCCAGAATCATGCCGACAATCACGGGCGCTGTCGGAAAGTCAAAGCGCCGCATCACTACGCCCAGCACGCCGATGGCGTAAAGCAAAAACAAGTCAAACGCGCTTTGCCGCATGCCGTAGACACCCACCGTGGCAAAAATCAGAATGCCTGCATACAAATACGGCTTGGGGATTTTGAGCAGCTTGACCCACAGGCCCACCAACGGCAAATTAAGCACCAGCAGCATGACGTTGCCAATGTACAGCGACGCAATCAGCGCCCACACCAGCGTGGACGAGGTGCTGAACAGCTGGGGGCCAGGCTGGATGCCGTAGTTTTGAAACGCACCGAGCAAAATCGCGGTGGTGTTGGACGTTGGAATGCCCAGCGTGAGCAGCGGAATCATGGCGGCTGTCACGGTGGCGTTGTTGGCCGCTTCAGGTCCGGCCACGCCTTCAATCGCGCCCTGGTTGCCAAATTCTGACTTGTCTTTTGCCAGTTTTTTTTCAGCAGCGTAGCTTAAAAAAGTGGGTATCTCAGTACCGCCAGCGGGGATGCAACCAAACGGCACACCAATGGCCGTACCGCGCAGCCAGGCCGGGATAGACCTGCGCCAGTCCTTGCCTGTCATATAAACCTTGCTGAGCTTGTTTTGATCTTCAACGACTTTGCCTTCATACAGCACAGCGTGCAGGGCTTCAGCCACTGCAAACAGACCCACGGCGACCAGCACGATTTCAATGCCGTCGAGCAGCTCGGGCACACCACCGGTGTAGCGGGCCTGCGCAGATATCTGGTCCAGACCCACCAGTCCTACAGCCAGCCCAATAAACAGCGCTGTCAGCCCGCGCAGCGTGCTTTTGCCCAGCACCGCACTGACGGTGGTAAAGGCCAGCAGCATCAGCATGAAGTACTCGGGGGGCCCCAGTTTGACGGCGTATTCGGCCACCAAGGGCGCAAACAGCGTGACGATGACCGTGGCAATCGTGCCCGCTACAAAAGAGCCAATGGCTGCCGTGGCCAGCGCCGCGCCAGCACGTCCGCTTTTGGCCATCTTGTTGCCCTCCATCGCCGTGACCATGCTGGCGGTTTCACCCGGCGTGTTCAGCAAAATCTAGGTGGTCGAGCCGCCGTACATGGCCCCGTAGTAAATACCAGCAAAAAAGATCATTGACGCAGTGGCCTCGACCTTGACCGTGATGGGCAGCAACATGGCCACGGCCACAGCTGGACCAATGCCGGGCAGCACGCCAACAGCCGTGCCTAGCGCACAGCCCACAAAACACCAGAGCAGATTGACCGGGGTGGCGGCAGTGGCAAAACCCTGCATGAGGAGATTAAAAACATCCATAAGATTTCAGGCCTTAGAAGGACTTAAAGCCAGCCAGTTGATGTCAGGCCAGGCAAATTGATCGCCAGGAATTTGGTGAACATCCAGTACACCGGTGCGGCAATCGCCATCCCAATCAGCGCGTTTTTGACCAGCGTAGCGGGTTTGAAATCAGCCGTTCCATCGGCGTTGCGCAGGCCCTGCACCGCCAGCACAAAACACAGCGTGCAACTGAAAATAAAACCAATGGTGGTGATGAGGGCTGCATTGGCCAGCAAACCGGCTGACACCCACGCAAAGCCTGACCAGCATGGCATAACACCCTCGGATTGGTCCATGGCTTTGAAGCCGCCTGTACGTGCCTCCCACACCATGAAAGCACCACACACCATCAGCGCCACAGACACCAGCCAGGGCAAAAAATTGGGCCCAACCCCGCCATACCCTGCGGCAGATGGAATGCTTACAGCGCCCGCCGCCAGGCCCAGGCCAATGAGCAACACGCCTGCAGCGACGATGGTTTGCAGGGTTGAAGGGTTGTGTTGTGACATGCGGTTTCTTACACCATGCCCGACTTGACCATGGTTGCGCGCAAGCTGGCAAAGTCATCATCGACAAACTTTTCAAACGCCGCACCCGTCAGCACGGCAGGTGTCCAGCTGTTTTTCTCAGAGGCTTCGATCCAGCTCTTGGCCTTCAGGGCTTTGAGAACCACCTCAATCAGCTCGCTGCGCTGGGCCGCTGTGATGCCTGGCCCGCCATACACCCCGCGCCAGTTGCCCAGCGTCACATTGATGCCCTGCTCTTTCAGCGTGGGCACAGCCACACCTTTGAGGCGTGCTTCAGACGTGACGGCAATGGCTTTCATCTTGCCGGAGGCAATGTATTCAGCAAACTCGCTGTAGCCACTGCCGCCGACTGTGACGTTGCCGCCCAGAATGGCTGCTGTCGCCTCACCACCGCCCCGAAAAGCCACATAGTTGATTTTGGCCGGGTCCACACCCACCTCACGGGCAATCATGGCCGCTGCGATGTGTTCGGTCGAACCACGCGACCCGCCGCCCCACTTCACACTGCCAGGGTCTTTTTTCAGTTGCGCCACCACATCGGCCATTGACTTGAACGGCGAATTGGCAGGCAGCACAAACACGTTGAATTCGCTGGTCAGGCGCGCAATCGGGGTGGCCTGGCTTAACGACACAGGCGGCTTGCCGGTGATGATGCCGCCCAGCATCACAGCGCCCATCACCATCAGTGCATTGCCGTCGCCTTTGGCGCCATTGACAAACTGGGCCAGGCCCAACGCCCCTGCTGCACCGCCCTTGTTGTCAAAGGTCACCGTGCTGGCCGCACCTGACTCCTGCATGGCTTTGCCCAGTGCGCGGCCCGTGGTGTCCCAGCCGCCACCGGGGTTGGCCGGAATCATCATTTTGATATTGGCAGCAGCCAGGGCAGGTGAAGGCAAGGCACCTGCGGCAGCCAGGGCGGCAAGGGATTTGATGAAGGTATCACGACGCATAAAAAACTCCTGATCAGAAACAATGTCCAGAACAAGGATGATGCACGCCTTGACTGCCGAAAACACGTCTAAAACGTAAGGGGAAATACTGACATTCACCTTGAAGTTCATTGAAAAACAAGTCTGGTTCAAAATATCAGCACATGGAAAAACTCCGCATCGACAAATGGCTCTGGGCCGCACGCTTTTACAAAACCCGCAGCCTGGCTACGGAAGAAATTGACAAGGGCCGGGTGCGCGTCAACGACCTGGAGGTCAAACCGGCCAAAGAGGTGAAGGTGGGCGACACGGTGGCGCTGCGCCAAGGGCCAGCGACCCGCACCCTGGTGGTGCGCGGCATCAGCGACAAGCGCGGCGGCGCGCCAGAGGCTCAATTGCTGTACGAAGAAACCGAAGCCAGCCTGAACCTGCGGGCACAGCTGACAGAGCAACGCCGCCTGGAGCCCGCCAACAGTCTGGAGCATGGCCGCCCAACCAAGCGTGACAGACGAAGTATCGACAAGGTCAACAGCACCAGCTGGGGCAGCCGCTGGAGCGCATCGGCTGATTGAAGGTGCAATTCAATTTGCTATATTTTTTATAGCTGCTTGCGCCCGAATTGATTGGACTTCAGCCATATTAGATACCTGAAAACAGCGATTTTAGGCCATTTTTACGGTTTTAAACCACCAGGCGATAAGCCCGCTGCGCCAGCGCCTGACCGCTGCTGCAACTCGCCATGCCACGCGTGCTCGGTGTTGCAGGACCCATGCCGCCCAGAATACCCACGGTGCGCGTGGTATTTTGGGTCTGGTTCATGGGACAGCTTTGTAAATTTACAACGCTGGCTTATCGGTTGGCGTTTTCAGGATGGCCTTCAGGTCAGCGGACATCGGCAAACCCAGGTTCACGCCTTTTGGCACGATCGGTGACTCAAACCACTTGGTGTACAGCTTGGCAAATTCACCCGACTTCATCATGCGGTTGATGGTGCCGTCGACCAGCTTTTTAAATTCCGGATCATCTTTGCGCACCATGCAGGCGTAGGGCTCAACTTGCAGCGAGTCACCCACAACTTCAAGCGATGCGGGGTTTTTTGAATTGGCACGCAAGCCAAATAACAAAATGTCGTCCATCGCGAAAGCTACTGCGCGGTCGCTTTCAACCAGCAACAGCGAGTCGTCATGGTCTTTGCCGAGAATCAACTGCATGTCGAGGTTTTTCTCGGTGTTGTACTTGCGGATGACCTGTGCGTTGGTGGTGCCGGTGGTGCTGGCGACCGTCTTTTTAGCCAGGTCGGCATAGTTTTTAACGCCTGACGACTTCTTAACCAGCAAACGCGTACCGGTGTAGAACATGTTGGTGCTGAAGGTCACGTCTTTGGCGCGGGTCGAGTTGTTGGTGGTGGAGCCGCATTCCAGGTCATAGGTGCCGTTAACCAGCAACGGGATGCGGTTTTGCGACGTGACTGGCATGTAGGCGATTTGCAGGTCAGGCTTTTTGGTTTTCTTGCGCACATCGTCAATGATGGCTTCGGTCAGCTCAACTGAAAACCCCACAGCTTTGCTGGAGCCAATCAGGTAGCTGAAAGGGACCGACGCCTCACGGTACGACACGGTTATCTTGTTGCTGTCAGCGATTTTTTTCAGGGTTTGAGCGCTGGCGCTCGTCGCCGTGGCGGCCAGGCCCGTGCACAGCAGTGCAGCGGTCATCAGGGTTGAGAATTTCATGGGAGTCCTTTGGGTAACGCTTTGGGAATGAAAAGTGGAAAGTTTTACTCACTCGCAACGCCAGTGTATGAAGACTGGGCGATTCGGGTCATGTATTTTCACGGTAAACCCATGACGGAAAGTCATGACATTCCCGTATCTCAAGGCGTGCCATAACTACAAGGCATGGGCAGGCTTCAATCGGCATTGTTCAAAACGACGCCCACTTCGTAAAGTCAGGTTTTAACAGGAGTTGCGATGCGGGTGTGTGTACAGGGTGCAGGCATTGTGGGGCTGGCCACGGCATGACAGCGTTAAAAACCTCAATGTGGCGCAGGCGCATGAACCGTTCCTTGAATACGGGGAGCTAACTGCACATTGTGGTGGCGTGCGCTTGCCATAGTTGCCATAATTCAACAACAAACAGGGAGGGGGCAATATGGATATGTCGTTTTCGGCCAAACGCCGCACAGTCTTGAAACTCATGGTGGGGGGCAGCGCCATCAGCCTGGGGGTGACCAGCTTGCCCGTGGCTATTGCTGCCACCCCGCTACCGGTTGGCCACTGCGCACCGCCCTCGCCTGCCGGTTTGGCAGGCATGCCCGCCTGGGCACCACAGCCCGGCGTTGCCAAATGGCGCATTGATGGCCTGTGCAAGGTGATGGGCAAAAAAATCTATGCGCGAGATTTTCATGCGGCTGACTTGAAAGACCAAAATTGGCCTGCCAGCGAGCAATTTTTACTCGCCGTCCGCTGCAATTGCTACGACAAATATGTCATAGGCTACAACCTGGACATGCTTCCCGCCGACCTCAAACCCAGTGTGGTGATTGACGCCGCGCTTTTACGGGCCAACAAAATCGGCACACCCAGCGGCATGGCACCGTTTTTTGCTGCCCTGCCGGCCAACGGCCGTGCATCACCGCCCGCCTACTTTGGCCAGCCCGTGGCAATGCTGATTTTTGACAGCTACACCGCCTACCGTCGCGCAAAAAAGATATTGCAATTCAACGACAAGGTCATTCAGTACAGCGAAAAAATCACCAACTGGGGCAGCATCATCGGGCCGACCCAAATCACCACCTTTGGCCCGCTCACCAGTTACGTGCGCAACGACAAGCGCAACTTCAACCTGGTGGCCAGGAGGAACAGTCCCAACTACCTGTCAGAGTTGACGGCCAACCAAAATGAGGTGCGGCACGACATCACGCACAGCGGCTGGAAAACATTCACCAGCAACTTCTACACCCCCACCTATGACCCGGCGTTCATGGAGCCTGAGTCCGGCATGGGCTGGTACAACCCGGCCACCAGCACCTTGAATTTGTTGCTGGGCACGCAGTCTCCCACCGGGGACATCGCTGAAAGCGTTGCCATTTTTGGCGGCAGCAACTTTGCCGTGAAAAATGTCGAGTTGATGGCCTGCTACCCGGGTGGCGGTTTTGGTGGTCGAGACAGTTCGTTTTTTACGCCCTTTTTGGCCATGGCATCGGTGTTTGCCAAAGGCCCTTTGCGCTGGCAGCAAGACCGTTTTGAACAATTTCAAATCGGCCTGAAACGCCAGGAAACCATCTTCAACCAGACGCTGGCGCTCGACAAAAACGGCGTGATCAAAGCGATGGACACGAATTTCACCGTCAGCGGTGGTGCGCAAAAAAACCTGAATCCCTACGTTGCCCAGCTCGCAGCCTTGAGCGCCGCCAGTTGCTACGACATTGCGCAGGTCATTGCCACCGGCTCGGCCACCAACACACCGCAATTGAGCGGTGGCTCGCAACGTGGCTTTGGCGGCCCGCAGGCCTACATGGCCATTGAAACCCTGCTGGACCAGGCCGCGCTGTCGTTAAAAATTGACCCCTTCACCCTGCGCCGTAAAAACCTGCTGACCCAAGGCAAAGGCAAAATTGTCACCGGCGCGCCCGTGCTGCAAGACTTGCAGTTGCCCGAGCTGATGCGGCGACTGGAAAGCCACGCAGTCTGGCAAAACCGCAAAGCGCGGCAGCGTGAATTGGGCAAAAAAGGCTTGCTGTATGGCGTCGGTTTTGCCATGTCCAACCAGGCTTACGGCACATCGGGTGACGGCATGTTTGGCGCAGTGCAACTGTTGCCTGACGGCACCCTGCAAGTGCATACGCCGTATATCGACATGGGTAATGGCGCGGCCACGGCCTTGGGCCTGGCCCCAGCGGCCTGGCTGGGGCGTAACGCCAACACCATTGCCATGGGTGAGGCAGCCATGTTTACTGCGCTCGGCCTGTCAACCAGCGTGTCGGCGGGTGACAAGTACGTGATTAAACTGTCCGGCTCGTCCAGCGCCTGCCTGGGGGCTTTTCACCAGTACCATGCGGTTGAAAACGCCGGCTTGTCGCTGCTGCTGCAAACGGTGTTGCCCGCGCTGAATGCCATCTGGAAAAGCAGCGTGCCGCACACAGCCATCGTCTGGAAAGACGGTGTGGCCAGTGCGCCCGGCTTGCCGCCTGTGCCCTGGGCAAAAGTGCTTGAATATGTGTTTGCCAACAAACTGCCAACCGTGGTGGCAGCCCACGCCACGACTTACGGCGCTTTTGCGACAGCGCGCTTTGCCTTTCCCGGCGGCAGCATCAAGATGGATGCAGACTATGTGGCTGCAGGCACTGACCCCAATCAATTAACTGCAGTACCGCGCAGTGACCTGGTTAACCCGCCGCAAGAGGCCGCATCGTATGGCCGCTACGCCTATTCGCCATGCGGCGCACTGGTGGCATTGACAGTTGAAAAACGCACTGGCAAGGTCAAGGTAGAAAAAGTCGTCAGCGCCTTGTCGGCTGGCAAGCTGCATTGCCCGCAGGTGGTGCAGGGGCAGTCAGAAGGCGGCATTGCCATGGCCATCGGCGATGTACTGCTGGGCGGTTGCCCCAACGACCACACCGGGCCGGGCAACGGCGTGTGGAATTTCAACCAGTACGCCATCACCCAATGGGGCGACGTACCGCAGCAGGAGCTCATTATTTTGCCGCCCGCCCCAGGCGAGACCAGCGCACGCGGCATTGCTGAATCGGTCATGTGCCCCATCGCCCCGGCGATTTTGAATGCCCTGGCCATGGCCACGGGCGGCAAGCGATTTACCGAGCTACCCGTCACATCAAAAATAATTTTGGAGGCTTTGGCATGAACATCCCTGTGCAATTTTTTGTCAATGAAAAACCAGTCGAGGCCAGCGCGGACGACAGCGACATGTCACTGCTGGAGTTTTTGCAGGAGCGGCAGAACCTGACTGGCACCAAGTTGTGCTGCGGCATCGGTGTCTGCCGCGCCTGCACGGTTGGCACGCGCAATCAGCCCAATGCTCCGATGGAAAAAACCCTCTCGTGTTCAACCCCCGTGAGCTTTGTGCAGGGCATGCGCATCTACACAGTCGAAGGCCTGGCCACCAACGAAGCACTGGTGCCGTTGCAGCAGGCTTTTTTAGAAAACTTTTCCTTTCAATGCGGCTACTGCACGCCGGGTTTTTTGATGGCTGCGACCGCCCTGATTGAACGGGTCAAACTCACACCCACCAGTGCCAAAGATCTCGATGGGTTGATGGACACGTGGGTGGGCGACAACCTGTGCCGCTGCACTGGCTATGTGCGCTACAAGGAGGCGATTCGCCAGGTGGCACTGGGCTACACGCGTGAAAGCGTGGAGGCTAAAAAATGAAAACCTTCACCCTGATGCTTTGCAGCCTGCTGGCGCTTGTGGGCGCTGCGCACGCCGCCGATGGCAAACCCAGTCCGCAAGTGGCTTACGGCCAGCAATGTGCCCGTGAGATTGCCAAAATCCCGGCTTTTGATTGCAATGCCGGCACGGTGGTGCCCATCACCGTCGATGGCAAAACACCGCTTGAATATACAAAGGGCATGACCTGCGACAAGCCGTCAATGCTGCCTTACAGCAATGAAGGCAATGGCCAGTGCATCCCGTATTCAAAAATCCACGATTTGTCGCAAGGCGCCACACAAATTTCAGCGTTTTGCCGCCGCAAATATGTGCGAAGCGAAAACAGCCCCCTGTTTGACGAGGTCGATATTATTTTGCACAGCGTCCACACCGGCAAGACCTGCTGGTTTCATGCGGAATCAGAAGGCAGCAGCGGTTTTGACGCCACCCGCGTGCCGCCGCCAGACGAAGCCACACCACCGCCGGGCAAGGTCGCAGCAACCGCATTTTGGTGGCCGCCCCAGGCCACCGCCAAGAAAGACTGCGGTCTGTGCCACGACGCCGACCCCTTCATGTTCAGCCCCTGGCTGGGTCAGGTCTGGCAAAAAGTGCCGACCAACCCGCTGGGTAAATACAGCCATGTGGGTGATGCTTTCAAAGGTTGGCACTCCAGCGCCATCAACACCCCCAACAGCACCTGCACAGGCTGCCACCGCATCGGCAACCGCGCCAGTTGCACCGACAACATCATTGCCTCAGCCGCAGGCATGAGGCCCATTGTTGGCGGCAATCAGGCCGCCAACAGCTACCCGCTCAACCACTGGATGCCCGCCAGCAACAATGAAAGCAAAAACTTTTGGGGCATCACCCACAGCAAAACCGTGGCCGACATATTGGACTGCTGCAAAAACCCAAAAGCCAGCCACTGCACCATCACACCGATTACACCCATGACCCGTGGTGCGAAGTCTTTGAAAAAGTAGCTGGCATTCAACCCTGCCGGATTACTATTATTTTTATAGCTGCTTGCACCCGAATCCATTGGGATACAACGCCAAATGATAGTCAAAAACGATCAAAATCGACCAAAAATCAGCCCCAAAACGTCCTGAAGCTGATCAGGCCTCGTTCGCCACATCCAAAAACGGGTTAACGATAGGCAGCGTGCCGCGTACCAGTTGCCCGGGCTTCAAGTCTTCGGTGGCATAGAAACCGTGTACACGATAGTGCGCACTAAAAAGCGATACCGTTTAGTGGTGAGCTTTGATACTCGCCAAAATTCCAGCGACGAAGAGCACGCACGCCAAGCCTTGCATCAGCGACGGCCATTGGCCGTCCCAGAGGAATGAATAAAACAAGGCAAACAGCGTTTCACTCACAATCAGCTGACCGCACAGGCTGGCACTCAGTCGCTGGCTGGCAATGTTCCAGAGTATTGTCGCCAACCACGCAGAACCGATACCTGTTGCTATACAAATAAGAGCTGCTTGCACCTGATTTTGCTGGGCCAGCAGCACATTTGCATCACTGCCAGCAACCATCCACAGCACCAAGGCACCCAAACCTGTGGCCACGCCCAGCCAGTTGGTCCAGGTGGTGGCGCTGATGTTCGGGTGCTTTTTAAGCCATGCTGCATTCAGCAGGCCAAAGGCTGTCCAGCAGACCATCGAAGCAATTGCAAAAGCCACACCACACCAAAAGTCTTGGCCTTGAGCGGACCCATCAACTTCTGCGCGCATCATCAGGCCCAAGCCCAGCAGCGTTAACACCAGCCCCGGCAACATTGCCGCCCAGCGCAAACCAGCAGGCTTGCCAAGCAGCATCATCCAGATGGGAATGGTGCCAATGATCAGGCTGGGCACGGCCGTACCGGCGTCCCGAATGGCAAACACCAGCAGCAGGTAGTAGCCAGTAAAGCCCAGTATGCTCAAACCGAGTGCCGATACCGCTTGTCGCAATGTTGGTTTTGCAGATTGGCGCACCAGCAGCACCAATGCAAAAGACAGCGCTCCGTAGCTTATAAAGCGCCCTGCCGTCAGATCAACAGACGATAGACCTGGCACCATGCGCGGCGCAATAAATACCAAACCCCAAAGCGCGCCAGCTGCCAGCCCAGCAAATATCCCAGTCAGCACGTCAGGTCAAATGCCAAATCCGTCATCAGCAGCAATCACCGCACCATTGACAAAATGACTTTGCGGGCTTGCCAGCATCACCAGCAGCGCATCCAGATCTTCAGGCTTGCCAATGCGTTTGCGCGGCAGCATTTGCACCAGCTTTTTGCCTTGCTCGGTTTCCCAGTGGTGATGGTTGATTTCGGTGTCGATATAGCCAGGGCAAATCGCGTTGACGTTGATGCCGAACTTGCCCCATTCCAGCGCCATGGCTTTGGTCATTTGAATCACGGCAGCTTTGCTCATGCAATACACCCCAATTTGCGGCAGCACGCGCAGCCCGGCCATCGACGCTATGTTGATGATGCGCGCGCCAGCAAAGCCGCCCGGTGCCGTGCCTCGGGCGCGTGCCAGCATGCGCTTGCCGACTTCCTGCGCCACAAAAAAAGCACCCTTGACGTTGGTATTGAAGATGAAGTCATAGTCATCCTCAGCCACATCTTGCAAGCGCTGCGTGGTGCTGACGCCTGAGTTGTTGATCAGGATGTCTATCGGCCCGACTTCTGTTTCAGCATGCGCTACGGCTGACTTGATGCTGGCGTGGTTTGTCACGTCCAGCTCAACCACATGGGCGGCACCGCCTTCAGCCTCTATTTGAGCGCGCAAATCTTTGAGCTTGTCCATGCGCCTGCTGGCCAGCACCACTGCGGCGCCAGCGCTGCTGAGCGTTTTGGCAAACTGCGCGCCCAGCCCGCCAGAAGCGCCAGTCACCAGCGCCACGCGCCCCGAAAGATCCAGGCTGTAAGCCATAGTCAATTCCTCAAAATGGTTGTAAAAAGAACGATCGTTCTATTTTAATTTTCGCAGCATAAAATCATGCGGTTGCCCAAATCATTATCAGCGAGTAAAAAATGACCCCCCAAGAAATTCTGACCCAGTTCGGCCCCCGAGAAGCGATGGAGTACGACGTGGTGGTGGTGGGCGGCGGCCCCGGCGGCTTGGCCACAGCCATTCGCTTAAAGCAACTGGCTGTTGAGAAAGGCACTGACATATCCGTCGTGGTGCTGGAAAAAGGCTCTGAGCCAGGTGCGCACATTCTGAGCGGCGCCATCATGGACCCGATTGCCTTGACCGAACTCTTTCCTAACTGGAAAGAGTTGGGCGCACCTTTGACACAGACCGTCACGGGTGACGAGATGCTGTTTCTGAGCCAGAGCGGCAAGATCAGTACCCCCCAGTTCCTGATTCCGAAATCCCTGCACAACGAAGGCAACTACGTCATCAGCCTGGGCAACTTTGTGCGCTGGCTGGGCCAGCAGGCTGAAGCGCTGGGTGTTGAAATCTTCCCCGGCTTTGCAGCGGCTGAAGTGCTGTACAACGACGACAACTCTGTCAAAGGCATCGCCACCGGAAATTTGGGCGTTGGCAAAGACGGCGAGCCGACAGAGAACTTTCAGCTTGGCATGGAACTGCACGCCAAGTACACGATTTTTGCTGAAGGCTCGCGTGGCCACCTGGGTAAAAACCTGATCGCCAAATACAAACTCGACGCAGGCAAAGACCCGCAAACCTACGCGATAGGCATCAAGGAACTGTGGGAGATTGACCCTTCAGTAGCCAAACCCGGCCATGTGGTGCATTCGCTCGGCTGGCCGATGGATGCCAGCACCTATGGTGGTGGATTTTTATACCATCTTGAAGGCAACAAGGTCACGCTGGGCTTTATCACCGGCCTGGAATACAGCAACCCGTGGCTCAGCCCGTTTGAAGAAATGCAGCGCTGGAAAACCCACCCCGCCATTCGTCAATACCTCGAAGGCGGCAAGCGCATCAGCTACGGTGCGCGGGCGATTACCTGCGGCGGCTTGAACAGCCTGCCCAAAACCGTGTTCCCCGGCGGCGCGCTGGTGGGCTGCGATGCGGGCTTTTTAAACTTTGCCCGCATCAAAGGCAGCCACGCAGCGATTAAAACAGGCATGTTGGCCGCTGACGCAGCCTACGCCGCTGTGACCAGTGGCAGGCAGCATGATGAGTTGACGGCTTACCCGGAAGCGTTTGAAAAGAGCTGGCTCAAGGAAGAACTTGAAGCATCGCGCAACACCAAGCAGTGGATGAAAAAGGGCCTGTACCTGTCCAGCATCATGAATGGCATTGAGCTGTGGTTGCTGCCCAAACTGGGCTTTAAATCGCCGCCCTGGACGATTCATTCAACAGTGCCTGACCACGCCAAACTCAAACCCGCCAAGGATTGCCCGCAGATCACGTACCCCAAGCCTGATGGCAAGATCACGTTTGACAAGCTCTCCAGTGTCTTCATCAGCAACACCAACCATGAAGAGCAGCAGCCCGCGCATTTGACGCTCAAGGATGCGAGTGTTCCGGTCAACATCAATCTGGCAACTTACGCTGGGCCTGAAGCACGCTATTGCCCGGCAGGCGTGTATGAGTACGTGAAGAACGCCGACAACACCGACCGCCTGCAGATCAACGCTCAAAACTGTGTGCATTGCAAAACCTGCGACATCAAAGACCCGACACAAAACATTGTGTGGATCACGCCTGAAGGTGGGGGGGGACCGAACTATGCGGGGATGTAGTGCCCAGACCGTGCAGAAATAATCAATCCGAGCCTGGATTTTTATGCCGATTCACATGACATGAAGCAGCTGTTAGGCTATAAAGGTTTGAGTTGCTAACAAAACTTTGATGGGCTTCAACCTGTGCGCATGGCTTGGTTATACCAACGTAAATGGCTGTTGATTCGGCTGCCTGTTGCAGCTGTTGCAATTGCTGCTGCGGCGTGGTTGTGGTTTTTTGTTTATCCGATGCTGCCAGATCGTCTGAGCATCACGACCGCAGGGAAAGACGGCGCGTACCACCATCTGGCCATGCAATATGCAGAGTTCTTTAAAAGCCACGGTATCCAGCTGGATGTCCAAACCTCCGAAGGCTCTCAAGAAAATCTGGAGCGATTGCGCAATCCATCGCCGTTGTCTGATCTGGCCCTGATGCAAGGAGGCTTTGGCTACCTGGGCACAGCCACAGGCAAGCGTGACCGCAGCCGCATTGAAACCCTGGCCAACGTCAATACGGAGGCTGTATGGATTTTCAGCCGCAACCGAAATATCACTTCTCTCAACCAGTTGCAAGGCTTGCGTGTTGCCGTCGGTCCTGAACGCAGCGGCCACCGCAAAGTTGCCTTGAAGCTGTTTGAACAAGCCAGAATTGACTTGAAAGACGTGAACCTGTTGCCTTACATGGGTATCGAGTCCGTCCAGGCTCTGCGCCTGGGCACACTGGACGTGGTTTTTATGGTGACGCCACGAGAGTCGGCAACCGTCCAGGCGATGCTGAATGTGCCAAACATTCAACTGGCCAATCTGCACAAATCAGCCGCCATCATCGAACGCAACCCCTACCTTGAAACCAACCTGTTGCCGCAAGGCGCGCTGGAGGCGCGTGTTCCCGGGCGTGACACCACCATGCTGACCATGTCTACCAGTCTGGTGGCGCGTGAAAACCTGCACCCAGCGCTCAAACGGCTGGCAATTGCAGGCACGATGGACATCAACAACAAGGGGGGGCTGTTTCACCGTGCCGGGGACTTTCCGTCACTGCGCAGGATTGACTTTCCAACCGCACCCATGGCGCGCGCAGTGCTGACCCATGGCTTGTCATGGCATGAAAGGCTTTTGCCCTTTTGGTGGGCACAGTTTGCGCAGCGGCTTGTGTTGCTGGTCTTGCCCGTCATGTTGATTGCGCTGTGGCTGATGCGGCGCATCCCAGACTACATGCGATGGGCATTGCAAAGCCGCGTCAACCGCTGGTATGGCGAGCTCAAATTTATTGAAAACGATTTGAGCCAGCAAGGTGTCTCGGGGCTGGACCTGACACGCTTTTTGCTCCGCTTGAACAGCATCGACACCGCCGTGCTGGCCTTTGCCTGCCCCAAAGACCTGATGGCGCGTTGCTACACACTGCACCAGCACATTGAATTTGTGCGCCAGCGGCTTTACCGGATGCGGGGACGATGAGACTGCTGCTGCTATACCAGAGGCGCTGGTGGCTGTTCTACCTGCCAATTCTGTTTTGCACGGCAATCGCTTTGTGGTGGGCCGTGACACGCTGGCACGTGTTGCCACCCCATCATGTGGTCATCTCGGGCGGCTCCACGGAGCACAGCTACTCGCGCTTGGCGCAGCGCTATGCAGAGCAGCTTGAGCGCATGGGCATTCACACGGAAGTGGTGTACGCAGCCAACGAGGCAGACGCATTTGCCCAGCTGGTCAATCCAGAAGACGTTGCCAGCGTAGGCTTTGCCAACACAGTTTACGCGGGTACTACAGGCCAGGCTGACCAGGTGCAAGCACTCGCCGTGATTGGCCAAGAACCGATGTGGATTTTCTCCAGCCTCAACGGGCCCGCCAGTCTGGCCAATGCCAGGGGTCTGCGCATCGCAGTAGGGCCGAACACGGCATCGACGGCCAACGCCGCCAAACTGCTTCTGGCCCATGCAGGTGTGAAGGCCAGTGATGTTCGCTTTGACGCCTTGACGGGTGTCGCCGCAGCAGAGGCCCTGGTCGATGGCCGCGTCGACATGGTGTTTCAGGTTGCGGGAGAAGATTCGCTGGCTGTGCAAATGCTTACCCGCATGGGCGGCATCCAATTGCTCAGTGTTGACAATGCGGGCTCACTGGCATCGCAAGAACGCCCTCTTCAATTGCTTTTATTGCCACAAGGTGTGATTGAACTGCGCGGCGATGTACCGCCGCGCGACCTGACCATGATCAGCTTGCAAACGCACTTGCTGGTCAAGCCCAACCTGCACGCGGCCCTGCAACGCGCCTTGCTGATGGCCGCAACCGAAATTCATGAAGAGCCCACTTTTTTGCAACGCCACGGCCAGTTTCCCAACTTCAGGGGTAGCGACTTCAAGCTGTCGCCCGTTGCCAGAGCCTACAGCCTGGGCGCGAGACCCTGGATGGAGACCCTGCTGCCCTATGGCACAGCCCAGTGGGCCGAGTTGCTGGTGTTTGCCATCCTGCCTATCCTGGGCCTGACGCTTTTCGTACTGACCTGGATTCCCAGGGTGTTTGACTGGCGTATCAATGCCGGGCTGAACCACTTTTACGGTGAACTGAAGTTTCTTGAAAACGAAATGACCACCGTGGCCACAGACAGTCCGATAGCCCTGAAAGGACTGCTGGAAAGGCTGGACAGCATTGAGCAAAAAGTCGTGACCATGAATTTGCCCGACGAATACTCAGAACACTGGTACACCCTGCGCGAACACCTGGCCACTGCACAGGACAGTCTGCTCAAGTTACGATCGCGTTAATCAACTACGAGAGACAAACACCTATGCATATCGTCATCACCGGCGGGGCCGGATTTCTGGGCGCACGCCTGGCGCGTACCCTGCTCGCAAACGACCAACTGGGACTTCGGGGCGCAACGCCACAGCGCATCAAAAGCATCACGCTGGTTGACCGTGCTGCACCACCCGAGGATTTGGCAGCCGACAGCCGCATCCACTCTGTGGTCGGTGATCTGAATCAGCTTTTGGAGCCTAATTCAGGCATAAATACGGCTGTAGCCCAATCAATATGGGCGCAAGCAGCTATCATTTTTCATCTGGCAGCTGCCGTGAGTGGTGAATGTGAAGCGGACTTTGACCTGGGAATGCGCAGTAACCTGGACGCAACACGAGCACTGCTGCAAGCGTGTCGCGCTACAGGCAATTGCCCGACACTGGTGTTTGCCAGCTCACTGGCCGTATTCGGCAATTCGGCCGCACAGCCGCTGCCAGCGGTGATAGATGACCGTACCCTGCCCACCCCGCAAAACAGTTACGGCATACAGAAATTCATCGGTGAGCAACTGGTGGCTGACTATGGACGCAAGGGTTTTATTTGTGCCCGCAATGTGCGGCTGATGACGGTCAGCGTGCGGCCCGGCAAACCCAATGGCGCGGCGTCCAGCTTTTTAAGCGGCATGATTCGCGAGCCGCTGGCGGGTGTGCGGGCAGCCTGCCCCGTGTCCAAAGCTACTCCCGTGGCCCTCGCCTCCCCAGCTCGAACCATTGAAGGCCTGCTACGCGCCGCAGAGGCCAGCGATGCCGATTGGGGCGCACGTACTGCCATCAACCTGCCCGCACTCACCACCACGGTTGGAGCCATGGCTGATGCACTTGAAAAGTTGGGCGGCAAGGCTGCTACAGATCTGATTGACTGGACACCTGATGCAGCCGTGGCCAACATCGTGACCAGCTGGCCAGCAGTCATTGATGCTGCACGCGCCCGAGCGCTGGGCCTACTGCCTGACCCTGACTTCGAGAGCATCGTTGCCGATTACATGCGCGAAAACCCGCGCCCCCAAGCAGCCCAGCTGACGTAATAATGTCTGGTTCGCTTTTTGACTTATTGATTTCACAACACTTTCGGAGACAACATGAAACTTTCAAAACTACTGATCGCCTCAAGCTTTGCATTGGGCTTTGTCGCTTTTGTCGGAACGGCCAGCGCACAAACCATCTTGAAAATCGGTTACGCCACGACCAAAGAGTCCCACTACGGTGTGGGCTCAACCGTCTTTTGTGACGAAGTCGAAAAAGGAACCCAGGGGCGCTACAAATGCCAGCAATTTCCCAGCTCCGCTTTGGGCGGGGAACGCGAACAGATTGAGGCAGTGCAGCTTGGCGTGCAAGACATCGTCAACACGTCCACAGGCCCAGTTGGTAATTTTGTACCAGAGGTCAAAATCGTCGACATTCCGTTTTTGTTCCGCGACTACGACCATGCACGCAAAGTGATGGATGGCCCCATCGGGCAGGACATTTTGTCGAAGTTCCCGAGTAAAGGCATCATCGCTTTGGGCTGGACGGAAAACGGCTTTCGCCACATGACCAACAGCAAGCGTGACATCGTCAAACCGTCTGATGCGGCTGGTTTGAAAATGCGCACTATGGAAAACAAAGTCCACATGGACGGGTACCGCACCTTCGGTATTTTGCCCACGCCTATGGCTTTCCCCGAGCTGTTTGGCGCTTTACAGCAAGGCACGGTTGACGGGCAAGAAAATCCCATTCCAGTCATTTTGGCTTCCAAATTTTCCCAAGTACAAAACCATTTGTCTTTGACAAGCCACGTGTATTCACCAGCACTGTTGCTGCTGTCGGTTAAAACCTGGGGCAAGCTCAATGATGCGGATAAAAAAGTATTTCTTGAAGCAGCCAAAAAAGCTGGCACTGCACAGCGCAAGAAAGTCAATGATGACGAAAACACGGGTATCGCTCAACTCGAAAAAGAAGGCATGAAGGTCATCAAAACTGTTGACGGTCAAGCCTTTCGCGACGCGCTTCGCCCAGCCTACGTGGGTTACAGCAAAGAGTTTGGTGCTGAAAACATTAAGAAAATCCAGGACGTACGCTAGTCTGAATAAATCCTGGCCGCCCGTCTGAATGTCGGGCGGCTTTTTTTCGGCAAACTGATGACTGGCTTGAGTTTTGAAAACCTTTGAACGCTATTTTTTGAGCACCAACCGCTGGGCGCTGATCTTGCTGTTGGCCGCCATGTCGGTGATCATTTTTATCAACGTCGCATTGCGATACCTGACCAACCAGTCGCTCGAATGGGCCGAAGAAGTGTCACGCCACATGATGATCTGGTTGACCTTTTTGGGGGCCGGACCTGTACTGCGTTACGGCGGACACATCGCAGTAGAAAATTTGCAGGACGCCATGCCCAGAACACTGGCCATTGCCACGCGGGTTCTTGTGTCTGCACTTTTATTTTGTTTTTTCGGCATCATGATCTGGTATGGCTGGCTGTACATGCAGCGCGCCATGTTTCAGCTGACGGCGGTTACTCAAATCCCGTTTGGTTACATCTATGCCGCCATGCCAGTGGGTGGCTTGCTTCTGGTGGTGCACTGGCTGCTGGTGGTTCGGCAGTTTGTGCTGCACCGAACCTTTGCCTCGGATGAGCACTTTGACGCAACCGCGAGTGCATCCCTATGAGCGCAAGTGTGATTCTCCTTATCACGGCCTGCTTTTTTCTGGCCATTGGCGTACCTGTAGCATTTGCGCTGGGCTTGGCAACGGCGGCGGCGCTGATATTGGCCGACAACTACCCTTTGTTTGTGCTGCTCAAGGAAACCTTCACTGGCATGGACAGCTTTCCGTTGATGGCTGTGCCGTTTTTCATCCTGGCGGCCGAGCTGATGAGCGGCGGTTCACTGACGGAAGTACTGCTCAAATTTGCAGGCCAATTTGTCGGCCACAAGCGCGGCGGCTTGGGCTATACCAATGTGGTGTCTCTGACCTTCTTTTCAGGCATTTCAGGGTCAGCGCTGGCAGATGCAGCGGGCCCAGGCTCCATGCTCATCAAGATGATGGACAAGGCAGGTTATGACCGCTCCTATGCCGCTGCATTGACGGCGGCCACAGCCATCGTCGGTCCCATCATTCCGCCGTCCATCATCATGATCATTTACGCCCTGCAAGATGAGCGTGTCTCGGTTGGTGCTCTGTTCGTTGCGGGTTTGATACCCGGCATCCTGATTGCTGTGGCCATGTGCCTAGTCAACTACCACGTGTCCAAAAAACGTAACTACAAAGGCGACGGACAAATGCCACCGTGGCGCGATGTGCTGGTCACGACCTGGAAGGCTATCCCTGCACTGCTTTTGCCAGTCATTATTTTGGGTGGCATGCGCGCAGGCTGGTTCACACCGACAGAGGCCTCGGTTGTCGCTGTTTTTTATGCCCTGATTTGTGGAAAATTTATATACCGAACGCTTGAATGGAAGGCCTTACCAGACATTTTGTCGCGCTCGGCGTTGCTCACTGCATCAGTACTTATCATCATTGGCCTGTCCGCATCGTTTGCATGGGTGTTGACGATTGAAGGCTTGCCGCAGCAGGTGGCTGACTGGATCATTGCTATGCAGCTGTCGCCGTGGATGTTCCTGATTTTTGTGAACATTTTTTTGCTGTTGTTTGGTATTTTTATTGAGCCCTTGCCCGGCGTGATGGTGCTGGCACCCATTCTTGCGCCCGTTGCCGCCAAGCTGGGCATTGACCCTATTCACTTTGCCATGATCGTGATTTACAACCTGACGCTGGGCATGATCACGCCGCCCGTGGGTGGTTTGCTGTTTGTGACGTCCAATGTTTCCCGTGTGCCCATGGGGCCGCTGGTACGCGAGCTGGTGCCGTTTTTGTGGGCACACGGCGCGGTGCTTGTGATGCTGACTTTTTGGCCTGCTTTGAGCACGTGGGCGCCCCATGCCTTGGGGTTCAAATAATTGTCAATGTTCGAGAATAAGCTACACTAAAACGTCAGGAGAGAGTTCTCGAAAAATGACAATTTGAGAGCCGCCGAAGGCGCAAGTGCTACCCCCAATGGTGCATTGAACGCTCAGGCAAAAGGACTGACAACCGCCTCAAGCGCACTGCGTTTGAGGCGTTCCCTACTGGAGAGAGGCCACGTCAGTGACCCACCGAAGGAGCAAACCCGCATCGCCGGGTGAATCTCTCAGGTACCCGGGACAGCAGGGGCAATGGTTATTGGGGTCAGACACCAATTTCATAGCGATGCAAAGCATCGCGCCCATTGGGCGTGCCAGAGGCACTATGAATTTGGGCTCTGACCCCAAAAACCCTTTTATTTGCCCTTTGGAGAATTTGCTTGTCCGCTGTTGACCAACTGCTTAAAACACCACTGCACAACCTGCACGTTGAACTCGGCGCGCGCATGGTGCCTTTTGCCGGGTATTCGATGCCCGTGCAATACCCCGCCGGCCTGATGGCCGAGCACCTGCATACCCGCACCGCCGCCGGGCTTTTTGATGTCTCGCACATGGGCCAATTGCGGCTTGTTGGACCTGACGCAGCCGCCGCATTTGAAAGCCTGATGCCCGTCGATGTGATCGACCTGCCTGTTGGCAAACAGCGGTATGGCTTGCTGCTCAATGACGCAGGCGGCATCATGGACGACCTGATGTTTTTCAACACAGGTAACAGTATCTTCATCATTGTCAACGGTGCCTGCAAGGCGGCGGACATTGCCCACATTCAGCAAAAAATTGGCACGTACTGCAAAGTGATTCCCATGCCTGAAATGGCGTTGCTAGCGCTGCAAGGCCCGCAAGCCGTGACGGCGTTGAGCCGACTCGCACCTGGCGTTGACAAGCTGGTTTTCATGACCGGCGGGCGTTTTGATGTGGCGGGGTGCGACTGCTTTTTAACCCGCAGCGGCTACACGGGTGAAGATGGTTTTGAGATTTCGGTGCACAACGATCAAGCTGAAAAACTGGTCCGTGCATTGCTTGCACAACCTGAAGTCAAACCCGTTGGCTTGGGCGCACGCAATTCGCTGCGGCTTGAAGCCGGGCTATGTTTGTACGGCAACGACATTGATGAAACGACGACACCCGTTGAGGCTAGTCTGATCTGGGCGATTCAAAAAGTGCGGCGTGCGGGTGGTGCTCGCGCTGGCGGCTTTCCGGGCTCAGAAAAAATACTTGCGCAACTGATTGACGCAACGCAGCTTAAACGCAAGCGCGTTGGCCTGATGGCGCTGGAGCGCATCCCCGTGCGCGACCACACTGCCCTGCACTCTTTAGGTGGCGATTTGATTGGCGAAGTCACGAGCGGCCTGCTAGGCCCCAGCATCAACCAGCCCGTGGCAATGGGCTATGTGTGCCCTGAATTTGCAACCATTGGTACAAAGCTGCACGCCATGGTGCGTGGCAAGCCCGTGCTGATGCAAGTCACCGCCATGCCATTCCTCGCCAACAACTACTTTCGCGGATAACTTTAAATTTTCAACTGGAGAACCCCATGACCCTCAAATACACCGAAGACCACGAATGGCTGAAGATTGAAGGCGACACCGCCACTGTCGGTATCACGCACCATGCGCAAGACGCACTCGGTGATGTGGTGTTTGTTGACCTGCCCAGCGTTGGCACCACCCTGGCGCAAAAAGAAGTCGCTGGCGTGGTCGAGTCCGTCAAGGCTGCAGCCGACGTGTACATGCCGATTAGTGGCGAGATTATCGAAGTCAATGAAGCACTGCGGGATGACCCGGCACTGGCCAACACCGACCCGCTGGGTGCAGGCTGGTTCTTCAAGATCAAACTTTCAGATGCGTCACAACTGGCAGTGCTGATGGATGAAACCAGTTACAGCACTTTTTCAGCCAACGCCTGATTTTTTTCTGTCATTGCGGGCTTGACCCGCAATCCACGTCCCCGAATCTTGCCTCGTGCCTGTGCAAAGGTGGATCCCTGATCAAGTCCGGGATGACACGGTTTTTATTTTGGAGTTTTTATGTTGATGCCATCCGCCAAACCCCTGGCTGAACTTGAAAACACGTCCGAGTTCATCGCCCGCCACATCGGTATCGACGATGCGGCAGAAGCGCACATGCTCAGCGTGCTGGGCGCTGCATCGCGCCGTGCGCTGATGGAGGCGATCATTCCGCCATCGATTGCCCGCACCAGCGTGATGGCAATCCCAATGCCTGTGACTGAAGCTGAGGCACTCAGGCAACTCAAGACCATTGCATCAAAAAACAAAGTCCTCAAAAGCTTTATCGGTCAGGGCTACTACGGCACGCACACACCCGGCGTGATCTTGCGCAACATCCTGGAAAACCCCGCCTGGTACACCGCTTACACGCCCTACCAGGCCGAGATTTCGCAGGGACGGATGGAAGCCCTCATCAACTTCCAGACCATGATTTGCGATCTGACAGGCATGCCAATTGCCAACGCGTCGATGCTGGACGAAGCCACCGCCGCCGCCGAGGCCATGACACTGGCCAAGCGCAGCGTTAAAAGCAAATCAAACACTTTCGTGGTGGCGGGCGACTGCCATCCGCAAACAATTGAGGTGATTCAAACCCGCGCCAAACCGCTGGGCATCACGGTGCTGCTGGTCAACTCTGCACCTGAATGGCAAGCCGCAATCAATGACGTCAAGGGCGACTACTTTGCCGTGCTGGCACAGTACCCCGCCACCAGTGGCCGTATTGACGACCTGCGTGCAGACGTGGCGGTGGTGCATGCCAAGCAAGCCGCCTTCATCGCTGCCGCTGACCCACTGGCGCTGACGCTGTTGACGCCACCTGGCGAATGGGGTGCTGACATTGTGGTGGGCACCACGCAGCGCTTTGGCATGCCCATGGGTGCGGGTGGCCCGCACGCGGCATACCTGGCCTGCAAAGACGAATTCAAACGGAGTATGCCGGGCCGCCTGGTCGGCGTGTCGGTAGACGTGCATGGCAACCCGACCTATCGCCTGGCACTGCAAACCCGCGAGCAGCACATCCGCCGCGAAAAAGCCACGTCCAATATTTGCACCGCGCAAGTTTTGCCTGCGGTGGTGGCCAGCATGTACGCGGTGTACCACGGCCCACAGGGTTTGAAACGCATCGCACAACGCGTGGCCAGCTACACCGCCATTTTGGCGCGTGGTCTTGATCAGTTGGGTTGCCCGATTCGCAGTGACAGTGCTTTTGACACGCTCAGTTTGAAGACTGACTCTGCTACAAATTCCATAGCTGCTCGCGCCCGTGAAATGGGCCTAAACCTGCGAATTTACTGGAAAGATTACCTGTGTATTGCCCTCGACGAGACCACAACGCGCGAAGACATTGAGCAGCTCTGGTCAGTCTTCGCCAAGCCCGGCCAAGCCCTGCCAAAAGTCGCTGATTTTGAAAAAGGCATCGACTCACTCATCCCCACCGAGCTGCGCCGCACCAGTACTTATCTGACGCACCCGGTCTTCAACACCCACCATTCAGAGACCGCCATGCTGCGCTACATCCGCAGCTTGAGCGACAAGGACCTGGCGCTTGACCGCAGCATGATTCCGCTGGGCTCTTGCACCATGAAGCTGAATGCAACGAGCGAGATGATCCCGATCACCTGGCCGGAGTTTGCCAACATGCACCCCTTCGCCCCGGCTGACCAGCAGCAAGGCTATGCCGAGCTTGACAAGCAGCTGCGCGACTGGCTGTGTCAGGCCACAGGCTACGCGGGCATCAGCCTGCAGCCCAACGCGGGCTCGCAAGGCGAATACGCAGGCTTGCTGGTCATCAAGGCGTTTCATGAAGCGCAGGGCCAGGGCCACCGCAACATTTGCCTAATACCCGCTTCCGCCCACGGTACCAACCCGGCCAGCGCGCAAATGGTGGGCATGACGGTGGTCGTGACCGCCTGTGATGCCAAAGGCAATGTTGACATGGCCGACCTCAAAGCCAAGTGCGAACAGCACAGCGCCAACCTGGCGGCAGTGATGATTACCTACCCGTCTACCCACGGCGTGTTTGAAGCGAATGTCAAAGAGCTGTGCGCCCTCGTCCACAGCCACGGCGGGCGCGTGTATGTTGATGGCGCCAACATGAACGCACTGGTCGGCACGGCCGCGCCGGGTGAATTTGGCGGCGATGTGAGCCACCTGAATTTGCACAAAACCTTCTGCATTCCGCACGGCGGCGGCGGGCCAGGCGTAGGCCCGGTATGCGTGGTGGCAGACCTGGTGCCGTATTTGCCTGGCCATGTGGCAGGCGGCATACCGGTGAACGGCGTGGGAGCCATCTCAGCTGCGCCTTTAGGCAATGCAGCTGTCTTGCCGATCAGCTGGATGTACTGCCGCATGATGGGCCCAGAAGGCTTGAAGCAGGCGACCGAGATTTCTATTCTGTCGGCAAACTACATCAGCAAGCGACTGAAAGACCACTTCCCCACCCTTTACGCCAGTGAGGCAGGCTATGTGGCGCACGAATGCATTCTAGACTTGCGCCCGCTGAAAGACAGCAGCGGCGTGACCGCTGAAGACGTGGCCAAGCGCCTGATGGACTATGGCTTTCATGCGCCGACGCTGAGCTTTCCGGTGGCAGGCACGCTGATGGTCGAGCCGACCGAAAGCGAAGATTTGAGAGAAATTGACCGCTTCATCAACGCCATGATTTCTATTCGCGCTGAAATTGCACAAGTTGAAGCAGGCACCTGGCCGCAAGACAACAACCCGCTCAAGCACGCACCGCACACGTCGGCCAGTGTCATCGCAGCCGAGTGGAACCGCCCGTATTCACGCGAGGTAGCCGCCTTCCCCGTCGCTGCCCTAAAAACATCCAAATATTGGCCCACCACCGGTCGGGTAGACAACGTGTACGGTGACCGCAACCTGATGTGCAGTTGCGTGCCAGTGAGCGACTACGCTTGAAGATGTATTGATCGCTAAAAATTCGGGAGCTGCTTGCGCCCGAATTTATTGGGCTAGAGCACGATTTGGCACCTTAAAAAGGTCAAAAACAGACCTTGAAGCATCAGTTTCAGGGTTTCAGAACCGTCAAAACCGCCAAAAACATCCGCTTTAGTGGATCAATCAGCCCTCTAGCCCAATAGATTCGGGCGCAAGCAGCTATTAAAAAAGTAGCGTTCTACAGTTGGTCACTCAAGCCGCGTGATGCTTGCCCGCTACCCAGCCACGCTTACCCAAGGCGGCTTGCGCGACGGCTTCGGGTGTTGCCTCTAGCGGGGTGGCCATGGTGTCGTTCCAGCGGTTTAAAAAAGCGAACATGGCAATTACACCTAATATTTCGGTGATCTCGGCGTCGCTCCAGTGCTGCTGCAACTCGGCAAACTGTGCGTCTGTGACTGCGTTGGGCTGGGCTGCTGCACTAAGCGCAAAGTCGAGCGCCAGGCGCTCCTTGGGGCTGTACAGCGGGCTGCTGGCGTAGGTCCACACGTCGGCCAGTTTGGCCTCGGTGATGCCGAAGTTCTTCGCGCCCAGCAGCGTATGGGCCTGGCAGTACACGCAGCCTGACACCTGGCTGGCCACATGGCCTATCAGGCGCCTGAAGCCCAGGTCCACCTCACCCGCAGGGTCCATCACGGCAGCATTAAGTTGAGCCAGCGCCTGCACCAGTTTGGGCTTGCGCTGCATGGTCAGCACACTGTTGGGCGTAAAGCCCAGCGTGCCCAGGAAAAAGTCAAAGTGCGGTTTGAGCTCTGGCGTGGTCTCGGGTGGCAGCGGGTTCAGGCGGGGCATAACGAGGTGGCATCAGGTTTTGCTTTTGACCAGTGCATAAACAAACAGTAAAACAATCGCGCCGAGCACAGAAGCGATAAAGCCAGCAACCTGGCCTTGCTGATAAAACCCAAGCGCCTTGCCGGCGTAGCCTGCCAAAAACGAACCCGCCACGCCCAGAATAGCGGTCATGATCCAGCCGAGTTTGTCGTTGCCAGGTTTGATCGCGCGAGCGATAAAGCCGACGATCAGGCCGATGAAGAGGGTTCCTAAAATTGACATCATGGTGTTGCTCCAGAGGTGGGTGATAAAAAATAATGTAACCGACGCTCGGCTCGTTCACCAGATGAGGTGCCTGCACAGTGGTTAGACTTGGCCAGCGACTCCTTCTGCCTGGCACATGACCCACGAGGACAGTTTAAAAATGCGATCGCCAATCCAGTTAGTGATGTTTTTACCCCCAAATCAATGAGGCCAGGCAACATGAGGCATTGGCCATGGCGCACCAGTGTATGGGTAGCCGCCTTTACCCTGCTGTGCGCCTGCACTGAGCCGCCCAGCTGGCAAAAACTTCTCAGCCTGAAAATCACCCAGCAATACCCTGACTACAAGGTGCAAACCACAGCGAGCGGCAGCCTGCTGGTTGAGCGGCCCGGCAAAAGCACCTTGCCTGTTGATGCAAACGCCATAGGGCGGTTTTGCCTGCGCGGGCCCAAAGACTGCAACTACGCCACTGACCAGATGTTGCTGGAGCTGGGCGGCAAATAAACAGGTGTGTGTACCGTAAAGCTGGGTAAAGCTGCCAACCAGAAGCACCGCTGGGCCGTTAGGCATGTGCAGAATACGAACCAGGAGACCTTGATGCCGCCACGCCTTACATGCCCATCCAAAGCCCATACTTCTCGTTTGGCATGCGGCCTGGCGATATGCCTGTTTTTCGCAAGCGTGTCAGTCCTGGCCCAGAACGATGCCAATACCGCTGCTGTCTGGCGTGCTACCTCCCGCCTCGGTTACGGCCCCAGTGAGGCCACGGCCCAGGCTGCGCAAGGCATCCCCAGGGCGTGGGCCTTCAGCCAGATTGATGCGGCCTACGCAGCCAGCCAGCGCGCGCCCAATATCCCGGCAGACATTGCGCAGTTCAATCAACCCATAGGCAAGTTGGCAAATGACTTTCGCGCAGAGCGCGAAGCGCGCAAAAACGTCAAAGACGCTGCACCCGGCACGTTACCGATGTCCAATGAGGCAGACGCACTGGGCTTTAGCCGCGACATGACGCAAACCGCAGCCGCCTGGCGCCTGATGTCGTGCAGCGACCCAGCGCTTGAAAATCCTCTGCTGGCCCGCATGACGGAGTTCTGGTTTAACCACCTGAATGTGTTTGTGGGCAAAGGCAATGTCAGACCTTTTGTAGGTCACTATGTCATTAACGTGATTCGTGCCAACGCGCTGGGCAAGTTTGAAGACCTGTTGCTGGCCAGCGCCCGTCACCCGGCGATGCTGTTTTATCTGGACCAGGCACAAAGCAACGCGCGGGGGTTGAATGAAAACTATGCCCGTGAGCTGATGGAACTGCACACCCTGGGCGTTGACGCTGGATACACCCAGAACGACGTACGTGAACTGGCCCGCATTTTGACGGGCTGGACAGTCGGCTTGCAGCAAGGCGAAGGCTTCAGGTTTGCAGAGCGACTGCATGACAGTGGTGACAAAATTTTGCTGGGACGGCGCTTCAATTCAAGTGGTGCGTCTGATGGCATGCGTGAAGGCGAGGACGCCATTCGCATGCTGGCCCGCCACCCGGCCACTGCCAAACGCATTGCCAAACGCCTGGCCACCACGTTCGTTTCAGACAAGCCGCCGCAAGCACTGGTTGACCAACTAACCGCAACCTTTACCCGTACCCAGGGCGACATCCGCTCAGTCATGCGCACGCTGGTCGAGTCTCCCGAATTTTGGCGGGCAGACAACACCCTGTTTAAAACGCCGTTGGACTTTGCCTGCTCTGCCCTGACGGCAGGCGGCGGTGCCAAAGAGCGGCGCGAGATTCAATTAACACTGGGCTTTCTAGCCCAAGCGGGCCAACCCCTGCATGGCTGGCAAACGCCTGACGGCTACAAGACCGATGCTGCCACCTGGCTGGCCCCCGAGGCACTGACGCGCCGCGCCGACTACGCCATGGCGCTTGGCAACCGCATCCATGAACCAACGTACCTGCAACCGTTTTTAAGCGCCACCAGTCGCGAACGCATAGCTCGTGAGCAGCCCGCCACGCGCACGGGCCTGATGCTGGCCAGCCCAGACTTTATGAGCAAATAGCACGAGGTTGACTATGCAAATATCACAACTTTCACGTCGCCAACTGTTGCTTGCATCAGGCTTGGCATTGGCTGGCAATGCTACAAATGGTTGGGCTCAAGCTGCCCCTCAGGGCAACAAAGGCACGGGCCGCATGGTCGTCGTTCTGCTGCGCGGTGCGTATGATGGTCTGTCGGCCTTTGTGCCGTATACAGACGGTGACTACTACGCCAGTCGCCCGAATATTGGCATTGCAGCACCAGACGGCAGCAACAGAACAGCCCTCAAGCTCGACAACACCTTTGCGCTGCACCCAGCTCTCGCGCCCGTGCTGCCGCTTTGGCAACAGGGTGTGCTCAGCTTTATCCCCAGCGCAGGTTTGCCAGCGCCAAATCGCTCCCACTTTTCTGCGCAGTATGAAATGGAAATCGGCCAAAGTGGCAAGACCAGCGCAGCACCTGGATGGTTGAATAAAACAGCCAGTACCAACAGCAAAGCTACGTCCGCCATCGGAGTAGATAAAAGTATCGCCTCCGCCATCGGCGTAGGCGAGGCCAATCCGGCCATATTGGCGGGCGATGCGCAGGTCAAGCTCATCCCGCGCGGTCAGGCCGCTGAGCGCACAGGCGTGCTGGCCAATGACAAGACACGCCAGGCACTGATGGACTTGTATGCCGGCAATGACAAAGTCAGTGAGGCCTTCAGGCAAGGCGCAGGCAGCCGCATGCAAAGCGCGCAAGAACTCAGCACTGAAAAAATGGAAATGGACGGCAAGCGCATGGGGCCGAAGATGGCAACAGACAGGGCACTGGACAAAGACGGCACACCTGCCACAGCTCAGGCGCAAAACGCGCAAATGCTGGCGGCCAGCAATGGCGCATCTGACCCGGTCGGCTTGCAACTGGACGCACAGCACCTGGGCACGCTGATGCGCAATGACCGCAACTTGCGCATCGGTTTTTTGTCCGCAGGCGGCTGGGACACCCATGCGAACCAGGGCAACGCGACAGGCCAGCTTGCCAACAACCTGGGCAACCTGGGTCGCGCTATTGCGCAACTGCGGCAAGACTTTTCAGAGCCCGGCGACGTGGTGGTGGTGATGAGCGAGTTTGGCCGCACGGCGGTTGAAAACGGCACACGCGGTACCGACCACGGCTACGGCAACGCCATGTGGCTGGTCGGCAACCGCGTCAATGGCGGGCGCTGGCACGGCCAGTGGACAGGCCTGGCACGCGGCAACCTCAATGAAGCGCGTGACCTGCCCGCCCACCACGACTACCGCGCGGTGCTGGCACAAGTCATGCGCAGCACATTGGCCATGCCAGATTCAGCTTTGGCCAGTGTGTTGCCCAATGCGAAGTGGGACACGCGGCTTGATAGCTTGATGCGCCGGACTTGATGCACCGGACTTAATGCACAGTTCAGGCAACTAAAAAAGTAAAGTGTTTGTGAAGCGTTCAACCAGTTCTGACGGCACGCGTTGTAGGTAAAGGCAGCAAAATTTTGTTGTCATAACACCAGGAGCAACACATGACCACATCATTTAAAACCCTCATCTCCAGCACAGTTCTGGTGCTGGCCAGCGCCACTGCCTTCAGTGCACTGGCCCAAACGCCACCCGCACCCGCCGCCCCCGCATCGGGCGCGCGCACGCCCGGCAAAAGTCTGAAAGAACTGGATACCAACAAAGACAAAATGATCTCCCGCGACGAAGCCAAAGGCCGCCCACACCTGACCAAAAACTTCGACGCGATTGATACCAACAAAGACGGCCAGTTGTCGCGCCCAGAACTCAAGGCTTATCGCCAGGCTCACAAGGGTGAGCGCAAGGGCGAAGGCAAAGGCCCAGCCAAGAACTGAGTCGCTGCAAATCGCCAAGAAAGGGCTGCATTCTGAGCAGCCCTTTTTTATGCGCGTCTTGCGTTATCTGGATTCAATCGCCATCGGCTGTGGCTGCCCACGTGTTTTGTACAGCGACACCAGCACGCCACCTGCAATCAGTCCAAACGTCACACTCAGTGAAAACACAGGCGGTATTTTTCCAATGATGCCGACCAAGAATATCTTGGCACCAATAAACACCAGCACCAGCGCCAGGGCGTATTTCAAATATTTGAAGCGATGCACCATGGCAGCCAATGCAAAGTACAAGGCACGCAAACCTAATATGGCAAAAATATTACTGGTGTAGACGATAAACGGGTCATTCGTGATGGCAAAAATGGCGGGGACAGAATCCACGGCAAACACCAGATCAACAATCTCCACCATCACCAGTGCCAGGAACAAAGGTGTCGCCCATCGCACGGTTTTTCCCGTCACAGCGTCGGGCTTGTAGACAAAAAACGCATTGCCTTCAACCTGTGGCGTGACACGCATGCGTTTGCGTAGAAATTTCAAAATCGGGTTGTTGGCAATGTCAGGCGTATGGTCAGCCACCACCCACATCTTGACGCCAGTGATGACCAAAAATACGCCAAACACATACAGAATCCAGCTGAACTGCGTGACCAATGAGGCACCCAGGCCAATCATGATGGCGCGCAGAACAATGACGCCCAAAATGCCCCAGAACAACACACGGTGTTGGTAAATCCGGGGAATGGCCAGGTAGGTAAAAATCATGGCAATCACAAACACGTTGTCCATTGACAGGGATTTTTCAATCATGAAACCCGTCAGGTATTCCATGCCGCTTTGCGCGCCCAGATACCACCACACCCAGGCACCAAACAGCAGTGAAACGCTGATATAGCCAGCCGATAAAAACAGGCTTTCCTTGACTTCAATTTCATGGTCGTCCTTGTGCAGCACGCCCAGGTCAAAAGCCAGCAGCGTGACAACGATGCCAATAAACAGCAGCCATATCCAGACGGCTTTACCCAACAAGTCTGAATATAAAAATTGAAGCAGGGTGTCCACGGGAAAACTCCTCCCAGTGATGGGTTATTTTGCGGTTTAGAGGTTGATGCGAAAACTGGAAGTCCAAATACGGGCCGGGTCAATCAAAAATATCGTTCAGCCAGGACTTTCTGCGGCGTGTGTAGCCCTGCGAGCCATACGATTTATGGTGATCTGAATCGACAAAGTCGGGCTGCGTCGCCATCGCCGGGTGCTGTGCCTGTGGCTGGCTGGCCCCCAGTGCCATCAGTTTGTCCAGCTCGCCCCTGTCAAGCCAGACACCCCGGCACTGTGGGCAGTAGTCAATTTCAACATTCTGACGGTCAGTGATGACCAAAATGGAGTCAGGGCATGTGGGGCATTTCATAAAAAATCCTGTGCTGATTAAAAAGTTAGAAGCTGATGGCAAGATGTTGGACGGGCGCACGAGGCTGACGGCTGCGCTGATGAATCGAACGGCAAGAATATGTTGATCCGAATTTCTTAAAAAGCAGATAATCAAGAAATTACACTTCTGATAAACCTGAGCATGAACGCACCCTTCAGCTACCGTCACCTGTATTACTTTTGGGTCGTGGCCAAAGAAGGCGGCATGGCCAGAGCTGCAGACAAACTGGACATGGCCGTGCAAACCGTCAGCACCCAGGTACGTGAACTTGAAAAGTCACTTGGCTATGAACTGCTCAAACCCGCAGGTCGCGGGGTGGCACTGACCGACGCGGGTGTCGCTGCGATGCACCAGGCAGAACTGATTTTTCAATTGGGTGAAAAGCTGCCGGATATCGTGCGCGATGCTGTAGGCAAACCTTCGGTGCGGCTGGCAGTGGGTATCTCTGACGGGCTGGCCAAGCTGGCCGTCAGGCAACTGATGCAGCCTGTGATGAACACGCCCAACTTGAGGTTGATATGCCAGGAGGATGAGTTTGATGATTTGCTGGGGGACCTGGCCCTGCATCGGCTGGATGTGGTGCTGGCAGACCGGCCTGCTCCCAACAACCCGAATCTGAAGGTCTATAGCCACGCGCTGGGCTCATCACCTCTGGCCTGGTATGCGCCAGCACCTTTGCTGGCAGCCGCGCGCAAGGGCTTTCCGCAGTCGTTGGCAAAAGTGCCAGTGCTATTGCCCACAGGTCATGCAGCCGTACGCATCAGGATAGACCACTGGTTTGAACGCTTGGGCATCAAGCCCCACATCGTGGGCGAGTTTGAAGACAGCGCTTTGCTCAAAACCTTTGGTGCCGCGGGTATGGGCGTCTTCCCGGCGGCTGAACTGGTACATGCCGAATTGATGGCGCGCTACGATGTCAAGCGCGTGGGGCCGTGCGATGGCGTGGAAGAGCACTTTTATGCCATTGGCGCGCATAAAAAAGTGCTGCACCCACTTGTGCAAAAGCTGCTGCCTTGACCTGCCCTGCCGCACAGCTTTGACACGTGATGCCCTGTTGTAGCGCAACGCTTACAAAAAGCGTTGCGCCAAGTAGGCGTACAACGGGATACCAGTCAAGATATTGAACGGAAACGTCAGCCCCAGCGACATGCCAAAGTACAGCGATGTATTGGCCTCAGGTATCGCCTGCCGCACCACCGCTGGTACGGCAATGTAAGACGCACTACCAGCCAGCACCATCAACAAGATGGTGTTGCCTGAAGACATGCCAAACAGCATGCCCAACAGCAAAGCCGCGCTGGCGTGCACCAGCGGTCCAAGCAAGGCATAGGCCAGCAACCAGGCTGACTTGCCCTTCAACCCGCCCACATTGCGCGCCGCCAGCAAACCCATGTCGAGCAGGAAAAACGCCAACATGCCTTTGAACAGATCACCTGTAAACGGCTGCATGACAGCTTTGCCGGTGTCACCGGTCAGCATGCCAATCACCATGGCACCCATCAGCAGCAGCGGTGTACCGTCGGTCAGGGATTCATGCAGCAAACGTTTCATCGGCATGCCTGATTGCAATGCCTGGCGACCCACTGCTGCATCCCGTTTGCGTTGCAGATTGGCCAGCACCACGGCCAACACAATGGCAGGCGACTCCATCAGCGCCATGGCAGCAGCCATGTGGCCGCCATAAGCAATGCCATGGTTGTCCAGATACTGCACGGCCGTGATAAATGTCACTGCACTGACCGAGCCATAGGTAGCGGCCACAGCGGCGGCATCGTAACCGTTTAAAAACCGCCTGAGCAGGTTGTAGCCAGCCAGAGGCACCACCACAGCCAGCAGCAAAGCACAAGCCAGACTGACAGCCACCTCTGCCGTCAATCCCGATTTGGCCAGTGCAAAGCCACCTTTCAAGCCCAGCGCCATCAACAAATACAGTGACAAAAAACGCGAGATTTGTGGCGGGATTACAAGGTTTGACTTCAATGCGCCAGCGGTGATGCCCAGCATAAAAAACAAAATGGCAGGGTCAAGAAAACTTTGCATAAAACGGGGCCTTTGAATGGGGAGATCAGCGTGTCAATCAATGACAGCAGCCCGAAGTGTGCGTTTTTTATACATAGACGTCTAATTATGTTTTATGATGTTTAACATAGATTTAATCGAATGTATATAAATGCAACTCCTTTCCCCACCCCGGGCCAGCTTTGCCCAACTCAGAAGTTTTGAAGCCGTAGCGCGCCTGGGCGGCATCACCCGTGCAGCCGAGGCACTGCACCTGACACAGCCCACTGTGTCTACCCAGTTGCGTGAGCTCAGCGATTCATTGGGGTGCGAATTGCTGACACCAGCGGGACGGGGGGTGCAGCTCACTGACGCGGGGCGCACCCTGCTGCAAACCGTCACGCGCATGTTTGAACACTGGCATGCGTTTGAAGACGGCATGGCCGACCTCAATGGTCTGCTGCGCGGCTCGCTGCGGATAGCGGGCGTCACCACCACAGAGTATTTTCTGGCCCAGTGGCTCAAGCCTTTTTTGGCAGCCTACCCCGGCATAGACGTTGACCTGGCAATTGAAAACCGTGACGCTGTGGTGCGCCGCCTGGAACAAGGCCAGGACGACTTGGCCGTCATGATGATGCCGCCCCAGCACCTGGCCTTGAACCACCTGGCGGTGCTGGGCAACCCGCTGGTCCTTGCTGGGCCACTGGGTCACCCGTGGTCAGCAAAAAACAAAATTTCCCTCAAGCAGCTGGCAGGTGTTGACTTGCTGATGCGCGAAGTAGGCTCAGGCACACGACAGGCCACGCTTGAATTTTTGGCAGCGCACCACATGGTGCCGCGCATCCGCATGACGCTGGGCAGCAACGAGGCCGTCAAACACGCAGTAGCCGCAGGGTTGGGCCTGGCCATCATGTCACGCCACGCCATTGCACTTGACCCGGCGCATGACGGCCTGTGCGTGCTGCCAGTCACCCACCTGCCCATCCAGCGCAGCTGGCAAGTGGTGTGGCGACAAGACCGCCGTTTGCCGCGCGTTGCTACCGTGTTTATGGATTTTGTGCGGCGCGAGCTGGCAACGGCTACAGTTTAAGAACGCTTACGCCTTGTCTGGCTTGTTCGCCAAGGTGCGTCTGTCAGGCCGGGGGATTTTCTTGAACTTGATCAGCCGATTGGTTTCAATCGCATCTTTCTTCACCTGCCGCTCGGCGTCCAGCAACTGCCCGGCGGCCAGCCAGGTGGCAAACTCGCTAGGCGTTTCAAGTGTGATGCGGCCCAGCGTGGCATGGCGAAATTCGTAAATCACAATCTCGGCCGCTTTTTGCAGATTGATGCGGCCTTTGGTCAGCACCGCGCCGCGCTTGCGGCCAATGTCTTCCAGCACGCTTTCGTCGGTTGACTCAGGTGTGATCTCGACTTTGTAGCGCTCAGTCAGCGCCGCCGGGTATTTTTTAATCAGCAAATTCAGCAGCTCAAGCGCGACTTCTTCTTCACTGAACGCATTGCGGCCTATCGCGCCACTGGCGGCCAGGTTGTAGCCGCTTTGCGCCACGATGATGCGCGGCCACAGCATGCCCGGCGTATCCCACAAATAAAAGCCATCCGCCAGCACAATGCGCTGCTCGATTTTGGTGATGCCCGCCTCGTCCCCAGTTTTGGTGGCGCGCTTGCCCGTCAGCGTGTTAATCAAAGTGGATTTGCCGACGTTGGGGATGCCGCAAATCAGCACCCGCATCGGTTTGACCATGCTGCCGCGCAATGGGGCCAGCACATGGCATGCATCCACCAGTTTGCGAGCGGGTGCAGTTTCGCTCGCGTCCAGCTCAATGGCCCGCGTGTTGGGCATGGCGTTGTAATGCGCCAGCCACTGCGCCGTGATCGCCGGGTCGGCCAGGTCCTGCTTGTTCAATACCTTGAGCGTGGGGCGCGATGCCGTCAGCTCGGCCAGCTTGGGGTTGGCGCTTGAGCCCGGCAGGCGCGCGTCCAGCAGCTCAATGACCACATCAATTTCCTTGATGCGTTCACTGATTGCTTTTTGGGTCAAAAACATATGACCGGGAAACCACTGGATCGCCATTGTTAAAAGTCTTTCGTTGCTGGGGACGTATTATCGGTTGCGTTACTTTTACTGATTCAATTGCACCATGCCCCTGCCCCAAGCACCCACTCAAAAACCCACCAGCAAGCTCAACACCAAAGCCAACAACGAGCTGGCCATCAAAGGCATCTTGTGCATCATGATTGGGCTGGGCGTGGTGGTGTCGCCCTACTTCATCACCTCACCTGGTATGCAAAGCATCGTGGCCCAGTCAGCTCTGGTGGGCTGGTTTGCGCTGGTGCTGGGGCTGGCGTTTGTGGGCCTGTATGTGCGGCGACGCATGGCTGCAAGATAGCTACTAATTTAATAGCTGCTTGCACCCGAATCTATTGGGCTACAGCCAAATCAGGCACTTAAAACTGCCTCTTTTTCAGTCTTTTCAGGCACATTCAGCCGCTCGGCAGACACATACTGCTCGCGGTACATCTCAAACGGCATGCTGTCCATGGACTCAATCTTCTTTTGATCGGCCATCGACTGTTGACTCAGGTTTTTGAAGTGCGCCTGCTGCTCGCTTGAAAACGGCAACGCTTGAAAGTAAGCCTTGGTTTTTTCAGACTGGGCGCGTACAAATTTGACAAACGAGTTGTCGTGGTCTTTGGCCATGGCTGCCAATACGCGGGCTGATGGCAGGGTGCTGGCATCGTTTAAACCCACCGTAGCCGCAGCCAGCGCAGCGCTGTACTCAGATGTGCCGTGAGATGCGTCCAGCGCGGCGGCAATCGGTGCGCATTGTGCGACTATCTCGCGGCCCCAGTCGGTCAGCGTCACCTCTTTGCCAGCGCGCTCCAGCAGCAAGCCAGGCTCGCGGCCACGTGCTGCTGTGCGGTGCTGGTTGCGTGCCAGCGCGGCAATTTCTTCGGGGCTGTCGGGCGGGCTGGTGCTCGTCAGACAATGCAGCAAAAACACATCCAGAAAGCGCATGGTTTGCGTGGTGATGCCAACCTGCTCAAAGGGGTCCAGGTCCATCAAACGCACTTCAATGTATTCCACACCCCGCTCGCGCAACGCATGCAGCGGCCGCTCACCAGGGAAGATCACGCGCTTGGGCCGAATGGTGCCGTAAAACTCGTTTTCAATTTGCAGCAGCGTGGTGCCGAGCTGGTTGTAGTCACCACCGGGGTTTTGAATGCCGACCTTTTCATAGGCGGCGTAGGGGCGCGTCAACGCGTCTTGCAATGACGCGGCGTAACCTTCCAGGCTGTTGTAGCTGACAGCCAGCGACGCTTGCGCATCACTTTGGTATCCCAGTCTGCCCATGCGCAGCGATGTGCCGTAGGGCATGTACATGGTGCTGGGGCTCAATTGCTGCAGCTCGTGCTGGCGCCCTGCCACAAAGGTAGAACACACGGCAGGCGATGCGCCAAACAGGTACAGCAGCAAAAACGCCTGACGGCGAAAGTTGCGAATCTGCGCAAAGTACTGCTCACTCGTCACGCCGGGGAAAGACCAGTTGTAGTGAATGCCTGAAATGGTTTGCATGCGCCGCCCGTAGCGGTGTGACAGGCCCAGGCGGTAAACGCTTTTGGCACGCCCCACATTGGACGAGCCAAAACGAGCCACAGGAATGGTTTCATCGGTCGGCAAGCCGCAGGGCATGCTGGACACCCACAGCATTTCGTCGCCCAGCGCCTGCATGGTGCGGTAAGTGAACTGGTGGATTTGGGTCAGCTCATCCAGCGCGGCCTGCACACTTTTGTGCACGCCAGTGACCAGCTCGACCTGCGACTCGCTGAAATCGGTGGTGATGCTGGGGTGCGTCAGGGCCGAGCCCAGGGCCAGCGGGTGCGGCGTGAGCGCCAGGGCGCCGCTGGGCTGCGCCCGCAGGCTTTCTTTTTCAATGCCGCAGGACATGCCCTGGAGGCGCTCTGGCGATAAATCGGCGGCCAACCCGTTGGTCAGTGCCTGCAAATGGTTCATGTTGTCGGGTCCGGGAATCATCTAGGAAGGTGGGAAGTTATCACAGCCGGGCAGTTTGCGCTGGCGCGGGCCACTTTGTCAGCATGGCAAATACGCAGTTTGTGCACATTGAGTGAAAACCATTGACTTGCAAGCGCTGACAAATGTCTATAAAGTACGCGAAAACCCTAGCTAAAAAAACAGCATCTCCAGTGACCATGATGAACGCCCTGAAAAATTTATTTGGCTTGTTTGGCAGCAAACCAGTTGGCCCAAGCTCGCTGCCAGGCAGCCGCAGCTTTCAGTCAAGTATTCAGGACGGATCTGAAAACGCAACCCGTGGCCAGCTGGTGCAGGTGATGATGCGCGATGTGCTGCGCAAAAGCGGCATACCACCGGGCTGGATTGAATGCCAGATTCAGTTTGTGGCCAGCCGCTCGCGGGGCCCCGGCATTTATGTGCGGCTGGTTGTCAAGCATTGGGACAGCCGCCTGATGCAGTACACGTTTGCTTTTCAAAAGGCGTTGCTGACGGCCATTGTGCAGTTTGAACCCCAAGCTGCCAATTGGCTGCATGGCATTGCATGGCAGCTTGAGGTGGCTAGCACCTGCCCGCACACTGTCCTGCCCGACAAAGGCTATTGGCTGGAAGCGCCGCAAACCTACATGCCTGCAAAGGCCTTCGCGCAGCCTGTCGTTGTTGCCATGCCTGCTGCCAAGGCCGCGCCAATTGCAGCGCCCGCAGCAACACCCGTTGCGGCAACGGCACCGTCAGCACCCTTCAAGCCCGTTGCGCCCGCCAAGCCAGCCCTGCCCCTGTTTGAGATTGAAAAGCCAACACCAGAAAATGATGCGACGGCGGACCTGGAGCGCCTGTTTGCCATACGCGACAACGAGCTGGCCCACGAAGCGGCAAACAACCCGAGGCCTTTGGGCTACGAAAAAACCGAACCTGCACCGTTGTGATGCAATTCAAATTGCTACATTTTTAGTAGCTACTTGCGCCCGAATTTATTGGGCTACAGCAATTTTCAGCACCTAAATCAGGCCAAAACCCGCTTTAAAAAGGCTTCCAGGTCCACCACCTCTTGCGGGCAAACCGAATGTTCCATCGGGTAGTCATGCCATTCCACGGCATAGCCCATGGCCACCAGTGCATCACGCGATGCCGTAGCGCGTGGCAGTGCCACCACACCGTCGCGCGTTCCGTGCGCCATAAAAATCGGTGTCTTCAGGCTGGCCGCTGTGTGCTCTGCCGTCATGTTGGCCGCAAGCGGCAAATAGCCCGACATGCCCACAATGCCAGCCAGCGTTTCAGAATGGCGCAGCCCCACCATCAGCGCCATGGCACAGCCCTGTGAAAAGCCAGCCACCACGATACGGTTGGCGGGTATGCCGCGTGCTTTTTCATTGGCAATCAGCGCCTCAATGTCCTGGCGCGACTGGCGCAGGCCTGTTTCGTCCTCGCGTTTGACCAAGTCTGCGGCCAGGATGTCGTACCAGGCAGGCATCACATAGCCGCCATTGATGGTCACGGGGATGGTCGGCGCATTCGGAAACAGGTAACGCACCGGCCCCACGCCCGACAAATCAATCTGCTCGGCAATCGGCACAAAGTCACGCCCATCAGCCCCCAGGCCGTGCATGATGAGGATGGTGGCGACGGGGTTTTCACCCGTTTGGGCTTCTATGACTTGTAGGGGCATGGTGGTTTGACTATGTCGATGAATAAAAGGGGATTTTAATGAGCGCTGCCACACAGACATCCAAAGTCTTATGCTGTGCGTATCCAATGGCATTGACTCTACAGGTGATCTGCATGACAAACCTCCTGAAACGCATCTTTCTGTTTGCCCTGCCAGCAGCCATTTTGGCGCTGCAAACCCTGATGCCCGTACACGCTGAAGCACTTTCAGCCAAAGACGAGAAAGCCGTGCAAGCCGTGGTGCAAAGCCAACTCGCCGCATTTGCCAAAGATGATGCGGACAAAGCGTTTTCTTATGCCGCACCCGAGTTGCGCAAAACCATTGGCAGCTCAAGCGCCTTCATGGCGATGGTTAAAAACAGCTACCCGGTGGTGTACCGCCCCGCCTCGGTGGCTTTTTTAAAACCCGAAGGCACAGGCGACGACGTGATTCAACGGGTGCAGATGCTGGACGCCAGCGGCGCGTCTTATCTGGCGGTGTACAGCCTGCAACGGCAAAAAGACAAAACCTGGCGCATCAGCGGCTGTGCGGTGGTGGAAAACAAGGGCCGCATGGCCTAGGCAAAGGCCGCCTTAGCGTGAATTACAAACTGCGACACGCTACGTTTTTAGTAGCTGCTTGCACCAAAATGTATTGGTCTACAGCCGTATTTGCTGCCTCAATACGTGCCAATACAGTCTTTTTAACGAGTTCAACGACGCTGTGGAGCAGGCGAGCTTTGCAAGCGGCAGACCTGACCGCAATTTCCCATTTTCTTCGCGTTCTGCACGACACAAGTCCTGACTATCGGGCTCCACCTGGCAGGCTAACGTCTGGGATGAGAGGCTTGACCCGGCTTGCCGGGGCAAGTTCTCTCGATTGAAGGGTTAGGCGTCACAGAATTGCTTGCGAACCGTACCTATCTATTTGTTGACAGCCTCGGTGATTGGCCTTCCCTTTTCGATAATGAAAGTTATTTTCACAATTGCCGGCGTGTCGCCAACATTTTTCGCCTGATGTACTAATCCGCGTGGGTTGTGGTATGCATCGCCAGCTGTTACTCGCCTCGTTTCTCGTCCTTCGGCAGTAAGTTCGAGGGTTCCCTGCAAAACAAACGTGTATTCATCGCCGTTGTGCATGTGAACTCCTGTTGTTCCTCCGGGCGCAAATTCAACCGTCAACATGATGGCTTCCCTTGAGTCGTCTCCACTCAGCGTTGTCCGAAGAACCGGTTTTGCA
>JANOWR010000167.1:0-21573 GCA_031417995.1 Polaromonas sp. | reverse complement strand
AAGGTTGACAAGCCACTGGTGGTGCCTGTCAACAAGAAAGTGCGCATCATCACCACCTCCAACGATGTGATCCACGCTTTTGCAGTGCCCTCTTTTGGCATCAAGCAGGACGCCATCCCCGGTTTTGTGCGCGACACCTGGTTTCGTGCTGAAAAAATCGGCGACTACTACGGCCAGTGCCAGGAACTGTGCGGCAAAGAGCACGCTTACATGCCGATTCATGTGAAGGTGGTTTCTGCTGCTGATTACTCGGCGTGGGTGGCTGGTAAAAATAAAGAGATGGCAGCCAAGGCAGATGACCCATCCAAAGTCTGGGTGCTGGCTGATTTGAAAGCACGTGGCGAAAAAGTCTATGCTGCCAACTGCGTGGCTTGCCACCAGCCCACGGGTAAAGGTGGCGGCGCGATCAAGGCGATTGACGGTTCTGCCATTGTTCTGGACAAAGACCACGCCAAACAAATTGCCATCATGCTCAATGGTGCCAACAACGGCGCCATGCCACCTTGGAAGACCTTGAGCGACACCGATCTGGCCGCAGTCATGACCTATACCAAAAACAACTGGTCCAACCAGACGGGTGACCTGGTTCAGCCCGCTGAGCTTCAAGCCGCACGCAAGTAAACCGTTCAAACATTAAAATTTTCAAGGCTGTTTGACCATACCGTCATCGGCCAGGACACGAAGGAATCCGAGATGAGCGCAGTACTAGACCCCAAAGGCCACGGCGATGACCATGCACATGATGACCATCACGGCGCTCCCGCTGGCTGGCGCAGGTGGGTATACGCCACCAACCACAAAGACATTGGCACGCTGTACCTGCTGTTCAGCTTTTTCATGTTCATGTTTGGCGGCGTGTTGGCATTGGGCATTCGCGCCGAGCTGTTTCAGCCTGGCCTGCAACTGATCAACCCCGAACTGTTCAACCAGCTCACCACCATGCACGGCCTGATCATGGTGTTCGGTGCCATCATGCCGGCCTTTGTGGGTTTTGCCAACTGGATGATTCCGCTGCAAATTGGCGCAGCCGACATGGCCTTTGCGCGCATGAACAACTTCAGCTTCTGGCTGATGATCCCCGCCGCACTGATGCTGGGCACCTCGTTCTTCTTGCCAGGCGGCGCACCCGCTGCCGGCTGGACGCTTTACGCACCGCTGACATTGCAAATGGGTCCGTCCATGGATTCGGGTATTTTTGCGCTGCACATTTTGGGCGCATCGTCCATCATGGGTTCGATCAACATCATTGTGACGATTTTGAACATGCGCGCACCCGGCATGACACTGATGAAAATGCCGATGTTCTGCTGGACCTGGCTGATCACCGCTTACCTGCTGATCGCTGTGATGCCGGTGCTGGCAGGCGCCATCACCATGACGCTGACCGACCGCCACTTTGGCACCAGTTTTTTTAACCCCGCTGGCGGCGGTGACCCGGTGATGTACCAGCACATCTTCTGGTTCTTTGGCCACCCTGAGGTGTACATCATGATCTTGCCGGCCTTCGGCATCGTCAGCCAGATCATTCCGGCGTTTTCACGCAAGCGCCTGTTTGGTTATGCATCTATGGTGTACGCCACCGGCTCGATTGCGATTTTGAGCTTTGTCGTCTGGGCGCACCACATGTTTACCACCGGTATGCCGGTCACAGGTCAGCTGTTCTTCATGTACTCGACCATGCTGATTGCGGTGCCTACGGGCGTGAAAGTGTTCAACTGGATCGCCACCATGTGGAAGGGCTCCATGACCTTCGAGACACCGATGCTGTTCGCGGTCGGCTTCCTCTTCGTGTTCACCATCGGCGGCCTGACCGGCGTAATTCTCGCGATTTCGCCTATTGATACGCAACTGCAGGACACCTATTACGTCGTCGCCCATTTCCACTACGTGCTGGTGGCCGGTTCGCTCTACGCCATGTTTGCAGGTTACTACTACTGGTCGCCCAAATGGACAGGCGTGATGTACAACGAATCGCGCGGCAAAATTCACTTCTGGTGGTCACTGATTTCGTTCAACGTCACCTTTTTCCCAATGCACTTTTTGGGCTTGGCCGGTATGCCGCGCCGCTACGCTGATTACCCTATGCAGTTTGCCGACTTCAATGCGATCGCCACGGTAGGCGCATTCTTCTTCGGCTTCGCGCAAGTTTATTTCTTCTTTTTTGTCGTGTTGCCGACCATGCGCGGCCAGGGCGTGCCTGCCAAGGCCAACCCGTGGATTGATGACGAAGTAAACGCCAAAGGTGCTGAAGGCCTGGAGTGGGAAGTCCCGTCACCTGCACCGTTTCACACTTTTGAAACGCCACCCAAATTGAACGCAAGCGCCACCCGCGTGATCGGCTGATCAAGTCATCGACACCATGACCACCCCTGAACAAAAGAAAAACAACCTGCGCCTGGCGCTGATCCTGGCCTCGGTTGCGGTTGTCTTTTTTGCGGGTTTCATGGTCAAGATGGTATTCTTTGGTCGCTAGTACTGACTGTTATCCGACTGACATCTGATGCTCATCAAGCGCGAAAACTTCAAAATGCTGGGCAAGCTGGGCGTGATCGTTCTGGCTATGTTTGGCTTTGGTTATGCGTTGGTGCCCATTTACAAGGCCATTTGCGAAATGACTGGCATCAATGTGCTGGCTCTGGGCGACAGGCAAATACCGGGCGCTACGCCCAAGCTGCCTGCCAATACGCAAATTGACACTTCACGCACCATCACCGTCGAGTTTGATGCCAACTCGCGCGGGCCGTGGCATTTCAAGCCCGCGCAGAATGCATTGAAAGTTCATCCGGGCGAGTTGACCACGGTGATGTACGAGTTTCAAAACACGCAAAACCGCACCATGTCAGCGCAAGCCATTCCCAGTTACGCGCCCGCTCAGGCTGGGGCGTACTTTAACAAGATGGAGTGTTTTTGCTTTCAGCAATACACCCTGGCACCGGGTGAAAAAAAGCAATGGCCGGTGGCCTTTGTGATTGACCCCAAGCTGTCGAAAGACGTGCAAACCATCACGCTGTCGTACACCTTTTTTGAGGTGGGCGGTCGCACGCCTGCTGCGCCGCAAGCAGCCAATTCAATAGCAGACAAGGCTGCTGGCGTATGACCGAGCACAACGCGGCCCCAGCGCACACGCGCAAGGGTTCGATTTTCAAAACGGTCAAAGCGGTGCTGTGGTCGTTTGTCGGGTTGCGCTCACGCGGCGGCTATGAGCAGGATGTGGCGCAGCTCAACCCTGTACACATCGTCATCGCGGGCCTGGTCGGCGTTTTTGTTTTTGTGGGTAGCCTGATATTGCTGGCTACCTGGGTTGTGGGCAAGTAGCCCCAGATTTAAATATTGAAATTAGCGAAAGCAGGAGTTAAAAAAATGTCATCAGTTACCACCACAGGTACCCCGCACTACTTTGTGCCCGCGCCGTCCAGCCATCCGGTCATGGCATCGATTGGCCTGCTCTTCGTGATTCTGGGTGCCAGCCAGTGGGTCAATGGCACGGCCTGGGGGCCTTACTCGGTTGCCTTTGGCATGGTCTGGTGGCTGGCGACTTTGTACCGCTGGTTCAGTGAGTCGGTGCGCGAGAGCGAAGGCGGGCTGTATGGCCACAAAATTGACCTGTCGTTTCGCTGGTCCATGAGTTGGTTTATCTTTTCAGAAGTCATGTTTTTCGGCGCTTTTTTCACTGCCTTGTGGTGGGCGCGTGTTCACTCTGTGCCAGAGCTTGGTGGCCTGGAAAATTCTTTGCTGTGGCCTGACTTCAAGGCCGTCTGGCCTACCGCTGCTGCGGGTGCAACGGCCTCACCTGCTGACATCGTTGAGCCTTTCCAAACCGTCGGGCCTTTCTGGCTGCCGACGATCAACACCGCGTTGCTGCTCACGTCTGGCGTGACCATGACGATTGCTCACCACGCGCTGCGCGAAGGCCATCGCGGTAAAACAATTGCCTACATGTGGATGACCGTGGCTCTGGGCTTTACCTTTTTGTGCGTTCAAGGCTACGAGTATTACCACCTCTACAGCGACTTGAATTTGAAGCTTAATTCAGGCATTTTTGGCTCGACCTTTTACATGCTGACAGGCTTTCACGGTTTTCACGTCTTTGTGGGCATGCTGATGCTGTTATTCATCACTTTGCGCTTGCAAAAAGGCCATTTCACCGCTGACAAGCATTTCGGTTTTGAAGGTGCTGCCTGGTACTGGCACTTTGTCGACGTGGTGTGGCTGGGTCTGTACATACTGGTGTACTGGCTTTAACAGTCAGTTTACCCAACAACGCAAAAGGCCGCAATGTGCGGCCTTTGTTGTTTCTTAAAATGAGAACTTATTTGCCCACAGGCAAACCTGTCGGCTGGATGACTCCCATCTTCCACGCAATCAAAATGCAGACAAACAACAGCACTGAAAAGCCGATACGAAAAGCCAGCGCCTTTGCCATGCCGCTGGTTTTGGCTTTTCCATTGGTGCCATCTTTGAGCATAAAAAACAATGCCGCGCCGAGGCTGGCTATGATGGCTAAAAATGCAATAGCTACTAAATATGTCATGCAGCGGATTATCGGCTGATGGCCAAACTTTCGTCTACAACAAGGTTTTGGTTACTTACCATAGCAGCGCTGCTCGTGGCTGCGCTGACATTTTCGCTGGGGCAGTGGCAGTTGCGCCGGGCAGCACAAAAACAAAATCTGCAATTGACGATTGAAGCGCAAAGCAATCAGTCCATCCTGAAGGCGCTTGACCTGGCCGACCCGAACACGTTGAAGGACGTCGTGCATCGCCGCGCCACGCTAAAAGGTATTTGGCGTGCCGAACACACCGTATTTTTAGACAACCGCCAGATGAATGGCAAGTCCGGTTTTATTGCCATCACACCCTTGGTTTTGGACGGTACGGGGCAAATCATTTTGGTACAGCGCGGCTGGGCGCTGCGCAATTTTGCTGACCGCACCAGGCTGCCTGATATTCAAACACCGCTAGGGCCTGTCACCGTGCGTGGCCGCATTGCCCCGCCGCCGTCCAAGTTATACGAGTTCAAGGGGGCTGAGAGTGGGCGCATACGGCAAAATATTGACATACAAGCTTTCAGCCGTGAAATCGCCTTGCCCCTGATGCCTATATCAATGATTCAGACTGGACCTGCCAATGAAGGATTGCTGCGCGACTGGGCCGCACCCAATGTGGGCATCGACAAACACTACGGTTATGCGTTTCAGTGGTTCGGTCTGTGTGCGCTGATGGTCGGCTTGTATGTCTGGTTTCAAATCATTAACCCCTGGCGCGTCAAGCGCAAAACTTCTGCCAATGTCTGAAACAATTCACAAGCCAGCTGCTCTACCGCAGGATGAACCGCTGAGCCTGACAGTTCACACCCTGCCTGTGCCACACGACGACACAGCGCGCAGCAAAGCGGGTCGCTGGAAAATGATTGCCGTTCTGCTGGTTTGTGCGTCGCCCGTCATTGCCTCTTACTTCACCTACTACGTCGTGCGGCCCGAAGGTCGCCGCAACTACGGCGAGTTGATCACACCGCAGCGGCCGCTTCCGATAATGGCCACAACCGATTTAAACGGCAAGCGTGGCGAGTTGATTTCGCTTAAAAACCAATGGCTGCTGATCAACGTGGCTGGCGCGGGGTGCGATGCAGCTTGCCAGCAGCGCCTGTATTTTCAAAGACAGTTGCGTGAGTCTTTAGGCAAACAAAAAGGCCGTCTTGACCGTGTCTGGCTGGTGACCGATGCTGCAGCGGTGGACTCACGCCTTCAGCCAGCATTGGCTGAAGCAACGGTCGTGCGCGTGCCAGCCCAGGAATTGGTGCAATGGCTGCCACCCGCAGGCAGTCAGCGCCCGGAAGACCATCTGTATGTCGTCGATCCCGTCGGTAACCTGATGATGCGCTTCCCCGCCAATATGGACGCGGCTGGCGCTGCCAAAGCCAAGCGTGATCTGGATCGTCTGTTACGCGCATCCGGCAGTTGGGACGTTGAGGGTCGCTAGAGTTATGGATACCCAAGAACTCTACAATCTCAGCCCCGCCATCAGGCTCATGATCATGGGCATGGTTGTTGCCATCGGGCCGCTGGCCTGGGTGTGGCTGAAGAGCCGCAACGCGCCAGTTGCGCAGCGTCTGCGCACATTGACCTGGGTCACGCTGTTCCTCACGTTTGATCTGGTGATTTTTGGTGCCTTTACCCGGCTGACTGACTCTGGCCTGGGCTGCCCTGACTGGCCTGGCTGCTACGGCCATGCCAGCCCGGTGGGTGCAACACCTCAGATCAATGCAGCACAAGTCGCCATGCCCACAGGCCCTGTGACTTTCCCCAAAGCGTGGATTGAGATGGTTCATCGCTACCTGGCCACAGGTGTGGGTGTGTTGATTTTGACGTTGGCCATCACCAGCTGGATCGAGCGCAGACGCATACAAATGTCGCCCTGGTGGCCGACATTCACCTTGTTGTGGGTTTGCCTGCAAGGCGCATTTGGCGCGCTGACGGTCACCATGAAATTGTTCCCCGCGATTGTCACGCTGCACCTGCTGGGCGGCATGGTGCTCTTGGGCCTGCTCAAGGTGCAAAGCATTCGCTATGCCAATGCTCAGGGTGAGCTTTCACCTGTGCCATTGCGCGGCGCAACACGGTTTTTGATCTTCGCCACGTTTGCACTGCTGTGGCTGCAAATTGCTTTGGGCGGCTGGGTCAGCACCAACTACGCGGTATTGGCGTGTACCGACTTTCCGGCTTGCCAAAACTCGCTTTGGCCAGTCATGAATTTCCGGGAAGGCTTTACCTTATGGCGTGAACTCGGTGTCGGGCTGAACGGCGACAACATCAGCTTTCAGGCACTCACCGCCATTCATTATGTGCATCGTTTGAGCGCCTATGTGGTGTTTGCCGCGATGCTGTTGCTCGCCGTCCGCCTCTACAAAATTCAAGCCCTGCGCAGCGCCAGTCTGTGGCTTGCTGGCCTGGCCTGGCTACAGATTGCCACCGGTCTGGGAAATGTGTTGCTCGGCTGGCCGCTCGCGGCGGCTGTCTTGCACACGGGCGGTGCTGCGGCGCTTGTTGTTGTGCTCACTGGCATCGTCTGCGTCAGCCGCAGTGCTGACCAGACCGTCAGTGCGTCAGGATTCAGCTCATCAAGATTGTTTGCATGAACAGCACCGACGTCCTTCTGCCCGCGCACGTGCCGTCCAAGTTTCGACAGTTTTACGTGCTGACCAAGCCGCGCGTGGTGCAACTTATTGTGTTTTGCGCATTGATAGGCATGGTGCTGGCTGTGCCCGGCGTGCCCAGTTGGGCCGATCTCAAGCTGGGGCTGATTGCCTGCGCAGGCATCTGGCTGGTGGCGGGCGCGGCTGCTGCGTTTAACTGCCTGGTAGAGCAGGGCATTGACGCGCGCATGAAGCGCACCGCCATGCGCGCCACCGCGCAGGGGCAGATCAGCAATTGGTTAACGCTGGCTTTCTCTGCGGTGCTGTGCGCCGTTGGCTCGGTCATTTTGTATGTCTGGGTCAATCCGCTGACCATGTGGCTGACCTTTGCCACCTTTGTCGGTTATGCCGTCGTTTACACCGTGATTTTGAAGCCCCTGACCCCGCAAAACATCGTGATTGGCGGTGCATCAGGCGCCATGCCGCCTGTGCTGGGCTGGGCTGCCATGACGGGCTCTGTCGGGCCTGAGGCGCTCATTTTGTTTCTCATCATTTTTTTATGGACGCCACCGCACTTTTGGGCGCTGGCTCTGTACCGTGTTGAAGACTATCGCAAGGCCGGCCTGCCCATGCTGCCCGTCACCCACGGGAACGAATTCACGCGTCTGCAAGTCTTCCTGTACACGCTGGTGCTTTTCCCGGCTTGCCTGATGCCGTTTGTGTTTCAGATGAGTGGCTGGCTGTATTTGGTGGCCGCAACAGGTTTGAGTTTTGGTTTTAGCTGGTACGGCTTCAAGCTGTGGCGCAATTACTCGGACGCACTGGCGCGCAAGACGTTTCGCTTTTCACTGATTCATCTGTCGGCGTTGTTTGCGGCGCTGCTGATTGATCATTACCTTATTTAGGTTTTCAATGCTGAATATGAATGCTATAAATAATGTAGCTGCTTGCGCCCGAATTTATTGGGCTAGAGCACTATTTTTATGCTTTTTTACCCTGTTTTTGGCTGCCTGCGCGCCAGACAAGCCGCAATTCAAAAGCATTGACCTGACGGGTGCTGACTACGCCAAAGATTTTGTTCTGCCCGACCAAAACGGCAAAACCCGCAGCATCCGCGACTTCGCAGGCAAAGTGGTGGTGGTGTTCTTTGGTTTTACCCAATGCCCTGACGTGTGCCCCACATCCATGACCGAGCTGGCAGACATTAAAAAATCACTCGGCGCAGATGGCGACAAACTGCAGGCGGTTTTTATATCGGTGGACCCGGAGCGCGACACGCCCGAGATTCTCAAAGCATACATGGGCAACTTTGACCCGACGTTTCTGGCTTTGCGCCCCAGCATGGAGCAGTTGCCTGCGGTGGCCAAAGACTTCAAGATTTATTACAAAAAAGTAGAAGGCCGAACCGCCAGCAGCTACAGCATGGACCATTCGGCGGGCAATTACATCTACGACCCTCAAGGCCGCTTGCGTCTTTACAACCGCTACGGCAGCGGGGCAGAAGGTTTGACTGCCGACATCCGTTTGCTTCTCAAGGGCAAATAGGTTTTTGGCACAAAAAAGCCACTGCTGTTGTTAAGGCAATGGCTTTTCTGGTCAGGCGATAGATGATTTACGCGTATTCAACCAATACTTTTTTCATTTTCTTCATCGCCGCCACCTCGATCTGGCGAATCCGCTCGGCGCTGACGCCATAAATGGCTGCCAGGTCATGCAGCGTCATGCCGCCTGAGCCATCGTCGTTGACCTTCAGCCAGCGCTCTTCCACAATCTTGCGTGACCGATCATCTAGCCCTTGCAGCGCTGTGGCAATACCATCCGTGGCCAGGTTGTCGCGTGCCTGTGCTTCCATCAATGCGGTAGGCTCTTGCGTGGCATCGGCCAGGTAGGCAATCGGACCAAAAGCGTCTTCACCGTCGTCGCTGGGGCTTGGGTCCAGCAGCACGTCGCCACCCGACATGCGCTGCTCCATCTCAATGACTTCCTCGCGCTTGACGTTCAGCGTTTTCGCCATTGAATTGATCTGGTCTTCGCTCAGCGTGTCACGGTGCGTGGCCACATCGGCATCGTCTTTAAAACCCTGCTTCATTGAACGCAGGTTAAAAAACAGCTTGCGCTGCGCCTTGGTGGTGGCCACTTTGACCATGCGCCAGTTCTTCAAGATGTACTCGTGCATCTCGGCTTTGATCCAGTGCAACGCATAGCTCACCAGCCGCACGCCTTGGTCCGGGTCAAAACGCTTGACAGCCTTCATCAGGCCGATGTTGCCTTCTTGAATCAAGTCGCCATGTGGCAGGCCGTAGCCCAGATACTTGCGAGAGGTTGACACCACCAGCCGTAAGTGAGAAAGCACTAACTTCTCAGCCGAGGCCATGTCGTTCGACTCGCGTAACTGACGGGCAAAAGTTTGCTCTTGCTCCAGCGTGAGCATGGGCAGGCGATTAACCGCCGAAATGTAGGCATCCAGGTTGCCCAAAGGCGGCAACAGCGACCAAGGGTTGGCGCTGGCAACGCCAGTCGAGGCAACCAAACCAGGGGCAGCAAGGGGATAAGAGGCAGAGGACACAGCAAAACTCCTTTTGGAAAACTGTATTCAGGCTAAATGTTAGCACTCGGTTAGAGAGAGTGCCAAACAATAGGTTCAATGGCTTTCATAGGGTATGGCTAATTAGTAAAAACCCTAGGAATTACATGAACAGTGAAATGTAGCTGGTTTTGGCTGGATGCGTGGGCAAGGCGTTGGCGATGCTTGCTGTAGGTGACAGGCTTGTGGCGGGCTTTCGGACGCCTGAGGCCGCTGGTTAGATAAACGCCTTGGTTTCGTTAAATCGCTGTAGCGCGATACCGCGCGCGTCGGGCTTATTTGCGCTCTGGGACGGCCAGCTCTACCAGAGCTTTCATACTGGCTGCGTTGCCAACGCCCCAGCAAGCTTTGATGAGCTCGCTGGTACGGCCCGCGCCCAAAACAGCGTCTGACATGCCCTGGAATTTGGCTTCCAGTTGCGCATCTAGCATCGGGTTTTTAAGTGAACCAATCGCGTGCTCTACAAACACATGCACGCGGCGGCCATCCAGCAGCACAGCAGTCACGTCGGCGCTGGCTTCGTCAATCGAATCATCGACCGTGGCCACCACCTTGCGGCGCAGCGCCACCATGTCGTCTCTGGCTACCACCGCGTCTGAAAACTCGTCTTCAGCCGCATAGCCAAACGTCAAGCCCGCAGCGCAGCCGTGGTACACGCTGAACTTGGCTTCCAGGCCGTTTTGCGGCTCTTTTTTACCTGTGAGCTCTAACACCAGTGAATGCACTTTCAGCTCGATGCGCTCGATTTGATCGGGCGTCACGCCCTGCTTGCGCAGTTGCGCGCAAGCGTCAATGCTGGGGTGAATCACGATGCCGCAGGCAAATGGCTTGTAGCTGTTGAAGGAAATTTCAAACCGCTGGCCCAGCTCATGCGTGATCTCATTCCAGTCGTTTTTGGTCGAGATGGTTTGCATCATGCCGCGTGGCGCCTCAAGCGCCTTGAGGCTGGCGGTAAAGCCTTTGCTAGCCAGCAGGGCAGACACCAGGCCCGCACGCGCTGCGCCACCTGGGTGAAAGGGCTTGGTCATGGTGCCGAATTGCTCACGCATGCCGATGGGTTGCGACGCGGCAATGCCGAGTGCCATGGCGGTTTTCGTAACGTCAAGTTTGAGCAAACGCGCGCACGCAGCTGCCGCTCCAAGTGTGCCGGTCGAGCCAGTGATGTGCCAGCCGCGGTCGTAATGGTCAGGGTACATGGCGTTGCCCACGCGGCATGACACGTCAATGCCAATGACCAGCGCATCAATGACCTCACGGCCTGTGTTGCCCATGTGCTCAGCCATCGCCAGCACGGCAGATGCGACTGGGCCAGCCGGGTGAATGATGGTTTTGAGGTGCGTGTCGTCAAAGTCGAAGGTGTGCGACGTGATGCCGTTGAGCAGCGCGGCGCTGGCCATGTCAACTTTCTCGCTGCGGCCCAGCACGCTGGCCTGGGCTGAAGGCTGCAGCATGCTGACGGCGGCCAGCGCCGCGTCAGCGGCTTCATGGTGCGCTGCGCCCACGGCACAACCCAGCCAGTTCATGAAGGTGCGGTGCGCCTCGTGGTCAACTGCGTCGCTCCAGCCTTTTGACGGGTGGGTAGCGACGAACTTGGCCAAGATTTGCGTGATGGCGGGGGCGTTGTGATCGGCGGTGACTTGGGTATTGCGGGCCATGGTATTTGGTTGAGTTGAATAAATGCGGGATAAAAATTGCTATTATTTCAGTAGCTGCTTGCGCCCGAATTTATTGGGCTACAGGCATATTTGTTGGGTATTTTGAGTGTTTTTACGTGTTTTATGCGTGTTTTCGTTATTCCAGCTCAATTTTTCGGTCTTTGGCCAGCTTTGTCCAGCGCGCAATGTCTGCCTTGATGAAAGCTGCAAATTGCTCGGGCTGCATCACCATTGGTTCAATGGCCTCAACGGCCAGCTTGTCCCGCAGGTCAGGCGCGCGCAGCACCACGGCCAGCGACTCATTGAGCTGGCGGACGATGGGCGCGGGCATGCCAGAGGGGCCGACCACGCCGTACCACTGCTGCGCATCAAAGCCTTTAAAACCTGACTCGTCCAGCGTTGGCAAGTCTTTGAACTGCGGGTGCCGCGTCAAGCCTGTCACCGCCAGCGGCCGCACCCGGCCTGAGCGGATATGCGGTACTGCGGCTGCCAGCCCAGGGAACATGGCCTGCGTTTGCCCGCCCATCAAATCTGTGAACGCTGGTGCAATCCCCCGGTACGGGATGTGCACCATGAAAGAGTTGATCTGCTGCTTGAACAGCTCCATCGTCAGGTGCGTGAGCGAACCCTGGCCGGCAGAGCCGTAGCTGATCTTGCCGGGATTTTTGCGCACGTAGTCGATGAACTCACTGACGCTGGTAACGGGCAGCGCACTGTTGACAACCAGCACATTTGGCGTCGCCCCAATCATGCCAATGGCCGTGAAATCTTTGACAGCGTCATACGGCAGCTTGCGCGTGGCCGGACTGGTGCCGTGGGTGGCCACATACCCTTGCATCAGCGTATAGCCGTCGGGTGCTGACCGGGCGGTGGCCTGGCAGGCAATCACGCCACCGCCGCCCCCCTGGTTGTCCACCACAAAACTTTGCTTGAGCTGGTTGCCCCAACGCTCAGTCACGGTGCGGCCCACCGTGTCACTGCCGCCACCAGCGGCCACAGGCACGATGTAGCGGATGGGTTTGGCTGGGTAAGCGGTTTGTGCGCGCAGCAGGCCGGGGGCATAAACAAGGGCGGGGGCCGTCATGAGCAGGGTGCGTCGTTTCATCAGCTTGTCTCTTGTATTGTTGTTGCAGTCAGCGCTTCACGCCCGCCCGGTGCGAGACATCTCAAGGCAGGCGCTTGTCGCTTTGAGGTTCTTTGACTTCGCGCATCTCAACGTCCACCACATCACCTTGGGGTGCTGCCTGGGATGCAAATGGCCAACCCCCGCCAGCGTCTTTTTTGAACTGTTTAAATTGGCTGAAAGCAACGAAGGGCGCTGGCTTTTTGCCAGTAACGAGCGACTTGAGCATGCTAAAAACCACAACCACCAGTGCGGCAGCCAGCAGGCTAACGGCAAAGACCAAGCCGAAAGCGGCTAGCGCCAGTTTTAAAACGAAGCGGAGCAGTCGGCCAATGAAGTTTTGCATGGAAAGTAAATGACCCTTAAAACCCGGTTTTCAAGCCGCTAAAAACTACCAGCGGATGCCCAGCTTGTCAAAAAGTTTGCTCAAAACAAACAGCGGCCCCACCCACAGGTATTGGATGTCTTCAAAAAACGAAGGTTTTTTACCCTCGATCTTGTGACCAACAAACTGCAAAATCCACGCGCCCACAAATATCGCCACTGACAGCGGCAGCACGTTGGCACCCATCATGAACACCACGGCAACAGTCAGCGCCGACCACATCACCATGGTGACAAAAAACACCACAGAAAGCCGCGCGTAGTACACCATGCTGGCAGCTACAAAGGCATAGGCCACATACGGGTGCAGGGCAAACAGCATGCCGACCAGGCTCAGCATGATGAGCGGAATGGCGATGAAATGAATCAGCTCGTTGCGCGGGTTCTGGTGGCTTTCGCCATAGTGGGCGAGCAACTGGTCAACGCGGCGCGGCTCGACATGAACAGATTCAGCGGTGTTGGCAGGGGTGGTCATCAGAGTGCTCCAGGTGGTAAAGCTTACCCGCACTGTAAACCCTGAGCCGATGGGTGCAAGTCGCGCAGGCAACGCAGACCCCGGCAAGCCTTTGTGGCCCCTTTTCTACACCTGGAGCGCAAGTTGACTCGATTGGCGGATACTGCGCCGCCCAACTTTCTCCCGAAAGTCGGTGTTGGCCAGTATCGGCCTTTGGGCGTTAGATCCAGTTAACGCCGTAGTGGTCATGCACCTTACGTCCGTACTCGTCAGAGTACTCCGGTGTTTTATCTGGCGAGTAACTCGGTGCCTTTTCGAGTTGAGACTTGTCCACCGGGACGACATAGCCATCAAACTGGGTGTCGTACTTCAGCATGCTCCAGGGAAGCGGATAGCGATCCGTGCCCATGCCAAGAAAGCCGCCGAACTCCATCACCGCGTAGCGAACCTGTCCAGAAAGCTTGTCGATCATCAGGTCATCGATGGACCCGAGCTTGTCACCGTTTACGTTGTAGACCGCGGTGCCTTCGACCCTGTCCGAAGAAATAACGTGGTTGGCATTCATTTTGAATTTCCTTTAGGTACAGCCAGTCGACAACGTGTCGGCTGGTCTGAAGAATCGTTATCCGCTGTTCTGACTTCACCGATGATCAGCGCAGACGCGGTGTCGCTGTAGGCGCTTGCCTTTGCTATGGACACCGTGCTGGGGGCCGGGTAATCTGAGGGGAGCCGTTTCGTGTCGTTGTCCACAGGAAAGTCAATGTCAAATCAAATCCTTTTAGGCAAGCGGGTGCTCGTCACCCAAGCCGACATGTTCATGGGTCCGGTCCTGTGCGAGGTGTTTGCCAGGCACGGTGCCACCGTTATCGCCAGTACTGAATCTCTCGTGAGCGCTGGCGCACCCACCGCTATCGTCGCTGCGGCAGGCCAAGTCGATGTTCTCATTGCCAACCTGGCAATTTCGGCACCTACCACCGCCGCCGCGCAAGTGTCTGAAGAAGAGTGGAACGACACATTCGCGGCCCTCGTGCATCCCCTTTCACGTTTGTTCCGGGCCGTCTTGCCATCCATGATCGAGCGGCGCGCAGGCAAGATTCTTGTGATGGGCAGCGCATCAGCCCTGCGTGGAATGAAGCGCGCGTCAACCTACAGCGCCGCGCGCGGCGCCCAACTTGCGTACGTGCAAGCCGTTGGCGTAGAAGTCGCGGTTCACAATGTTCAGGTGAATGCAATCGCACAGAACTTCGTAGACAACCCGACGTACTTCCCGCCTGAGGTTCAGGCCGACCCCCGGTTCCAGGAACGCTTGAAACGGGAGGTTCCACTGGGGCGACTCGTGGGAGCCAGGGAAGACGCTGAATTTGCTGCCTATCTTTGCAGCGACCCAGCGAATTGCTTTGTAGGACAAGTCTTTCCGGTCTGCGGCGGCTGGGTGGCACGCTAGCGCGAACAACGCCCAACTCAACATTGCACCGGGCACCGCTTGTCCTGTCATTGCCAAGCCAGTGTCGAAATCCGTCCGAGGCCTTGCCGCAGGGCATGAGCACCAGCGAGGCTGGACACCTCGCACTGTCACCCGTCATGACCGGCTGCTTTGCTCACCAATGCAGCCGGTTTCTTTTGGGGGTGTACGTTTGCACCAGACCGGCACCTGCGATACAGCAAAAAAATAATGATCGATTTATGAAGCATTATTTTTAGAAGGGCTCGCGCAGCAAGTCATTTTTCCTCTAAAACGGATCTCTGGTGAAAACCTGTTTGCAATTTGGAGTGGCGAGACCTAGAACGGGCGTTCTTATCCTACAGAGGCCTAACCTTTGAAGGCTAATACTTAAAGTGTTACAACTTTTTCACCTCAACCTCGGGTACTACCATGCTGAGTCTTGTTAAAAACAACGTCTTATCCCCTGAAATCACCTCGGCACCAGGGAATACTGCAGATACGCCTAGGCGTCGTTGGTCAGACGGGGCGGGAATTAGCACCTCAATTTCTCCGCAACATCCCTGGTCGATCACCCACGAATGGCCGGCGGTGGTGGCCACACTGTCTGAACAATGCGTCGACACCAGCAACGTCATGCTCAACGCCATAGACTTTCTAACCAACACGGGGCGGCTTCGGCCCTTAGAGGCAAAGACATTGCGCGAAATGTTGTACGCTTTGCGTAGCACCAGCTTGCGGGCACAGCAGATCACCCGTCTTTCAACGGGCAACGTGAGGCACAGCAGGGACCACGTCGATTTGGCCATGGTGGTTCGAGAACTTCTTGAAGGCAGGCGCGAGGAGTTTATAAATCAGGCTGTAGATGTCTCTTCTGAACTCAAACCTGTGGACGTGCTACTCGCCGCACCAGTGGCAGTTACAGTCGTGAACGCCCTTATTGACTGGGCCTTAATCTTCAGCAAGCAGGTGCACCTGGTCCTTGAAACGCCTACATGGCCAGAAGCTGCGCGGCTCGTCGCGAAGATTACAACGCCCGCTCCTCGTCCGCAATCACACGGGGGCAAACCCAGAGGCCGACGCGCAACTGACGGCCTGCATTGGATTTTGCTGCAGCAGATGGCTGCGAGCGCCAACTTAAGGGTACGTCGGACAGGTGGTGGTGGTCAGGCTGTGGTCACGATAGAGTTCCCAAAAACTTTCAATCACACAGGAGGCATCTCTAGCTTGGAGTTGTTCGAAGCTGATGAGACAGGCGCGCGGTCATTACTCGATGCTTGGGTGCTGGTGATTGCTGCCGACCCATCCCTGCGAGCCGCGGCGCTGCAATGTTTGAAAATTAAAGGGATTTCCGCGAAGGCTGCAGGCGATGTCGCGGATGCGCGTCTCGCCGTTACAGGCACGCGTCCTGACGCCATCGTGGTAACTACTGAATCAATTACCGATCACTTTCGCGCTTATCGCGATGAACTTACTGCCGATGGTCACCGCTGCCCCCTCGTGCAACTGACCGAAAGCGGTGCCTCGTTCAATGCCACAGGTTTTGACACTGTCGAAGTGGCCAAAATCGACCGCTCCTCGCTCCTAAAAGAACTTGCGCCAGCTGTCCTATTTGAACTGGCGAACGCCCTTTAAGCCATGTGTGCCACACACAACGGCATATGCATGCAGGGACAACGGCGCGATATGTTGTCCGTGACCACCGCTATTTCTAATTGGTAATTCAAGTAACGTATGAAACTTCTTGCTCGCCGAGGTCACAGCGAAGGCAACCGCAGGTCGGTCAGGTCGGGCACGAGGCCGGCTGGAGCGACACAGTGGCAGACGGCGTGGCGTTTCAGCCCTTGGTGCTTGGCGTCGGCGCCAACAATCTGCCCTGTTCTTGAGTAAGCGCGGCATAGCACTCGCAGGCCCGATGTTCCAGCCCGGCTCGGTCCAGCACCGAGATATGGCCGCGGCGGTAGCGGATCACGCCAGCCTGCTGCAAGCGCCCCGCCACTTCAGTGATGCTTTCCCGACGCACGCCCATCGTCTGGGCGACGAGCTCGTGCGTCATCACCAGGTCGTCCGACGGCAATCGGTCCAGGGCACACAGCAACCAGCGGCAGAACTGCTGCTCGACAAGGTGATGCCGGTTGCAGGCAGCCGATAGCGTGATTTGGGCGATAAGCGACAAGGTGTGACCCAGCAGCAACGCGCGCAGCGGGCCAACGCTTTCAAAGGCTTGACGCAACTGGCGCGCTGGCATCCGGACAGCGCCACCGGCCACCAGCACGCGGGCTGAACTGGCGGTCGTGTCGCCGCCCATGAAAAGCGGCATGCCTACCATGCCTTCCTTGCCGACGGCGGCGGTTTCCGCCGATGCGCCGCTCGCGGTGACGTAGTGCAGCGACACGATGGAAGTGGTCGGGAAGATGGCGTACTGCAGGTGGCTGCCGGGTTCATAGATTGATTCGCCCAAGCGCAAGGTGATGGGCTCCAGGTGCCTCGCCACGGAGTCGAAGTCAACGTCCGGCAACGCGCCTAACAGGTGGTTGAGCCGCGCGCTGTGCAGTTCGGGCTGCGGCAAGGGCTGCGGCAATGGATTGAGCAAGGGCTGATGCCGCATCAAGGCGGTCATTCAGCGGCTGCCAGTCAACACTTCAACACCCACGCCTCGGTAACCTATGAAGCGGCAGGTCTGGTCAAACATCGGCTGCCCGCTCACGCGGAACTGCTGCCTCACCCCGTCGGCTTGCTGGCGGCTGAAAGGAAAATCGAGAAACGGCTCGCGTGCGGCGATGCGTGTGCGCAAGGCCGCGCGCTCTGTTTCGTTCCAGCCGGCCTGGTTGGCGTTCCCCGGCGCAGGGTCGCTCAACGCATCCACCTGGATGCCCAACATTTCAAGCACCGGCCCGGACACTTTCGTGAAGGCACCGGTTTCGTCCTGCTCCCAGTACCAGTCGGACGCCAACTCGGTCAGGCTGCGAAAGCGCGCTTCACTTTCCCTCAGTTCTTGCGTGCGCTCGAGCACGGTGGCTTCAAGCTGGCTGTTATGCCGCGCCAGCTGGCGGTACAGCAAACGCACTTCCAGCATGTTACGGATACGGGTGAGGACCTCGGTCAGGTCCAGCGGCTTGCTGATGAAGTCCTTGGCCCCGGCATTCAGCGCACGCAGTTTGTGACCGGGCTGCGCTGTCAGCACGATCACCGGCAGGTAAGGGTCGCGGGCTATGGTCTTCAGGCCTTCCATGACCTGGAAGCCGTCCGTGCCCGGCATCTGAAGGTCCAGCAGGATCAGGTCGTAGTCATGCTGACGGTGCAGTGCACACACTTCGGCCGGTAGCATCGTTGCTGTGACCTGCGTGTAGCCGGCGTCTGCCAACAGGCGCTGCAGCATGCGCACGTTGGTCTCCTGGTCGTCGACGATGAGAACGCTGGCGCTCAGGATGTCGTTGGCGGTGATCATGGCGTATGGTCCTTGTTTGGTTTTTTTGTCGGGCTTGCCTTGCGTCTGGGCGTTGCGGCTGGCGCCCTGGACGCTACGCGCGACGGGTCGGCCTGGGCCAGGGCGGCGTCCAGCGCTTCGGTGAGTGCGGCAGTCTTGATCGGCTTGCTTAAATAGCGGAAGAAGCCGGCCTGCTGGCCCCTGGCGATGTCGTGCTGCATCGCCAGCGCACTGATCGCTATGACCGGGATGTGCGCGGTGGCTGCGTCCGCGGCCAGCCGCCCCATGGCCTCCAGCCCGCTCATGCCCGGCAGGTTGATGTCCATCAGCACCACGTCGGGCTGCATCTCGTGTGCCAGCTGCACGCCGTGCTCTCCGTCGCCAGTCAACAGGAGATGCACATCAGAGCGCCGCGCCAGCAGGCGCTGCAGCAGCAGCTGGTTGGCGGGGTTGTCTTCCACACACAGCACGGTATAAGGGCGCGGGCCGACTTCGGCGCGGGCGCGGGCGCGGGCGCGGGCCGACTTCGGCGCGGGCGCGGGCGCGGGCGCGGGCGCCTGGGTGAACGGCGTATCCAGCTCCACCCAGAACACGCTGCCCTGGCCGACAACGCTGTGCACACCAATGCAGCCGCCCATCAGTTCCACCAGGCGCTTGCTCAGTGCCAGGCCGATGCCGGTGCCCTCGATCACGCCGGCCTCCTGGCCCAGGCGATCAAAGGGCTGGAAGATATGGCCGAGCTGCTCGGGGCTCAAGCCGCTGCCACTGTCTTCAATGCGGATGCAGATGCGGCTCTGCCCCGTGTCTTCAGCGTGCACCTGCACCGTGCCACCTTCGCGGTTGTACTTGATGGCATTGCTGAGGATGTTGATGAAGACCTGCTTGAGGCGGGTGCGGTCGCAGGTGACCATGCAACCGTCGTCAAGCTGCGCAAGGCTCAGGTGGATGCCACGCGCTGCGGCCTGCCCTTGCACCAGCGCGAGGCAGTCGTCCAGCACCTCGGCCAACCGGACCGGCTCCAGCACGCAGGACAGGCGGCCTGACTCGATCAGCGACAGGTCGAGGATCTCGTCGATCAGGCCCAGCAGGTACCAACCCGCCTTGAGGATCTCACCCACGCTTTCTTCTTGCAGCGCAGTGGGCGACGGTGTGCCCGACTGCAGCAACTGCGCAAAGCCCAGTACGGCATTCAACGGTGACCGCAGCTCGTGGCTCATGTGCGACAAGAAGTCCGACTTCGCCTGGTTGGCGCTTTCGGCGGCGGCCAACGCGGCGATGAGGTCGATCTCGATGCCCTTGCGGCTGGTGATGTCGGCCACGGTGCCGTCGAAACTCATCACCCGGCTGGTCGGGTCGGTCCCCACGATGCTCGAGCGCCCTTTGGCGAACACCCAGCGGAGCTTGCCGTCCGGATGGACGATGCGGTATTCGATGGCGTAAGGGACGGGGTCCTCCAGCCGGGTAGCCGCCGCCACGGCCTCCTGCACGCCCGGCAGGTCGTCGGGGTGGATGACCGCGAACAACTCCAGGTAGTCCGTCCACTCCTCGGTGGTGCCGAAGATGGCGCGGAACCGGGCGTCGGTCCGAGTGGTACGGGTGGCCGGGTCCACGTGCCACATGCCGAGTTCGGCAGCGTCAAGCGCCAGCCGCTGCCGCTCCTCACTCGCCCGCAGCAGTTCCTCAATTCGCCGGCTCTCGGTCACGTCGCGGAAGTACACCGACAGTCCGCCAGAAGCGGGGTAGGCGGTGACCTCGTACCAGCGATCGAAATCGGGGTAGTGAGCCGTGATGGACTCGCTGCCCTGCCCGCAGGCGACGCGGCGGTACATCTGCTCGAACTCGCTTCCCACCGCGCCGGGGTACTCGTCCCACAACACCTTGCCGACCAGGTCGCCCTGATCGCGCTCCAGGATTCGCTCGCCCGCCGCATTGATATACGTGAATCGCCAATCTGCGTCAACGGCGTAGAAGCCGTCGGTGATGCTCTTTAGGATGGTCCGGCTGCGGTTTTCGCTTGCTCTCAACGCGTCTTCGCTCGCCTTGCGGTCGCTGATGTCGTTGAACAAAAGGGCGACCCGGTGACTTCCGTTGCCGCCGAGGCGAAATGCGTAAACATCAAACCATCGGCCGTCCAGCGCCGTCGCCTCGTTCACGAAGCGGATGGCCTCTCCGGTGACGGCCACCCGCCCGTAAGTCTCGAACCAGTGGGCGTCATGATCCGGGGCCATCTCCAGCATTCGCTTGCCTTGCGCATTCCCAAGGCCGCTATGCTTTTCGAACGCCGGGTTCACTTCCAGAAACCGGAAGTCGACAGGTCGGTTGTCGGCGTCGAAGATCATCTCGATCACGCAATAGCCTTCATCCATCGACTCGAACAGCGTGCGGTACTTTTGCTCACTCACCCTTAGCGCCTCTTGGGCCTGCTTGCGGGCGGTCACATCGCTGGCCATACCGAACCATTCGACCACCGTCCCGTCCTTGTCCATCAGGGGAATGGCCCGCGAGAACGTCCAGCCCGGCGTGCCGTCGATCCGCAAGACCTGGTGCTCCAGCTCGAAGAGGCCTTTGGTCCGGACGGCTTCCCGGATGGTGTCTGTGACGCGCTGCTGGTCGCAGGGCTGGATGTATTTCTCCAACCAGGAGCTGTTCGGCTCGTGCGTATCGACGATGAACTCGCGGCCCTGAAGGTGGCGCATCTCGGTCCAGTCCGCGTTCATGCGGTAAACGACGTCCGAACTGGCGCTGACAAGGGCGCGAAAGCGCAATTCGCTGTCGCGTATCTGGGCCTGGGCCTGGACGCGTGTGGAAATATCGCGAAAGTGGCAGACCACGCCGTGGCTGCCATCAGGCAGCGGAATGCGGTGGATTTGCCAATCGTAATATGCGGTGGTGCCGCTGTCGGCGCGCAAGGCGACCAGCTCTGGCGCCTCGAAAGACTCTCCAGTCGCCAGCGTGTGGCTAAATCGCTGCACGATGTCATCGGCGAGCGCTGGCCCCCAAACCGTCTGCATCACCTCTGTCAAGTCGCTGCCGATGAGGCCCTGGATGTCCCCAAACTCGGGCAGCGCCACCGGGTTGACTTGGCAGATGCGCAAATCGGCGTCCACCAGGTAGATGCCCAGCGGTGCTTCATTAACCATAGTCTCGAACTGCGCCGTGCGCAGGCGCAGGGCTTCGGCGGCCTGCTCGCGTTGAGTCAGGTCGTAGAAGTAGCAGACCACGCCGAAGCCGCCGTCCGGTAGCACGATGCGTTCGATCTGCCAGTCGTAGGATTCGACCTCGGGCGTGTCCTTGCGCGTTTCGCCCACCGTCGGCGCGCCGTAGGGTTCGCCGCTGTCCAGCGTGCGGCGAAAGTGGGCCAGCACCTCGGACGC
>JANOWR010000166.1:0-15807 GCA_031417995.1 Polaromonas sp. | reverse complement strand
AAGGCGTGTATCACGTCGTTGGCTGTCGTAATAATACGTACCTTTTTATTGACAGGTACAACCAAAGGATTGTCAACTTTTAACAAATAGTTATCAACGATTTGGCCACTTTTTGGACCACCGTTAGACGACATTTCACGGTGCGTGGCATCTAATGTTGATACAAAGCCAATGCCTTCGCCTTCACCCTTGACATAGTCATAGCCCCACTTCCACTGCATGCCCGTGGTTTTGATGGTCAGGTCAGCAGCAGTGGTGTCTTTTTGTGCGACCAGTACTTTGGTGGCCGGCAGGGCCATGCCAATCACGATGAGGAAGGGGACAATCGTCCAGGCGATTTCAACAGCCACAGATTCATGAAAATTGGCGGCTTTGTGACCGACCGATTTGCGGTGCTTCCAGATGGAATAAAACATCACGCCGAACACCGCCACAAAAATCACGATGCAGACAATCATCATGAACCAGTGCAGCCAATGCTGCTCCTCAGCGATTTTGGTCACTGCAGGGTGCATGTTGAGCTGACGCACTGCTGGACCACCGGGCAAGTCGTTGACAGCGTAAGCTGCAGTGGAGGCCCAGGCGGCCAAAAATGCCAGCGGGGCGGCTGCACGCTGGGTGCACAGCTGTGTCAGGTGGCTCATGGTTTTACGTACATTCATCGTGATCACTTTTAATGCCTCAAAATTACCGATTCAATTAACTGTTCCAACTGACCAATTCAATAAAACCACTGATTATAAAGTTACCAAGGCAGTGGCCTTCAGCAACCGCGTAGCGCAAAGCGTATTTCCCGGGCCAGCGCGGGCCGCAGCTCAGGCCGCACATGCCGCCCCACCCGCACCAAGCGCCCCTGGCCAGACACTTCAATCAATGAGCCGTCGCCGTTTTTAGGCTCAACCCGAACCCATTCACGGTTAAATTCAGCGCGCTGCAAACGACCAGCGGTTTGCTGTTCCACCACCAGTTGCCCGCCTTGCAAAGAGATTGTTTCGCCGTCACGCGCGTGCCGTGCATACACCGTAAAAGCGATGCCAACGGCGATCAGTTCAGCCCATGCAAAAGGCATGATGAGCGTCGCGCCCTGAAACCAGAAAAAAGTGGCGATACCCAGCGACACCACGCTCAGGGATGCAAACAGAGCCAACAATTGTGCCGGTGTGACAGAGCAGTTGCGTTTGAGCAGCCACTGCACGCCTTGATGGTTTGCTTCATCGCCATACGGCAGCGTGGCAAATTTGAAATCAGGTGCGGCGGACGAAAAGTGAGGTTGCGACACGAAGCGACACTCAAAAAATAACAGCCGGCTGGGCGAGCTGTTTGAGGTGTGGGAACATACCCATAAGGCTGATGGCAAGTATAACGGGGTTTACCCGCGAGCCAGCTTACCAATAGCGCAAACCTGAGCATAAAACGGGTCTATAAATCGGGGTTCTGAAACAGGCCTACCGATTTGCCTGCTTGCCCGCCCCTAGCATGCTGCGCATGTCTTCTACTGACACAGCACTGAGCGCACTGACTTTGACTTTGGGTTGGGCTTTGAGCGCGTGGCCGTAAATCACTTCAAACGTCAGTGACAGCCTGCCATCGGGCCCGGATTTCAGATGCCTGGTCAACTCATTTTCAAGCCGCGCTCGCCAAGCCCGCCCACGCAGGCCTGCAAAGCGCGCCGGGTGAAAGTTTCGCCCCAATCCCTTCAGTTCTTGCAGCAACCGAGCGGGGGTTTCAAACGTCAGGGTGATGCGCTCCATGTCCATCACGGGTTCGGCAAATCCGGCGGCCAGCAGCATGTCGCCCCAGTCGTGCATGTCGGTCAGGTCATGCCCGGCCGATGGCCAGCCGAGTTGCCGGTACACCTCGCGCAGCTCGGTGGCAGTGTCTGGCCCCAGGCATGAAAACATCAAGAAACCGCCAACAGCCAAAGCGCTGTGCCATTCGGTCAGCAGCGCTTGCGGGTCTGCGGCCTCATGCAGCGCCATGTTGGCCCACAGCATGTCCACGCTGGCCGGGGGCGGCGCCTCAAACCGCGCGGCCTTGCCAAACCAGCCAGCCGGATGCCACCACGGTTTTGCTATTTTTTTAATAGCTGCTTGCGCCCGAATCGATTGGGCTTCAGGCAAAAAACACAGTGATTTTAGGTATTTTTTAGCCAATTTTTCATGGTTTTGCAGCCCGCCACGCACTGCCCCCCAGTGCGCCCAGGCTTTGGGTTGCAAAGTGATCCATTGCAGCCTGTCCAGCATGCGGCTGGCCACTTCTTCATGCAGCCAGGGTGATGCAAGTGGCGCGATGCGCTGCCAGCGGGCAACAGCGATGGGGTCTAGCGTAGGTGGGCGTTCAGTCTTCATGTGTTCATGGGGATTTGCGACCCGAGTATATTGACCAGGTGTTCAAACGCCTCTTGCAAAACCCCTTTTTCAACCTTTCAAACCTTACAAGCCTGCTGCCAAGCCGGTGCGCGGTGTGCCGCAGCTGGCCATCGGCGCCGGTTTGCAATGCCTGCATGGCCCGGTTCTCGACTGCAAAATTGCGCTGCACATGCTGCGCCATCGCCCTGCCCGCCGATCTGTCGATGGGTCTGCGTACGCAACCAGGTGTGTGTGTGGATTGCCTCAAGCAAGCCCCTTCGTTAAACAGCACGCTGGCAGCGCTTGATTACGCTTACCCCTGGTCAGCGCTGATCAGCGCTTACAAATTTGACGACCAAACCGGCTGGGCGCCGTTTTTTGCAGATTTGCTGCTGCAAACGCCAGGTGTTCGTCAGGCGTTTAAAAATTTGCAAGCCAACGACCTGATTTTGCCCGTCCCGTTGTCAAAAGAGCGTTTGCAAACACGCGGCTTTAACCAGGCGTGGGAGCTGGCCCAAGCGCTGGCCAGGCAATCGGGCAGCGCCGCAACAACGGTTAGCACGTTGCTGCTGCGGGTTAAAAATACCCGGCCACAAACCGAGCTGAAACGCGAAGCCCGGCTGGACAATGTCAAAGGCGCTTTTCAGATTGACCCGCTGCGACTTGCAGAACTGAAAGGCAAACGTGTGTTGCTGATTGATGACGTGATGACCAGCGGGGCATCACTTTTTACGGCGGCCGAGGCGTTGCGTGCAGCGGGTGCGGCTCACATCACCGGCATTGTTCTTGCTCGGACTCCCATTTAAAAACTCATGTTCAATATCGTCCTTGTCGAACCCGAAATCCCGCCCAACACGGGCAACGTCATTCGCCTGGCGGCCAACACCGGTTGCCGCCTGCACCTCATTGAGCCGCTGGGCTTTTCGATGGACGACAAGCACATGCGCCGCGCCGGACTGGACTACCACGAGTACGCCCAGCTAACGCGCCATGCCAACTGGCAGGCGTTCATGGATCACGAAAAGCCCGACCCAACAAGGTTGTTTGCCATGACCACACACGGCTCGCGCAACCTGTTTGATGTGACTTTCAACCCCGGCGACTGGCTGGTGTTTGGGTCGGAGACCAAAGGTCTGGATGCGATGTTGCGTGAATCATTTGCGCCCGCCCAACGGCTCAGACTGCCCATGCAGCCTGACCAGCGCAGCCTGAATTTGTCCAACGCCGTGGCGGTAACGGTTTTTGAAGCCTGGCGGCAAAACGGCTTTGCTGGCGCGTCGATACAAAACAACACCTGATGGTTTTCGGGCCCCAAAAAAGCTGACTTTTTTCACGGCGCGATAGGCCCGCGCGACTAAACCACAGGCGCAATCTAGCGGGGCCTTGGGCGAAAGTTTAAGATAACTGTTTACCAGGAGTTAAATAAGCCAATGACCTGCCCATCCAGGTTTAAAGCCATCCCGCCCTATCACCCCACCCAGTTCACAAGACTGGCCGGAGCCATGTTGTGATGACAATTTTCGAGCGAATTTTTACCAACCCTTTTCGCCAGAGCGCCAGCAACGTCACCAGCACGCCGCAAGCCGCCCCAAGGCAGTCTATGGTGCAAATCCAGCAGGCTTTGCATAGCGCAGCGCATGACTGCGTGGGCGTGCGCGGTCAGCGCATACAGTACAAAATCAACCAGTCGAAAACACCTGCTGAGCTGTGGGCACTGCGCAGTGACCTGCACCAGTGCATTGCGCAGACCCACAGTGAACGCGTTGCCACGGAGCGCATCAACAACGTGGCAGCCGTCTTTGAAGGCTGGATACCTGCCCATCAGCTGATCAGGATTCAACCCGGCTTTCGCAACTCGCAAAAGTAATTTAAGGGTAGCGCCGCACCAGCGATTCAGCCACGCATACCGGCTTGGTTGCACCCTCACGCTCCACCGTCACTTGCCAGGTCATCTGCACGCCAGCGTTGTCAATCGGCTCGGCAGCCAGCAGCAACATGCGGGCACGCAAGCGGCTACCCACCGGCACGGGGGAGGTAAATCGCACCTTGTTCAGCCCGTAGTTCACGCCCATGCGCGAGCCCACGATGTCGAACGACGATTCAAAAAATTTGGGGATCAATGACAGGGTTAAAAACCCGTGTGCAATCGGCCCGCCAAAAGGGCCTTTGGCGGCTTTGTCAGGGTCCACATGTATCCACTGGTGGTCACCCGTGGCCTCGGCAAATAAATTGACCTGCTGCTGCGTAATCAGCAACCAGTCACTGACGGCCACTTCTTGACCCACACAAGCAGCTAGCTCCGCTATGGTCTGAAACGTCTTCATTTGTCCAGCCATTCGCAAATATTTTTCCATTGCTCCAGGTCTTTTTCAACCCGGCCTGGTGCCACGTCAAACAGCGTCAGCCCGCGTGCTGCCAGATGAATGTAGTTTTGCGTGTCACGCACCATGCCCAGTACCGGCAGCCCCAGACTGTCGACAAAACTGCGAAGTTTGTCGGCCGCAATCGTGCGCGAATCCACCCGCATGCCCACAATGCCCACCTGCACCTTGCCCGCGTGGCGGTGCTCAGCCAGCTGGTCTAAAAACGCCCGTGTGGCAAAAATGTCAAACACGCTGGGTTGCAGCGGCACAATGATTTTGTCGGCCAGTTTGATGACATCGTTAAAGCGCCAGCCGTGCAGCCCACCGGGCGTGTCCAGCACCACATGGGTCGTGCCCTTGGGCGGCTTGACGATCAGATCAGCGTTCACGTCCCAGGTGGCAATTAGCCGCGCGGCAGGTGGGCGCAGCCCCAGCCACAGTTTTGACGACTGCTGCCTGTCTGCATCGCCCAGCATGACCGCATGGCCCTGGGCTGCAAAGTAGCCTGCAACATTGGTGGCAAGCGTCGATTTACCGACACCGCCTTTAGGATTGGCAATCACCACGACTGGCATGTTGAACTCCTCGATTCAATAAAAGGAACTTTTCCGCTATGGTAACGGTATGGATACAACTTACAAAGACATCTATGTCATAGCGGCTCACCCCGCCTGGCGCGAGTCTCGGGTCAACCGCCCCCTGATGAGCGCCGCGCAAAGCCTGCCGCGCGCGCAGGTGCAGGACCTGTATTCAAGCTACCCCGACTACACGATAGACGTGGCGGCTGAACAGGCCGCGCTTGAAAAAGCGCAACTGGTCGTGCTGCTGCACCCCATCCAGTGGTACAGCATGCCCGCGCTGCAAAAGCTGTGGCTTGACGAGGTGCTGACGTATGGCTGGGCTTACGGCGAAGGCGGCAACAAACTGCAAGGCAAAGACTTGTGGCTGGTGGCCACCACGGGCGGGCCTGAAGCGTCGTACCACCCGCAGGGCTACAACCGCTATTTTTTCGACGCGTTTTTACCGCCCTATGAGCAAACTGCCGCACTGTGCGGCATGCGATTTTTGCCGCCACTGGTGTTGCATGGCGCGCACGCTGTGGCGCAAGACGTGGTTCAGCAACATATCAATACCTTTGGTGAACGCCTGCAAAGCTACCCCAACTGGCCCGAGATGGATGACCTGGAGCAGTGCGCGGCTTGCGTGGTGCCAATGAAGGACAGACCTGCGGAAAAAGGGGAAGATTGATGGAACATGCACCCGCTTGGTTAGTCAACAGCTTCATCTATTTAGCAGCTGCCGTCATCGCTGTCCCCGTCGCCAAAAAGCTCGGCCTCGGCTCCATTATTGGCTACCTGGCCGCAGGCATTGCCATTGGCCCCTGGGGCTTGAAGCTGGTCACCAACGTGCAGGACATCCTTCACTTTGCCGAATTTGGCGTGGTGCTGATGCTGTTCTTGGTGGGGCTGGAGCTGGAGCCCAAACGTTTGTGGAACTTGCGCCGACCCATCTTTGGCTGGGGCAGTGCGCAGGTGGTGTCATGTGCAGTCATCATCATGGGCGTGGCCATGGCTTTTGGCGTGGGCTGGAAGATCGCGCTGGTCGCGGGCCTGGGCCTGGCGCTGTCAAGCACCGCGATTGCCCTGCAAGCCATTGGCGAGCGCAACCTGATGCCCACATCGAGTGGGCAGGCCGGGTTTTCGATTCTGTTGTTCCAGGATGTGGCGGCCATCCCTATTTTGGCGTTGTTGCCGCTTTTGGGTGCCGTGGCACTGGATGGAGAAGCTGTAGCCCAATCAAATCGGGCGCTGGAAGCTCTCAAAATCATAGCAGTGATTGGCGGCATCATTCTGGGTGGCCGCCTGCTGCTGCGCCCGGTGCTGGGCTGGATAGCCAAAAGCGACACGCCTGAAATTTTTACCGCTGCGTCTTTGCTGCTGGTCGTCGGCATTGCCGCACTCATGCAGTTTGTGGGTTTGTCGATGGCTCTCGGTGCCTTTTTGGCGGGCGTGCTGCTGGCTGAAAGCGAATACCGCCGCGAGCTGGAAACCGACATCGAGCCCTTCAAGGGGCTGCTGCTCGGCCTCTTTTTCATTGCCGTGGGCATGAGCATTGACTTTGGCGTGCTGCTGGCATCGCCGGGCTTGATGGCCGCCATTCTGTTTGGTTTTCTGGGTTTGAAGCTGGCTGTTATTTACGGCCTGGCCAGAGCCATGAAACTGCCTTTTCAGGAGCGCCCGGTGTTTACCGTGCTGCTTGCGCAAGGCGGCGAGTTTGCCTTTGTGGTGTTTCAGGCAGCTAGCGGGGCCAAGGTTTTTTCGATGGAAACTTCATCGCTTCTGATCGGCGCGGTGGCGCTGTCGATGCTGATCACGCCGCTGCTGCTCATCGTTGTCGACAAGCTGCTGCTGCCCCGCTACGCCAACTGCAACGCAACTGCGATGGAAGAAATATCCGAGCAGCAAACCGCGCCCATCATCATTGCCGGCTTTGGCCGCTACGGGCAAATCATTGGCCGCATGCTGCTGGCCCAAGGTGTCGCACCCACCGTGCTTGACCACGATGCAGACATGATCGAAGCCGTGCGCACCTTTGGCTACCGCGTGTTTTATGGCGACGCGACGCGGCTTGACTTGCTGCGTACCGCAGGCGCGGCCAGCGCCAAAATCCTGGTGGTGGCGGTGGACGACATTGAGCAGTCCATCAAGATCATCGACATGGCAAAAGAGCACTTCCCGCAACTGCAAATCGTGGCCCGGGCCAGAGACGTGACCCACTGGAACCAGCTGCGCGACAGGGGCGTGACGCGGGTCGAGCGCGAGCTGTTTGAGTCCAGCCTGCGCAGCGCACGCAGCGTGCTGGAGCTGCTGGGCCACCCACCGCACGAGGCCAGGCAAAGCGCCATGCGCTTCAGGCAACACAACCTGGCGTTGTTCGAGCAGCTTTACCCGCACCACAAAGACCGCGCCAAAGTCATAGCCGTCGTCAAACAGGGTCGCGCGCAACTTGAAGAGCAAATGGCCAGGGAGCGAGAGCAACTGGCTCAAAAGCGGCCTGCGGCATGGCATGACGAGGTGGTGGATGGGGCAGCGGGCGGTAAAGCGGCTGACGAAGCTTGAATTAAGCTTGAAATCGGTTCAAAACGGCTAAAAAAAGCCGTTTTTAGGCATTAAATCAGCCTCTAGACCAATGGATTCGGGCGCAAGCAGCTACTAAATTTGTAGCGACGACATAAAGCTACTGAAACCTAAAAAACTCCCGAATGCCCTAAGCAGCCAGCAGCTCATCGCGCACAAAGTGCAAGCGGATTACTTTTGGAGATTGGCCTTCATCAAAGTGGCAATGCACCGCGTCTTGCACAGCGGTCCGCAGTTCGGCTTCGGTATCAGCCTCGGTAAATATGCATTCCCCCAAAGCACGCGCGGTGTAGCCGCCCTCAGGAGCCAGTTCAACTACAAAAACGATTTCAGTCATTTCAGCATCTCCAAATCAGGATTAAGCCAATGCAGGTTGCGCTACCCGTGCACAGACTTGACAGTGTATGCGTCTTGAACGTATCGCCCCTTCCAAGCGTTAATCGCTTGAATTTGGCTTGGAAATGACTGAAAAGGCCGTTTTTAGGCATCGAATCAGCCTCCAGACCAATAGATTCGGGCGCAAGCAGCTACTAATTTAATAGCGTTTAAATCAAAGCAGCGTAGGTTGAAAAACCCGAATGCGTGGCGCTATCTGCGCAATGCTGTCGCGCATCACCCTGCGCATGTCGTACTCGGTTTGCAGATTCAACCAGTAGCGCGGCTCCATGTTGAAAAACAGGCCCATGCGCAAGGCAGTGTCTGCCGTGATGGGGCGCGCGCCATTGACGATGTCACTGATGCGGCTGGGTGGCACATCCATGTCAGCGGCCAGTTGCCGCGCGGTGATGCCCATGGGTTTCATGAAGTCTTCCAGCAGGATCTCGCCGGGATGAATTTCGTCAAGCAGTTTTTTGGTCATGTTGGGTATCTACCTTTTTGAGTCAGTGGTAATCAACAATTTCTACGCAATAGCCATTGCGCTACTAACTCCTGATTTTTGTGCCCGTCTGGACAAGAATCAATTGCAGCGACAAAATAGAAAAAACCTGACAGGTTGCCCTGTCAGGTTTTCGGATACGGACTCAGCTTTTTACGGCTGATCCTTATTGCAGCAACGGCTCTCACCCCGGATAACTACAAGGTGTGGAGTTTAAGGGAGTTGGAAATGAAAGACAAGAAGGTTTTTGAATCGGCCTATGGGCCATTGACGTTTGGGCTGGATATCGGCATTGCATCTGTTGGCTGGGCGGTGCTGTCAGACACCCGTATCGTTAATTTGGGTGTGCGGGCTTTTGACAAAGCCGAAACCCCTGACAAAGGCGAATCCCTCAATCTAGCCAGGCGCTCAGCGCGCTTGATGCGCCGCCGTCTGCGCCGCAGGGCTTGGCGGCTCACCAAGCTGGGGCGCGTGCTCAAACGAGAAGGCCTGATTACCGATGCCTCCCTGTTCAAGACACAACCGTCCTTCATTGACTCCACATGGGCGTTACGCGTTGCAGGACTTGACCGACTTTTAAGCCCCGAAGAATGGGCCAGAGTGCTGTATCACGTCTGCAAGCATCGCGGTTTTCACTGGGTGAGCAGAGCGGAGGAAAAGAAGGCCGAAGAAGATACCAAGGGTGAAGGCGGCAAAGTCAAGCAGGGGTTGGCAAGTACGGCCAAACTGATGAAGGAAAAAGACTATCGAACCGCTGCAGAGATGGTTCTCAACGAATTTCCCGACGCGCAGCGCAACAAACGAGGCGCTTACGGCAAAGCCTTGTCTCGCGTACTGATTGGGCAAGAGCTTGTCAAACTCTTCGAGCATCAGCGAAGGCTCGGTAATCCCAATGCCCGCGAAGCCCTCGAACAAACAGTTCTGGGAACAGGTGACTTCCGTTCGGGTTTGTTCTGGTCACAAAAGCCCGCACTTGCAGGCAAAGACCTGCTCAAAATGCTGGGGCATTGCACGTTTGAGAAAGCAGAATACCGTGCGCCCAAAGCCAGCTTTACAGCTGAACGCCATGTGTGGTTAACACGCCTCAACAACCTGCGCGTCATCGTTGATGGCCGTACCCGTTCATTAACCGAGTCTGAGCGTGCGCTGGCACTCCCCCTGCCTTACCTGTCAGGCGTGAAATTTACTTATGGGAATTTACGCACGGCGCTTAAAAAGTATGGTTTGCCAGAGTCATTTAAATTTGCTGGTCTTGCCTATCCAAGCGAAAGACAAAAAACAGAGCAAAAAGCCAAAGATCCTGAAGGTGAGAACCTGGTCAAGCTACCCGCATGGCATGAATTACGGCTCACTTTGAAAAACAAAGGGCTGGAAACCGAATGGCAAAGCATGGCAGGCGCAGCACAGGTAGGCAATCCTGAAGCACTAGATCAAATTGCCTGGGTACTTAGCGTCTTTAAGGACGATGATGAAGTTGCCATCGAGCTGGGCAAGCTGGCGCTTCCAGGCGGCCAGACCATGATTGATGCGCTGCTGGGTATTCGCTTTGACAAGTTCCATGCCTTGTCACTCAAGGCGCTCCGCAAAATCGTGCCGCCAATGGAAACGGGTTTGCGATACGACGAAGCATGTGAAGTTGCCGGGTATCACCACAGTCAGTTGCATAAAGTAGGTGCCGGACAGAAGAAATACCTTCCTTCTTTGTATGCAGGGCGAGATAAAAGTGGGCGCATGAATTTCAACGAAGAATTTGATGTGCCGCGCAATCCCGTAGTTCTGCGGTCTATCAACCAGTCACGCAAAGTTCTGAACGCGCTGGTCAAAACTTATGGCTCGCCGCAATCGGTTCATATCGAAATGGCCCGCGACTTAACAAAACCGCTAAAAGGACACTGGAATGCAAACGGTCAATACGTTGATGGCCGACAAGATATAGAAAAGAAGCAAAAAGAATTTCGGGATTTGAACGAGCAAGACAGAAACGAGTTTAAAGACGCATTCAAAACCTTCGGAGAACCAAAAGGTGGTGACTTTGAAAAGTGGCGACTTTACAGGGAGCAGCAAGGCAAATGTGCCTACTCGCTTAAAGGAATAGACCTTCATCGCCTACTAGAAACAGGTTATGTAGAAGTTGATCATGCCCTGCCCTATTCGCGCAGTTTTGACGATAGTAAAAACAATAAGGTGCTCGTATTCACCAAAGAAAACCGGGACAAAGGTAACCAGACGCCATATGAATATTTAGACGGGGCAAACGAAAGCCAACGCTGGCATGATTTTGTCGGATACGTTAACGATAACAAAGCTTGGCGGCAAGCCAAACGCAGCAGATTACTTAGAAAAGACTTTTCCCCGCGCGAAGCCGAAGAGTTCAAAGACCGTAACCTGAACGACACGCGGTATATCTGCCGTTTCTTTAAAAATTATGTCGAGCAATTTTTAAAGCTTGCAGATGGAAGTGAAGCCAAACGCTGTGTGGTCGTTAGTGGGCAGCTCACTTCTTTTCTGCGAGCGCGTTGGGGCTTGATCAAAATTCGCGAAGAAAGCGATCGCCACCATGCATTGGACGCGGCGGTGGTTGCAGCCTGCAGTCACAGCATGGTCAAACGTTTGTCTGACTACGCCCGCAGGCGCGAGCTAGACCAGGTGCGTGAGGGGTTTGTAGATGCAGAAACAGGCGAGATCGTTAACCCAACGATGTTTCAGCAACTGCGTCAACACTTCCCAGACCCCTGGCCAAATTTCAGGGACGAACTGCAAGCACGCTTAAAGATAGATGACCCAGCGACTCTGCGTATCGAAATGGAAAGACTGGGAAGTTATTCGCCTGAAGCGTTGGACGCATTGCGTCCGTTGTTTGTGTCGCGTGCGCCGCAACGACGAAATAGTGGTGCTGCTCATAAAGACACGATTTATGGGCAAGCGCAAAGCATGCAAAAGCAGGGCAGCGTTATACAAAAAGTAGCCTTGACCAGTTTGACGCTCAAGGACTTGGACAAACTGGTTGACCCGCATCGTAACCACGCGCTTTACGCTGCGATTCGCGAGCGGCTAACGGCTTTTGGAGGTAAGGCAGATAAAGCTTTTACTGCTGAAAACCCCATGCGTAAGCCAGGAAAGGATGGCCAATTAACTGGGCCAATCGTTCGCGGTGTAACCCTGCTGATTAATAAGCTCTCTGGCATACCCATACGGGGTGGTATCGCCAAGAATGACAGCATGTTACGGGTAGATGTTTTTTCTAAAACTGGCAAGTTTTATTTGGTACCTGTGTACGTACACCACCAAGTGACAGATTTACCAAATCGCGCGATCGTCGCGTTCAAAGATGAAAGCGAATGGACGCAAATTAATGACAGTTTTTTGTTTTGCTTTTCGCTGTATTCAAACGATTTAGTTCGTATTTCTCAAAAAAGTAAACCCTCAATTTTGGGTTACTACGCCGGCTGCGACAGATCGACAGCAGGTCTTGCATTTTGGGCGCACGATAGAAATGAGAGCGTTGGTAAGGACGGAATGATTCGCAGTGTTGGCGTAAAAACTGCATTAGCTATCGATAAGTTTCATGTTGATGTCCTCGGAAATGTCTATCCAGCACCACCGGAGACCCGCCGTGGTCTGGCGTAGCGTTGTCATCAGCCAGCCCGCGAAGCTCAAACGCGAGCATTTCGCGCTCTTGGTTGAGCAGGAGCAATCGGCGCGCGTACCGTTTGAGGACATCGCAGTCATCGTGTTGAACAACCGCGAAATTACGCTCACCCACCCCGTCCTTTCTGCATGCGCAGAATACGGCATCGGCCTTTACGCCACGGGCGACAACCACCAACCCAGCGGCGTATTTCTACCTTTTCAAAGCCACAGCCGTGCCACACGCATGTTGCGCTTGCAACTCAGCCTGGACAAGCCCACCGGCAAGCGCGCGTGGGCCGCCATCGTGCAAGTCAAAATCAACAACCAGGCGTTTTGTATGAAGATGCTCAATGCTGGCGACTATGAACGGCTGGAATCTTATGCACGACGGGTACGGTCGGGTGATACAGGCAATATGGAAGCACAGGCCAGCGCCTATTACTTTCCACAAATATTGGGCCGCAGCTTTCACCGCAGCCAAGACGGCTGGGCCAATGCAGCGCTCGACTACGGCTATTCAGTCATGCGCGGGGCTTGCGCGCGAGCGCTGGTAGCGCACGGGATGCTGCCCTCCATTGGCCTGTTTCACAGCAGCGAACAAAACGCCTTCAATCTGGCAGACGATCTGATTGAGCCTTACCGTGCCGTCGTTGACTTGCATGTGGCAACTAATCGCAAAACTGACAACTCTGCCGAGCTAAGTCCGGCAGACAAGGTGGCTTTGGTTGGTTTGCTAAATATTGACGTAGCCATGCCGCGCGGCGTGATGAGCGTACTGGCGTCCGTCGAGCAAGCTGCTGAATCGCTGGCTCGGCTGTATGACGGCGGCAGCGAACTGGTGCTGGAAATGCCACGGTTGATTGGCCTCAACCAGCATCGCTACGAGATGTAGCGCATCTACAGACCATGAGCCAGACCACGAGACGATTCATGCGAATGATGGTTTTCTTCGATCTGCCAACGGTTACCAAGTCTGAGCGACGTGCCTACACGCTGTTCCGCCGTTTTTTACTCAATGACGGCTACGACATGATTCAGTTTTCAATCTATGGCCGTATTCTGAATGGCAGCGATGCTGAAGAAAAGCATATGAAACGCCTGCTGGTCAACTTGCCGCCTGAAGGCTCAATCCGAGTGCTAACGGTCACTGAAAAGCAGTATGCGGGCATGAAACTGCTTGTTGGCATGCCACTTTTTCAGGAAAAACAAGTCAATGCCAATCAAATCGTCTTGTTTTGAGGGCGTTTAAAAAAACGAAATCCCGCTCCAAGCTAAGCCTGGAGCGGGTTTCGGAGGGATCTGAGTGTAGCTATCCGGGGTGAGAGAGGGAGCTACAACGATTTCCGGCGGTGGGCTTTACGCCCCTTCGGGCCGTACACCCACCGCCGGAAATCGTGGAGAGCTTCGCTCTCGTGGTTCTGTAGAAATCAGAACCGCCGCCGTCATTTACTTTGCGCCTTTCGCCGCGTAGTTTTTTGGCCGTCGCGCGCAACGCGAACCTTTTCGCGAATTCTTCGCAGCGCAACTTTGCCATCGACGAGCACAGTTTCACCGCGATCCATTGCGTCAATACGGCGTGCAATTTCGGCGTCCCATGCGGGATGTAGAGGCGGTTGTGGTTCGATGCTTCGTCTAAGCAACTCAATCATCTCTGCTCGCTCCTTGATGGACAATGTGAGCGCTTGATTAATCAGGTCAATTGTGATTGGGGACATCGGGTTTCCGCCTTGCGTATGGTGGACGGTTAAGTGTCACCTCACAACGATACTTCATTCGCCTATTTTTGTTGACGCTCTTCTTGGTCGCACGCTCATCGCGAAATGACGTGCCGCGATTGCCATCGCGGTCATGCTGAAACGCAGCGTAATATCGCACCCACACATCGCTCAAACCCCTGATGACTACTATCCACTTTCTGGAGACATCCAGCCCTGACGGAGGGCACACTGCCTACGCGATCGGCGCGGACATCTTCACCGACGCCGACGACATGGACGCGCTACGCCTACGAGAGCGTGACGCGGTCAATTGGCACTACGAGGATGGCAGCGCACCCACTGAGATTGTGCTGCTCGACGCAACGGCGGATTGACCCTTGCGGAAGCGTCTCCGCCACGACAGTGGCGGCGCGCGGCAGGTGACAATGGCGGTCCGCGCGCGACAAAAAATGAACATGGTGGGATTCCCGGATGTAACAGTGGGAGTCCCGGATGTAACAGCGGGATTTGCGGCGGTGTCGGACGCGCCGCTTGGGCAACCTTTTTAGGCTACAGCTTTGTCACATAACGACCGTTTGATGAGGGCGTGAACAAATAAATTGCTTAAGTCGACTTTTCTATATTTAAGCACTTAGCCCATATAAAATGGTCGTTTTACCAAAAAGCTGTATTGATCCGCGAACGCTAAATCGCGTTTCGCGACGCCCCAAAAACCCACCGTTTGTCGCTGACGACAACGGCTTTGTGCGCGGGAGTTCGCTTCCTGAAATCGTTAAAGAATGGCACCGGATTGCTCCGCAGTACAACGCGTTATTGGGCCGAACCGGCTCACGCGATCATGTGAAAGGCGCAAAGCTTGTTGCCGTCAAGATCACGAAAGTACGCAGCGTAAAGCGAGTCGCTGCGCGCACCTGCCGGGCCTTCGTCGGCGCAACCTAACGCAATCGCTTTGGCATAAACGCGATCAACGTCCTCGGTTTATTTGACCGAAATCGCAGCCATGCTGCCATTGCCCACCGTGGCGGGCTGGCCATTGAAGGGTCGCATGACGGCAAGCGCCACCCGGCGTCGCGTGCTCCAGCACACGCCCTCGTCAGAGGCCCACGCCCGCTGCGCGCCGATCTCGGCGAGCAATGCATCGTAGAACGCGGTGGCACGCGGCAAATCGTTAGTGCCGATGGTGATGTAACCCGGCATGCGAATATCCTGAAATCCGCAACTGGTTGGGGCGCTACGAGCCCTCTCTAACGCTCGCCAGAGAGGGGGTTAGAACAACGATAATAGTGCGGTGATCCCAAACGATTTTATTGCCCAGCTACTTTCTCGCGTCGACGTGGTCGAGGTGATTGATCGCTTGGTGCCACTCAAAAAAGCGGGGCAGAACTATCAGGCATGCTGCCCGTTTCACAAAGAAAAATCGCCATCGTTTTCAGTGAGCCCGACCAAGCAGTTCTACCACTGCTTTGGCTGTGGCGCGCACGGTTCGGCCATCACCTTTTTGATGGAGTACTCCGGCAAAAGCTTCCCCGATGCGGTGGAAGAGTTGGCGCAAAACATCGGCCTGACCGTGCCCAACGACAACACGCGACAGGCCGATCCACAGGCGGGCGGATTGTTCGACGTGATGATCACGGCGGCGGGTTTTTACAAACAGCAACTCAAATCGTCACCTATCGCGATTGAATATTTCAAGAAGCGCGGTGTCAGCGGCGACGTGGCGCGGCGCTTTCATCT
>JANOWR010000165.1:0-30442 GCA_031417995.1 Polaromonas sp. | reverse complement strand
ACGTATTTGTGGTCTGGGCCAAGGACGACGGTGGGCAGATACGTGGTTTTATTTTAGAAAAAGGCTGGAAGGGCTTGAGCGCGCCCGCTATTCACAGCAAGGTCGGTTTGCGCGCCAGCATCACCGGTGAAATCGTCATGAGCGAGGTGTTTGTGCCAGAAGAAAACGCTTTCCCCGATGTACGCGGCTTGAAAGGCCCGTTCACCTGCCTGAACAGTGCACGCTACGGAATTGCGTGGGGCGCGCTGGGCGCGGCTGAAGACTGCTACTTCCGCGCCCGCCAATACGTGATGGATCGTCACCAATTTGGCAAGCCACTGGCCGCCAACCAGTTGATTCAAAAGAAGCTGGCCGACATGCTGACCGAAATCAGCCTGGGTTTGCAAGGCTGCCTGCGGCTGGGCCGCATGAAAGATGAAGGCACTGCGGCGTTAGAAATCACCAGTATCCTGAAGCGCAACAGCTGCGGCAAGTCGCTGGATATCGCGCGTATGGCGCGAGACATGTTAGGTGGCAACGGCATCAGCGACGAGTTTGGCGTGGCGCGCCATCTGGTCAACCTGGAGGTGGTCAACACCTACGAGGGAACGCACGATGTCCATGCGTTGATTCTGGGCCGCGCCATCACGGGGATTGCTGCTTTTTAAAAACTTCTAGACAGTTGCAATGCTGGTTTCAGCAGCAGCTGGTAGTAAATCAATTGCTATAAACCTAGTAGCTGCTTGCAACCGAATTTATTGGGCTACAAGCACTTTTTGCAGTTAACAATAGCCTGAAAAAGCTAAAACTGGCAAAAATTTGTTTCTTGAGCCGACTTTGGGTCATTCAAAGCGCTGCGCCTACCTTTTTGCTAGCGGCCACAATTTCTTGCCAGGTGTGCGCGTCAATTTCGATGCCGTCCTTCTCACGCTTGAGGCGCGTCGAGCGCTCCGCGTCACCTGCGATTTGCACCGCATCAAAACCGGCTGCGGCCGGGCTTTGTTTGATCCAGTCAATAAACGCGGCGGCTTCCTGGTCAAACGCGGCTTGCGTGCCCAGCTTGTTGGGGTCAATCAGGATGGTCAGCATGCCGTTGATCACTGCACGTTGGCTGCTGGCCGGGCCGCGCCAGGTACCGCCACCACTCAAAGCGCCGCCCAGCAACTCGCACGCGACAGCCAGCCCATAGCCCTTGTGCTCGCCAAAGGTCATCAATGCGCCCATCAGTCCGCCCGGCTGCGGCACCATCACCACACCAGGGTTGGTGCTGGGCAGGCCGCGCTCGTCTATCAACAGGCCAGGTTTGACCTGCTGACCTTGATTGTGGGCGACGCGCATTTTGCCGTGTGCAACCACACTCGTAGCAAAGTCCAACACGAATGCATCGCGCCCCGCCATTGGTATGCCCACACAAAACGGGTTCGTGCCAAACCGCCCATCGCTGCCGCCCCAGGGCGCAACAACGGGGCGTGACAGCACATTGACAAAATGAATCGACACCAGCCCCTGGGCGACTGCCATTTCAGCGAAGTGCCCAATGCGGCCCAAGTGGTGTGCGTTGGCCAAAGTCATGATGCAACTGCCGTGCGTTTTGGCGCGTGCCATACCGAGCGCCATGGCTTGGGTGCCCACCACCTGGCCGTAGCCGCGCTGGCCGTTTAAGGTCAGCATGCTGCCGATGTCCAAGACTGTGGCAACGGGTGCATTGGGGATCAGGCCGCCTTCCAGCACCGCATCCACATAGCGCGGCAGCATGCCCACACCATGCGAGTCATGGCCGCTCAGGTTGGCCATGACCAGGTTGGCGGCAACGGTTTCAGCTTCTTGCACTGAAGAACCAGACGCTACTAAAATAGTAGCTGCTTGCGCCCGTAAATAGGCGGTTGCAAGTGTTTTTGACATGATAAATCGACTATAAATTGGTAAAAATGGGATGTTTTACATCACAGCGCCGACTTGCCAAGGCACAAACTCGTTTTGACCATAGCCGTGCTTTTCGCTTTTGCTCAGCTCGCCAGACGCGGTGGCCAGCACCATTTCAAAAATGCGTTGGCCCATTTCTGCCACCGTTGCGTCGCCGTCAATGATCTCGCCGCAGTTGATGTCCATGTCTTCCTCTTGCCGTTGCCACAGCGCGGTGTTGGTTGAAAGCTTCAAAGAAGGCGAGGGCGCGCAGCCGTAGGCTGAGCCTCGGCCAGTGGTAAAGCAAATCAAATTCGCACCGCCTGCCACCTGGCCCGTGGCACTGACCGGGTCGTAGCCCGGTGTGTCCATGTACACAAAACCATGCGCTTTGACGGGCTCGGCATATTCACAAACGGCTTGCAAATTGCTGGTACCGCCTTTGGCCACAGCGCCCAGTGATTTTTCAAGAATAGTTGTCAAGCCGCCTGCCTTGTTACCCGGCGATGGGTTGTTGTTCATCTCGCCACCATTGATCTCGGTGTAGTGCTCCCACCATTTGATGCGGTCAATCAGTTTGGCTGCAATATCGGGCCGCACGGCGCGGCGGGTCAGCAAATGTTCGGCCCCATAAATCTCGGGTGTCTCGCTCAATATCGCCGTGCCGCCGTGCGCCACCAGCAAGTCAACGGCTGCACCCAGCGCCGGGTTGGCGCTGATGCCGGAGTAGCCGTCAGAGCCGCCGCATTGCAGGCCAATGGTGATGTGCGACGCGCTGCACGGCTCGCGCTGCACAGCGTTGGCGCGCGGCAGCATGTCATGGATAAGCGCAATGCCTTTGGCCACGGTTTTGGTGGTACCGCCTGTGTCCTGAATGCTGAAGACACGCAGGTTGTCACCTTCAACCAAACTGCCATGCGCCAGCCAGGCGTTGATCTGGTTGGACTCGCAACCCAGCCCCACCACCAGCACGCCTGCAAAGTTGGGGTGTGTGGCGTAGCCCGTTAGCGTGCGCTGCAAAATCTGCATGCCCAGCCCATCGGTGTCCATGCCGCAACCTGTGCCGTGCGTCAAAGCCACCACGCCATCGACGTTCGGGAAGTCTTTGAGTGCTGCCGGGTTGTTGTGTCTTGAAAAATGATCAGCTATGGCCCGCGCTGCCGTGGCCGAGCAATTGACACTCGACAAAATACCAATGTAGTTGCGCGTGGCGACCCTGCCGTCAGCGCGTTTGATGCCCATGAAGGTGGCCTCTAACTTTTTGGGCTCGGGTTTCACGTCAGCGCCCACGGCGTAGTCGCGTGCAAAGTCGCCTTTGTTCGCGCCCATGTCAAGGTTGTGGGTGTGGACGTGTTCACCGGCAGCAATCGGCTTGCTGGCAAAGCCGATGATCTGGTTGTAGCGCCTGACAACATCGCCCGTGTTCAAAGCTTTTGTCGCAACTTTGTGGCCTGGGGGAATCAGGCCTTTGGTGGTGATGTCTTCGATTTTTGTGCCGCTTATTAGCTGCGTGCGTGCTATGACTACGTCGTCTGCGGCATGGAGTCTGATGAATGGTGTCATGGTTTTAAGTTTTTATATTCAGGGTGCGTTGGTTTCTAATGCTGGCCGACGAGGCCGGGGCGGGTAGCTACGCGAATGTCCCCCGCGCGGCCTAAGGCCGCTGCTCCTCCTTGATTTCGCTTCGCCACCCACCCCAACCTCATCGGCAGACCGTGCGTTTGCGTAACTTTGAAGGACCGGACACACCCACTGCTCACAAGATCATGTCGATGCGGTGCTTGGCGCAGCGGCATCAAGGAGGAGCTGTCGCCATAGGCGACGCGGGGGACAGCCGCGGAGCCAAGTACCGCGTCGGCATGATCAAATCCACAAGGTTGCAAAGTCATGTGCCGCTCAGTAAAACATTTTCGGCAACCAAAGCACCAACTTGGGGAAATAAGTAATGATGACCAACGAGCCAAGCAACGGCACCAACCAGGGCAAGATAGCAATAGTCGTCCGCTCAACAGAAAGTTTGGCCACCCGCGCCAGCACAAACAGCACCATGCCCATGGGCGGATGCAGCAGCCCGATCATCAGGTTCAACACCATCACCAGCCCAAAATGAACCAGGTCAATGCCCAGCTTTTGGCAAATGGGCACCAGGATGGGCACAAGAATGGTGATGGCCGCTGTGGGCTCTAAAAAGCAGCCAACAAACAGCATCAACAAATTGGCCAGCAGCAAAAAAACCAGCGGGTTTTGGGTAAAGCCCAACACCCATTCACTGATGGCTGCAGTCACGCCAGTAGCCGTCAACATCCAGCCAAAAATACTGGCTGCTGCTACGATAAATAAGACTGTCGCCGTCGTCTCAACCGTGTCCAGGCATACCTTCACAAACATTTTGAAGTTCAATGTTTTATACCAGGCAAAGCCCAGCACCATTGCCCACAGGCACGCAGCAATTGCGCCTTCTGTCGGAGTGAAAATTCCGGTCGTCATACCGCCAATCAACAGCACCGGCGTCATGATGGGCAGCGCCGCCTGAAACTTGAAGGCCTTGTCCATGGCAAACAGCACCACCAAACCGCCGAACACCGTGAGTTGTGCAGGCAAGCCCGCTTTGACAATCAGCAACCACAGTGCAACTGGCCAGACGATGACCACCGCCGTCTCACTCAACGCCTTGATGACACGCGGCCATTCAAACTTCACGTCGGCACCCCAGCCGTTTTTATGTGCAAAGTAAGCCACCGTCACCATCATCAAAATGGCCATCAGCACACCCGGCAAAATTCCTGCCAAAAAGAGCGAGCCCACACTGACATTGGCCATCATGCCGTAAATCACAAACGGCAAACTCGGTGGAATGATTGGCCCCAGCGTGGCTGATGCAGCTGTAACACCGACAGCAAATTCAGTGCTGTAACCGTGGTCTTTCATGGCCTTGATTTCAATCGTGCCCAGCCCTGCTGCATCGGCAATGGCCGTGCCGCTCATGCCCGCAAAAATCACCGAGCCGACCACATTGACATGGCCTAGGCCACCCTTCATCCACCCGACCAGGGCCAGCGCGTAGTTATAAATGCGGTTGGTGATGCCCGCGTTGTTCATCAGGTTGCCAGCCAGAATGAAAAACGGCACAGCCAGCAATGGGAAGCTGTCAATGCCCGAGACCATGCGGTGAATCACCACAAAAGCGGGCAGCCCGCCCGTCCACCAGATATAGATGAGCGCAGAGCCTGCCATGGCAATCGCCACGGGGATGCCGCCGCTCATCAGCACTAAAAAAATAATCTTGAGCATGGGTTCTTCTTGTTATGTCTAGTGGTCATCCATCGTCGACTCAGGCCGTTCCAGCACCGAGTAGCCGCGCCGCCAGTGCAGCAGCGCCACCTGTACCGAACGCCAGGCCATCGCCGCAAATGCCAGCAGGCAAATGCCGTACACCCAGTTCATCGGCAAGTCCACCATCGTCATGCGCGACGTGCTGCCCAGTTTCAGCATCATCATCCCGCACAGCACCGCAGCCGCAGCAAAAAAGCCGATGCGCATCACGTCCACCAAAGTGGCTGTGGAACGTGCCAGTTTCTTGGGCATAAAGCGGTAGAAAAAATCAACCTGAATATGGTTGTTTTTCACCACGCCAATTGCCGCGCCTGTGAACACAGTGGCGATCAGCAAATAACGGGCAATCTCTTCTGTCCAGGCAGCTGAATTGTTGAGCACATAGCGGGTGAAAAACTGGTAAAAAACAGTCAAACCCAATACCCAAAAAAAGCCCAGCGCTACCCAGGCTTCTACTGTCGTGCCTGACAAGTCCACCGCATCGTCTTGCGCGTGAAACTGCCCGTCAGCCCCCATCACAGGGGCCATGTCGTCAATGGTGGACATGCGCTAGGCTTATTTGATGGAGACGATGCGGTCCCAGTCTTTCTTGTCGAGCTTCATGGACTCAAAAGTAATCGCTTTCAGCACGCGTTGCTGAAAGTCGTTGCGGTCAACCGTCACCACATTGATGCCCTTTTTCTTGAACTCATCCACCAGCTCGCCTTCGCGTTTGCGAATGTCATTGGTCGCATTCACGGCAGCTTCTTGCGTGATGTCTGACAGCAGTTTTTGCTCGGCTGCGTTCATCTTGCCCATGGTGCTGGGGGATATAACGGTCAGCAGCGCGTCTGAAATATGACCCGTCAGGATGATGTTTTTTTGCACTTCAAAAAACTTCTTTGCCTCAATCGTCGGCAACGGGTTTTCCTGCGCATCGACCGTGCCGTTTTGCAGCGCCAGGTAGACCTCGGCAAAGGCGATGGGCGTCGGGTTGGCGCCGCAAGCGCGTGGCAGTGCGGTGTACACGGGAGAGTCAGGCACCCGCATTTTGATGCCCTTCATTTCGTCGCAGTTTTTAAACAGTTTGTTGCTTGTGGCGTGGCGTGCGCCGTAGTAGGTCAGTGCTGTTACGGTGTTGCCGGTGGCCTTTTTGTAGCCTTCAGTCAATTCTTTGAAAATATCGCTTTTGCCATATTTGATGACATGGTCAGCATCGCGAAAAGTGAAGGGGTAGTAGCTCACACCCAGTCGTGGAAATGCGTTGGACGCAAACGATGCGCCGGTCAAAATAATATCAACTGTACCGAGCTGTAAGCCCTGGTTGATGTCGCTTTCTTTGCCCAGGCTGGAGGCTGGGAAGACCTGAATTTCAAACTTGCCGTTGGTGCGTTTTTTAAACTCTTCACCCGCCCACACCGACCACTTGTGGTACGGCTCGCTGGTTTCGTACACGTGCGCCCACTTCAGCTTGGTTTGCGCCATGACAGTGACAAATTGACCTGTAACGCCCGTAATTAGGGCGCAAGCAGCTATTAATTTAAGAGTGGCTTTAAGCTTTGACGGTTTGCTTTGCATGATGTCTCCTTAATGGTTGGGTTGATACTTTCGGGGCGGCGGGTGAAACTTTTACGCTAACAGAGCCTGGTGCTGGCGGATTGGCCAAATGCCATCCCGCGCTAAAACGCGCCAGCGCTTTGCTCATGTGGCCTTGCATCGCTTCGCGAGCGGCGTTGGGGTTGCGGTTTTTAATGGCTTTGAGCACAGCGCTGTGTTCAGTCATGACTGCACGCCACGAGGCGGGACGCTCAAAATAGTCAGCCAGCCGCAGGTACAGCGGGCTGCGTCGTGCTTGCCAGTAGCGGCTGATGGTGTCGCGCAGGACTTCATTACTGCAGGCCTGGGAGATGGCCCGGTGAAACTGCTCATCACCCGCCAGTGGGTCTTTGCCTTCTTGCAGCGCAAGCTTCATGTGCGCTAACGCGTCGGCCATTTTGGCTATCTGTTCCTTGGTGGCGTGTTGGGCGGCCAGGGCGGCGGCTTCGCCTTCAATCAAACCGCGTGCCATGATGAGCTGCAGCGGCCCCCATTCGTCATACGCGGCCTTTGTCCCGGTTAATGGTGCTGTGTTTCTGAGCACATACACCCCCGAACCACTGCGCACCTCCACCCAGCCCTCGACCTCCAGTGCAATCAGGGCCTCGCGCACCGACGGGCGGCTCACGCCTAGCTGCACGGCCAGGTCACGCTCAGCTGGCAGGCGCTGGCCAATGGCAAATTCCCCGGCTTCCATGAGTGCACGAAGCTGCTCGGCAATTTGCCGGTACAGGCGTTTGGGTTCCAGCGGTTGCAAGGGCACGGTAATGCTTTAAGGGTTAGTCAGAATTGGACAAGTGGTCAGACCAATTCATAATTGCATGAAACACGGCCAACAACATCCGGCAAAACCCTAAAGGACACAATATGCGATTGACAGGAAAGACGGCGCTGGTTACTGCTGCAGGTCAGGGTATTGGCAAAGCCAGCGCACTGGCGATGGCGGCTGAGGGAGCAACCGTCTGGGCGACTGATGTCAATGAAAAGTTATTGTCAAGCTATGCAGGTGTGCCGAACATACACACCGCTGCGCTTGACGTGATGGACAAGTCAGCGATTCAAAAAATGATCGCTGGCTTGCCCGGCATGGATGTGCTGTTCAATTGCGCTGGTTTTGTACATGCAGGTACGGCGCTTGACGCGACGGACGAGCAGTGGGACTTTGCATTCGATTTGAATGTGCGCTCGCAGTTCTGGACGATTCAGGCCGCGCTGCCGGGTATGCTGGCTAACAAAAAAGGCAGCATCATCAACATGGCCAGCGTTGTCAGCATCAAGGGTTTGCCAAATCGTTTTGTCTATGGCGCATCCAAAGCGGCCGTCATTGGCCTCACCAAAAGCGTGGCGGCAGATTTCGTCATGCAGGGCGTGCGCTGCAACGCCATTTGCCCCGGCACGGTCGATACACCGTCGCTGGCAGACCGCATCAATGTGTATGAAGACCCGGTCGAGGCACGTAAAAATTTCATCGCCCGCCAGCCCATGGGCAGGCTGGCGCAAGCGCATGAGATTGCGCCAATTGTGGTTTTCCTGGCCAGCGATGAGTCGGCTTTCGTCACGGGCCAGGCCTACGGCATTGACGGCGGCATGACGATATGAACCAGCTGGACCTTGCAGGTCGGCATGCGGTTGTGACAGGCGGTGCAACCGGACTAGGTTTTGCGATTGCGCAGCGCCTTTTGGCATCGCATGCAACAGTGACGTTGTGGGACATTCATGCAGCCGCGCTTGACACTGCCAAAACGCAATTGGGCGCGACTGTGAGTACTCTGGTCGTTGATGTCAGTGACCCAGTCAGTGTGGCCGCTGCAGCCCGCCAGACGCATCTGGTACACAGCGCGGTTGATATTCTGGTCAACTGCGCGGGCATCACCGGGCCTAACACCAAACTGTGGGACTACCCGGTCGATGCATGGCAGCAAGTCATGCAAGTCAATTTAAATGGTGTGTTTTATTGCTGCCGCGAAGTTGTGCCGCTGATGCGTGCGCAAAACTACGGGCGCATCGTCAACATTGCATCTGTGGCAGGCAAAGAGGGCAACCCCAACGCCAGCGCCTACAGTGCAAGCAAGGCAGGCGTGATAGCACTGACCAAATCACTCGGCAAAGAGCTGGCGGATACGGGGGTGCGCGTGAACTGCGTGACACCAGCTGCTGTGAAGACGGCCATCTTTGACCAGATGAGCAAAACGCATATTGCGTTCATGCTGTCCAAGATTCCTATGGGCCGCTTTGGTGATCCTGACGAAATTGCTGCTATGGTGGCGTGGCTTTGTACTGAAGAATGTTCGTTCTCCACAGGCGCTGTGTTTGACCTGTCCGGTGGCCGTGCCACCTATTGATTTTTGACAACCTAAAAAAGGAAGCTTCATGAAACTCGTTCGTTATGGCAACCCCGGCAAAGAAAAGCCAGGCCTGATAGATGCTGAAGGCAAGCTGCGTGACCTGAGCGCCGTTGTCAAGGATTTCACTGGGGACCAACTGGGCGACGCCACGCTTGCCAAGCTGCGTAAACTCAAAACCGACAAGCTGCCTCTGGTCAAAGGCTCGCCGCGCATGGGCTGCCCGGTGGCCAATGTCGGCAAGTACGTCGCCATCGGTTTGAACTACCGCGACCACGCGGCCGAGTCCGGCATGCCAATTCCCAAAGAGCCGATCATTTTCATGAAGGCCAACAGCTGCATCCAGGGACCGAACGATGATGTGATGCTGCCCAAGGGCTCGGTCAAGGGTGACTGGGAGATTGAACTTGGCATCGTCATTGGCACGCGCGCGCGCTATGTGTCACAAAAAGACGCACTGAAATTTGTGGCTGGTTACACCTTATGCAACGACGTGAGCGAGCGCGAATTCCAGATCGAGCGTGGCCCTCAGTGGGACAAGGGCAAGGGTTGCGACACCTTCGGCCCCATCGGCCCCTGGCTGGTGACGACGGACGAGATCACCAATCCGCAAAAACTCGCCATGTGGCTGGACGTGAACGGCACGCGCCGCCAGACTGGCAACACCAAGACCATGATCTTCGGTGCCGCCAAAATCGTCAGCTATTGCAGCCAGTTCTTCACCTTGATGCCCGGCGACGTGATCTGTACCGGCACGCCACCCGGCGTAGGCATGGGCGCGAAGCCCAACCCGGTGTTCCTGCGCAAGGGCGATGTCATGACGCTCGGCATCGAAGGCCTTGGCGAGCAGCGACAGTTGGTGGTTCCTTTCAAGCTTTAGAGACCGAACCACGCACCCGTAACGGCATGCGGGACGCTGTCGTCCAGCGATGGCGTCCCTCCAGAATGGGGTACGCCATCGCTTCCAGGTAAGTTTTGATGTTCTGCTGTGCCACATGCAGGTGCATGTTTTTAGTTTCCGTTTTGTCAAGGATTTCTTTCATGCGATCTTCAACCAGCGTGTTTGACCTGCCCCAACGGGCTTGCATGAAAGCCATTGCCGGGGCGGTCTTGGCTGCCGCCTGGTTTTGTATTTCCCCGGCCCACGCCCGCATCACGGAGATCAATGTGCAGCAGGTAGAGCCGTTTGCCGGGAATGCGGTGTTTGGCAAGGTCGGCGCGTACGAACGCGTCTGGGGCATCGCGAAGGGCGAACTTGACCCGGCAGACCCGCGCAACAAAGGCATTGTCAACCTCGACAAAGCGCCCCGCAACAGTGCCGGCAGGGTGGCCTATGAGGTCGAGTGGTTCATGCTCAGGCCTAGAGACGCATCCAGAGGCAACCACAAACTGCTGTTTGAGGTTACCAACCGTGGGCGCAAGTTTTTGATGAACTGGATCATGGATGCACCCATGCAGGCGGTCGGCGCGGTGAACAACCCCAACACGGAAATCGACGCGGGCAATGCGCTCTTTTTCCGCCAGGGCTGGACCATGCTCTGGAGCGGCTGGGACCCGGATGCGCCCAAGTCGAACAATGGCATGGCCATGAAGTCCCCTGTCGTGCCGAATGTTGAGCGCATGATCCGGGACGAACTGGTGAATGGGACGCGCGCACCTCAGGGCGCAACTTTCCGCCTGGCCTACGAAGCTGCAAACATGGAGAAGGGCAACGCAAAACTGACCCAGCGCCGCAAGGAAAAAGACCCTCGCGTAGAGGTTCCATCAGGCAACTGGGAATATGTCAACGCGCAGGAAATCCGTATGTTGCCAGCGGAAGCAAAACCAGCGCCCGGTACGCTTTACGAATTTCATTACCCGGCGAAAAACCCCAAAGTACTCGGCATTGGCTTTGCGGCGACGCGTGATCTTGTCAGTTTTATGCGCAATGAAGTCAGTGACGACGGGTTCCAGAGTAATCCTGCGGGTCGCCGCATCGACAAGGCAATTTCCATCGGCATCTCGCAGAGTGGCCGCTACCTTCGGGACTTCGTGCATCAGGGCTTCAATCAGGATGAGAGCCGGCGCAAGGTTTTTGACGGTGTGCTGGCGCACATTGCCGGCATTGGTGGTGTGTTTCTGAACGCCGAATTTGGCCAACCTGCGCGTACCAATACGCAACATGAAGATCACCACTACCCGGAAAACAAGTTCCCTTTTTCTGCGGCAACTGCCACCGATCCCTTGAGTAAAAAGGGGGGTGCATTGCTGCGCAGCGACGGCTTTGATCCGCTGTGGATTGAGGTCAATACCTCCACCGAATATTGGCAAAAGGGCGCATCGTTGTTGCATACCGATCCGCTCGGAAAGCGCGACTTGCCACTCCCCGCAGGCGCGCGGGTGTACATGGTGGCCAGCACCCAGCACGCAGGACGCGCAGGGCTGAAACCCGACCTTGGCCCGTGCATGAATCTGCGCAACCCGCACAGCCCCGCCCCTGCGTTGCGCGCCTTGATGGTGGCCCTGGACGGGTGGGTCAGTGTGGGCCAGCTGCCGCCCCCCAGCCGGGTGCCAACGCTTGCTTCAAAAACGCTGGTGGAAGCCGGGAACACCGGCTTTCCGCGTGTGCCGGGTATGGCAATAGCGGACACCGCCAACGAGATAGCGCTGTTCGGCGACTGGGTCAATCCGCGCGAGACTGGGCCCAGCCCCTACCGTGCGCTGGTTGCCAGAGTGGGCATTGACGGCAATGAGCTGGATGGCATTCGTTTACCGGACATTGCCGAGCCTCTGGCTACCTATACGGGCTGGAATTTGTACAAAGCACCCTTTACCGAAGGCGAACTGTGTGATCGCGATGGCAGTTATTCGCCTTTACCCGCGACACGTGCCGAGCGTGAGGCCAAAGGCGACCCGCGGCCTTCACTTGAAGAGCGCTACGGCAGCCACGCCAACTATTTACGCAAGCTCGAGGCAGCCGTTCAGACGCTGGTTAAAGATCGCTTTCTCCTTGTCGAAGACGCGGATCGCTATATGAAGGCAGGCAAAGAGGATGCTGTTGTCAAACGTTTTGCACGCTGACATAAAACTTGAAGTTCTTAGAGATGTTTCTCTATACGTCATGAGTTGACCAGGTAAAACGCAACAGAGCCGAAAAATAGTGCAAAATAGAACGACCGTTCGTTTTATTTTAAACTCTTTTTCAGGTTGCCATGCCCGTCATTGAACTTTCTGCAAAAACCGTGCGACTCCCTGTCAGAGACAGCAGCGAGAGCCAGTCCGGCGGCGTAGTCCTGCACAAAGGACAGCAAACCAAAGCCGCCATTGTTGATGCCGCCTTGGGCCTGGCCACGCAGATTGGCCTGGAAGGCCTGAGCATTGGGGCGCTGGCTGAAGTGATGCGCATGAGCAAATCAGGCGTATTCGCGCATTTTGGTTCGCGTGAAGAGCTGCAAATTTCGGTGATTCGTGAGTACTACGCCCGCTTTGAAGCAGAGGTTTTTTACCCCGCACTACAGCACCCCAAAGGCATGCCGCGCCTGAAAGCGCTGTTTAAAAACTGGATGAACCGCACCTCTGTCGAGATTGATTCAGGTTGCCTGTTCATCAGCGGCGCGGTGGAGTTTGACGACAGGCCCGGCCCGGTGCGTGATGCGCTCGCGGGCTCGGTTAAAACCTGGCTGGACGCCATGGATCGCGCCGTGGTGCAAGCCAGGGAAGCAGGCCATTTGGCGCAAAACGTGGACGAGCACCAGATGGCGTTTGAAATCCACGGCCTGATTTTGGCGCTGCATTACGAAGCGCGGTTTTTAAAAACGCCAGGTTCTGTCACCAGAGCCAATACCGGTTTCGCCAACATTCTTGCGCGCTACAGCAGCGCGCGGTAATTCAATTGTTTAATTTTTAGGAGTTCTCATGCCTGTTTACAACCCCCCCCTGCGCGACATGCAATTTGTCATGCACGAAGTGCTCAAAGTCACTGAAGAACTCAAGCCGATGGCCAAGTACGCCGATGCCGACATCGACACCATCAATGCCGTACTCGAAGAAGGCGCGAAATTCGCCACCGAGGTCGTGTTCCCGCTCAATATCAGCGGCGACGAGGAAGGCTGCAAGCTGGACATCAACACCCACGCCGTCACCACGCCTAAAGGCTTTAAAGAAGCGTATGCCAAGTATGTTGAAGGCGGCTGGCCCGCACTCAGCGGTGATGTGGCTTATGGCGGCCAGGGCTTGCCGCTGGTCATCAACCAGTGCTTTTACGAAATGCTCAACAGCGCCAACCAGGCCTGGACCATGTACCCCGGCCTGACCCACGGCGCGCACGCGGCGCTGCACAGCCACGGTACTGAAAAGCAAAAAGAGACTTACCTGCACAAAATGACCAGCGGCGAATGGACCGGCACCATGTGTCTGACCGAGCCGCATTGCGGCACTGACCTGGGCTTGATGCGCACCAAGGCAGAAGCCCTGCCAGATGGCACTTACAAAATCACCGGCAACAAAATTTTCATCAGCGCGGGTGAGCACGACATGGCCGACAACATCATTCACCTGGTGCTGGCCCGGCTAACCGATGCGCCACCCGGCATCAAGGGCGTGAGCCTGTTCATCGTGCCCAAATTCATGGTCAACAAAGACGGCTCACTGGGTGCGCGCAACGGCATTTACTGCGGCGGACTTGAGCACAAGATGGGCATCAACGGTAACGCCACAGCGCAAATCGTGCTCGACGGCGCGATTGGCACGCTGGTAGGTGCGCCCAACAAGGGCATGCAGGGCATGTTTGTGATGATGAACGCCGCCCGCCTGGGCGTGGGCAACCAGTCCCTGGGCCTGACCGAAGTGGCCTACCAGAATGCACTGGCCTATGCCAAAGACCGCACGCAAATGCGCTCCTTGTCAGGCGTCAAGGCCAAAGACAAACCAGCTGACCCGATCATCGTTCACCCTGACGTACGCAAGATGCTGCTGACAGCCAAGGCTTACGCCGAAGGTGGCCGCGCATTGGCGACGTACTGTGCGGTGCTGCTCGACAAAGAGCATTACCACCCCGACGAGGCAGTGCGCAAGGAAAGCGGCGAAGTGCTGTCGCTGCTGACACCCATCGTCAAAGCCTTTCTGACCGACAACGGCCACATCTCCACCAACGCCTGCATGCAGGTGTTTGGCGGCCACGGTTACGTCAAGGAATGGGGCATGGAGCAGTTTGTGCGCGACAACCGCATCAATATGATTTATGAGGGCACCAACACCATACAGTCACTGGACTTGCTGGGCCGCAAGATTTTGAGCAACAACGGTGCAACCCTGAAGAAATTCGGCAAGCTGATTGGTGCGCTGGTAGCCGAGGAAGGCGTGAACGAAAAGATGGCCGAGTTCATCAACCCGCTGGCGGTGCTGGCCGAGCAGATGACCAAGTTCACGACCGAGCTGGGCTTCAAGGGTTTTCAGAATGCCGATGAAGTAGGCGCCGCTGCGGTGGACTATTTGCGCGTCGCCGGCCACCTTGTCTTTGGTTACTTTTGGGCGCGCATGGCGCAGGTTGCGCTGCGCGAGATTGCTGCAGGCAACACCGACAAGTTCTACATCGCCAAGCTGCAAACCGCACGCTTTTACTTTGCCAAGCTGTTCCCTGAAACAGCAACGCTGATGCGCACGGCACGCAGCGGCGCCAAGTCACTGATGGAAACCGACGAAGCACTGGCTTGATCGCCCGGCAAAACACCAAGGTTATCAAGATGCAAAAATTTACCGTCAAAAAAGTAGCTGTGCTCGGCGCAGGCGTGATGGGTGCGCAAATCGCTGCGCATCTGGTCAACTGCAAAATCCCGGTTGTGCTGTTTGATCTGGCCGCCAAAGAAGGGCCCAAGAATGGCATCGTCACCCGCGCCATTGAAGGCCTGAAAAAACTCAAGCCTGCACCGCTTGGCGTTGCGGAAGATGCGATGTTGATTCAGCAAGCCAATTACGAAGAACATATGGACGTGCTCAAAGAGTGCGACCTGATCATCGAAGCGATTGCCGAGCGCATGGACTGGAAGACCGACCTGTATCACAAGATTGCCCCTTACATTGCTGAAGGCGCGATTGTGGCCAGCAACACTTCGGGCCTGTCCATCACCAAACTGAGCGAAGCGCTGCCCGAGTCGATCAAGCCGCGCTTTTGCGGCATCCACTTTTTCAACCCGCCACGCTACATGACGCTGGTCGAGCTGATCAACACACCGACCACCGGCGCGGCAGTGCTAGACAACCTGGAGGCGTTCGTGACAAGTGGCCTTGGCAAGAACGTCATTCGCGCGCATGACACGCCCAACTTTATTGCCAACCGTGTCGGTATTGCCGGCATGCTGGCCATCATCAAGCAGACGGAAGCGTTTGGGCTGACCTATGACGTGGTTGATGATCTGACGGGCAAAAAACTGGGTCGCGCCAGCTCGGGTACCTTCCGCACGGCGGACGTAGTCGGCCTGGACACCATGGCGCATGTCATCAAAACACTGCAAGACAACCTGGGCGAAGGCGAGGGTAAAACGCCCGACCCTTTCACCAGCATGTATGGCACACCGCCCGTGCTGGCAAAACTGCTCGAATCAAAAAGTCTGGGCCAGAAAACCGGCGCTGGTTTTTACAAAAAAGTGGGCCGCGACATTTTGCGGCTTGACCCTGAAAGCATGGAGTACGTGGCCGGTGGTGCCAAGTCAAACGATGTGGTGGGCCGCATGCTGAAAAAGCCAGCGGATGAACGCCTGGCTTTGCTGCGCAATGCAGAAGGTGCCGAGGCGCGCTTTTTGTGGGCCATTTTGCGTGACCAGTTTCATTACGCTGCCGTGCACCTGGAAACCATTGCTGAAACCGCGCGCGACATTGACTTTGCGATGCGCTGGGGCTTTGGGGCCAAACAGGGCCCGTTCGAGTTGTGGCAAGAAGCGGGCTGGTTGCAGGTGGCTCGCATGATTCAAGAAGACATTGACGCGGGCAAAACCCTGTCGAGCACGCCGCTGCCAGACTGGGTGTTCAAAGGCCCGGTAGCTGAGGCTGGCGGCGTCCACACGCCGCAGGGTTCATGGTCTGCATCCGCCAAAAAATTCATCGCCAAGCGAGAATTGCCGGTGTATGCGCGCCAGCACTTCCCTGAGGATGTACTGGGCTCCAAAGCACCTTCGTTCACTGCCGCAGGTACCACGCTGCATGAAGACGACGCAATTAGGCTCTGGACATTGGACGACGACGTGCTGATTGCCAGCATCAAAACCAAAATGCACGCCATCAGCCCTGACGTGGCCGAAGGCCTGGCGCTCGGTATCGACATGGCCGAGAAAAACTACAAGGGCATGGTCATCTGGTCAAACGACGAGATGTTCTCTGTCGGGGCTGACCTGCAGGCCATGCTGCCCGCCTTCATGATGAGTGGCGTCGCGGCCATTGATGAGGTCGAGGCCGAGCTGCAAAACGTGATGCTCAAAATGCGTTACGCGGCTGTGCCAGTGGTGTCTGCCATTCGCGGCCTGGCGCTGGGCGGCGGTTGTGAGATGGCGGTGTATTCTGCCAAGCGTGTCGCTGCGATGGAAAGCTACATCGGTTTGGTGGAAGTCGGCGTGGGCCTGGTGCCTGGTGCGGGCGGCTTGGCTTACATTGCGCGCCGCGCGGCCGAGAACGCTGCCAAAAGCACGAACAAGGACATGCTGCCGTTTTTGATTGAAGGCTTCACCGCAGCGGCCATGGCTACGGTAGGCACCAGCGCCATTGAAAGCCGCAAGATTGGCTACTTGCTTGACAGCGATGTCATCGTACCCAACGCCCTAGAGCTGCTGTTTGTGGCAATCAACGAAGCGCGTGCAATGTATGACTCAGGCTACCGTGCGCCCCTCAAGCGCAGCTTCCCTGTGGTGGGCCGTAACGGCCTGGCCACCATCAAGGGCCAGCTTGTCAACATGCGCGACGGCGGCTTTATCAGCGCGCATGACTTTCACATCGCCAGCCTGATTGCAGGCGTGGTGTGCGGCGGTGATGTGGACAACGGCACACTGGTGACGGAAGAGTATTTGATGACCCTGGAGCGCAAGGCGTTTTGCTCACTGCTTGAAAACGCCAAGACGCAGGAACGCATCATGGGCATGATGAGCACCGGCAAACCGGTTCGTAACTGATGACTGCTGCGCACACTCCTAATCGTCTTGAGCGCCAGCTGGAGCGTCTCAATGAAGTGCCTGCGTTTGCACGGCCCTGGTTTCGCAGTGTGGTGCTGGGGCGCGCCGTGCCTTTCACCGGCACTGCCAAGCTGCGCTATGAAGAAATGTCTGCCAGCAGCGTGCAAATTTTTGTGGCCAATGAACACAAAGTACGCAACCACATCGGCGGCGTGCATGCCATGGCCAGCACGCTGGCCGCAGAAACAGCCACTGGCATGGTGATGGGCATGAACGTGCGGGACGACTGCATACCCGTGGTCAAAGACATGCGCGTGCAATTCAAAAAGCGCGGCCAGGGTGCGATGCGCGCTGTGGCCACCTTGAGCGACGAGCAGCGCGAGTTGATCCGCAGCACCACTAAAGGCGAAGTTACCGTGGCTGTGACGGTGACCGATGAATCGGGCAACCAGCCGATTGAATGTGAATTTGTCTGGGCCTGGATACCGTCTGCGCGCCCACCCAAAACTGAAACCGCCGAGAACGATATTTAACGCCTTTTGAAGGCACAAGGACTCACCATGAGCAAACAAATTCAAGAGGCCTACATCGTCGCAGCAACACGCACGCCCATCGGCCGCTCACATCGCGGTTTTTTCAAAAACACCCGACCTGACGACTTGCTGGTCAAAGCACTGCAAGCCGCACTCGCCCAAGTCCCCACGCTCGACCCCAAAGCGATTGAAGACATCATTTGCGGCTGCGCAATACCTGAAGGTCCGCAGGGGCTGAACATTGCGCGCATTGGCGCTGTGCTGGCAGGCTTGCCGACCAGCGTTGGTGGCATCACGGTAAACCGTTTTTGCGCATCGGGCTTGTCTGCCGTGCAGATGGCGGCTGACCGGATTCGCGTGGGTGAAGCTGAAGTCATGATTGCAGCGGGTGTGGAGTCGATGAGCATGGTGCCCATGTCGGGTAATTCACCCTCCCTGTCGCCCGCCATGTTTGCGAACGACGAAAACATCGGCATCGCCTACGGCATGGGCCTGACGGCCGAGAAGGTCGCCCAGCAGTGGAAAGTCTCACGCCAGGCGCAAGATGAGTTTGCCTATGCGTCGCACATGAAAGCGCTCAAGGCGCAGCAGGCGGGTGAGTTCACGAACGAGATCACGCCGGTTGAAGTGACAGACCGCACGGCCAATCTGGACACCGGCGAAGTCATCGCTACCACCCGCACGGTGAGCATGGACGAAGGCGCGCGGCCTGACACCACGGTAGAAGGCCTGGCAAAACTCAAAACCGTTTTTGCGGCGCGTGGCTCGGTCACGGCGGGCAACAGCTCGCAAACGTCTGACGGTGCAGGTGCGCTGATTCTGGCCAGTGAAAAGGCTGTCAAACAATTTGGCCTCAAGCCGCTGGCGCGCTTTGTCAGCTACGCCGCCAAGGGCGTGCCGCCGCACATCATGGGCATCGGCCCGATTGAGGCGATACCCGCTGCGCTGGGCTATGCAGGCCTGAAGCAGGACGACATTGACTGGTTTGAACTGAACGAGGCTTTTGCCGCGCAGTCGCTGGCTGTGCTGAACACGCTGGGGCTGGATCCAGCCAAGGTCAACCCGATGGGCGGCGCTATTGCACTCGGCCACCCGCTGGGCGCTACCGGCGCCATTCGGGCGGCTACCGTCATCCATGCATTACAGCGACATCAGCTCAAGTACGGCATGGTGACGATGTGCGTCGGCATGGGGCAGGGTGCTGCGGGTATTTTTGAGCGGGTCTAGTCCTGAAACAGGCTGAAAATTGGCTGGAAATGGTTAAAAATTGCCTTTTTCAGGTATGTTTTAGGCCTGTAGCCCAATAAATTCGGGCGCAAGCAGCTATAAATTAAGCAGCATTGAAAATGACAACCCATCCATTCGACCAGGCGCTGCGCTTGACGCCTGGCGGTTCTGACAACACCTTTGCAGGTGCTACCAGCCCAGATTACTGGAACATGGTCGGCCCCTTCGGTGGCTACACGGCGGCCCTCGCTGTGCGGGCCGTCATGCAGCACCCGGCTTTGTTCGGTGAGCCTGTGGCCTTGACGGTCAATTACGCAGGCGCAACGACACAAGGTCCGTTCACCGTCACGGCCACGCCTGCGCGCACCAACCGCTCGACCCAGCACTGGGTGATTGCTTTGAGCCAAACCAATGCAGCAGGCGAGCGGGAAGTCGCCATGACCGCCACCGTCATGACGGCCCTGCGACGCGAAACCTGGCAGGCCAGCGACATGGTCATGCCTGTCGTTTCACCCCCCAGTGACACCGCCCGAGACCACCGCGATGGCTCGCCCGTCTGGCTTGACCGCTACGACAGGCGCTTTGTTCACGGCAGCATCCCTGCGCAATTTGATGGCCGCGAGGCCAGTAGTCTGACGCAGCAGTGGATGCGCGACGAGCCACCACGTCCGCTGGACTTCGCCTCACTGACGGCCATGGCCGATGTGTTTTACCCCCGCATCTGGCTGCGCCGTGCCAAGTGGGTGGTGGCGGGTACCGTATCGATGACCACCTACTTTCATGCCAGCCAGGCGCAGTTGTCTGAGGCAGGCACCGGCTACCTGCTAGGTCAGGCCCAGGCACAGGCCTTTCGTCACGGGTTTTTTGACCAGACGGCCCAGTTGTGGTCAGAGGCTGGCACGCTGCTGGCGACCAGTACGCAGTTGGTCTACTACAAAGAATAGCGGTGCCCCGTTAATGGATCTGGCGCTTTAAACTCACCTCAACCAAACTGAGACAACCATGACCACTTCCAACATCCCTGAAATCCTCACCCACCTTGATGCGGGCGTCTTGAGCCTGACCATCAACCGCCTCGATAGAAAAAACTCGATCACTGCCGCCATGTACGCAGCCATGGCCGATGTGCTGGCAGCCGCTGAAAATGATGCGGCTGTACGCGTTGTCGTCATTCAGGGGCATGAAACAATTTTTTCAGCAGGCAATGACATTGGTGATTTTTTAAACAAGCCACCATCGACGCAAGACTCGCCCGTGTTCCGTTTTCTGTACGGCATCAGCGCTTTTTCAAAACCCATAGTGGCGGCGGTGTGCGGCCCGGCGGTAGGTATTGGCACCACACTGCTGCTGCATTGCGACTTGATTTACGCGGGCGACAACGCGGCTTTTTCAATGCCGTTTGTCAATTTGGGGCTGTGCCCCGAAGCGGGCTCCAGCCTGCTGGTGCCGCAGCTGATGGGTTACCCGCGCGCGGCCGAGGCATTGCTGCTGGGCGAACCCTTCACCGCAGAAACCGCGCTGGAGATTGGCCTGATCAACCGCATCGTGCCGCCTTCTGAGGTGAGTGCTTTGGCCCAGCAACAAGCGCGCAAGCTGGCCGCCAAGCCGTTGGCATCTAGCATCGAGACCAAGCGCCTGATGAAGCAAGCCAATGCCAGCGCTGTCAAGCAGCGCATTCACGATGAGAGCCTGAGCTTTGGGCGTATGCTTGGCGAGCCCGCTGCGCGTGAGGCTTTCACGGCCTTCATGCAAAAACGCAAGCCGGATTTTTCACAGGTTTAAATCAACAACTCAAACAACTGGAGACAAACATCATGACAAACAACACCACCAACCGCAGAACCTTCCTGGCCACCCTGGCAGCAGGCGTTGCCGCCACTGGCTGCGCCAGCATGTCGGGGGGTGCAGGCTGGACAACATTGGTCGATGGCCCCACCATGACCAACCTGAATGGTTTTACCGAGCTGGGCGCAGGCGGCTGGAGCCTTGTGGACGGCGTGTTGCAAGGCAAAGGCGGCAAGCTGGGTTACCTCGTCACGAAAGACTCGTACACCAACTTTGAAATTCGCGCCGAGTTCTGGGCTGACGAAGACTGCAACAGTGGCCTCTTCATGCGCTGCCAGGACAGGAGCAAAGTTGGCGCTGACAACTCGTATGAAGTCAATATTTTTGACAAGCGGCCAGACCCCAGCTACGGCACGGGCGCGATTGTGGATGTGGCCAAAGTGGCGCAGCCCATGCCCAAAGCAGCCAACCGCTGGAACACCTATGAAGTGACGGCACGTGGCGACCGCATGGTGGTGGTGCTCAATGGCCAGCAAACGGTTGACGTGCGCGACAGCAAGTTCAAAAGTGGCCCACTGGCGCTGCAATCGGCTGGTGGCATCATTCGCTTTCGCAAGGTTCTGATTCGGATTATTTGAGCCTGAAAATCTCTTTTTTGATCGTTTTTAGGTGTTTTTTAGGCCTGTAGCCCAATGAAATCGGGCGCAAGCAGCTCCTATAACCATAGCGTTCCAGATTTAACGCAGTGATGGCAAACCAATGCCCGCTGCGTCAAACCCGCCATCAACAGCCAGCACCTGGCCGTTGATGTAGCTGGCCGCCGGGCTGCATAAAAACCCGACCCCTTCTGCAATTTCTTCAGGCGTGCCGTAGCGCGCCAGCGGAATCGCGTCAGCGTAGTCCGCGCGAATCGCTGCGCTGTGGACTTTTTTGGCCATGTCGGTATCCACCGGGCCGGGTGCAATCGCGTTGACGCGGATCCCCATGTTGCCCAGTTCCACCGCTTGCTGTTTGGTCAAATGAATAATGGCGGCCTTGCTGGTGCCATAAGCCACCCGCAGCGCACTGGCCCGCAGGCCCGAGATGGACGCGATGTTGACCACCGCACCATAGCCGCCAGCGGTTTTGGCGTTTTTCAACATCACCGGCGCGCAGGCCTGGGTGCATAAAAATGCGCCATCGAGGTTGACCGACATGACCTGCCGCCATTCGTCAAACGTGTGGTCCAGCAGGGGTTTAAAAACGGCGACGCCAGCGTTGTTGACCAGCGCGTCGATGCGGCCAAAGGTGCTGCATGTTTTGTCTACAGCCGACTTGACCTCTGCCGGGCTGGCCACGTCGCAGTGCAGGGTCAGGACACGCCCTGGCTCGCCCAATGCTGCGCTGGCCTTTTGCAGCTCTGCGTTGTCAACGTCCAGCAGCGCCACGCGGTAGCCGCGTGCCAAAAACCATTGTCCGCAAGCCAGGCCAATGCCGCGTGCCGCACCGGTGATGATGGCGACGGGCTGTTCTGATGGGTTTGTTGTCATAGGGTTTTATGGCGTATTTGGTCTGTGTTAACTGTGATTGTCAGCTAGTCGTTTAGGCATCCGTCGCGGTGCTTTGACTAATTTTCCGTCAAGTGTTTGAACATGCGCCAACAAAAATGCCTCACTGCCTGTCAGCAAGTGCGCATACAACGCCTCACACAACTGGCGCGCGTGCAAGCCTGACCAGCTGGCGGGCAGCAGGGCTTGCGGCAGATTCGGGTCACGCAGCAGCACTTTGCGGTATTCGTGGATCAGCAGTGTTCGCACAAAAAAGGCTTCCGCCGGGCTCAGGTTGACGGCTTGTTGCAGCATGGGCTCAAACCGTGCGACAAACTGCTTGAACGCCTTTTCAACCTCGTCAAGTTTGAAGGTGGCGTGCATGACCGTTTGCAGTGGTTTGCCCGAATAGCCCGCCATGCTTTCAGCGCTCAACACCACGATGTTGTCAACGGCTCCCGCAGCCTTGATGATGTCCTTGAGCGATGTGTGGCTGGCGTGCGGGTGGGCAAACACATTGGGCGACAGCTCGCCAAAGCCTTCCCAGCGCAGCTCGCGCTTGAGGTGAAGCCGCAAGCTGGCTGGCAGGCCAGCGGCCACCATCACCAGCGTCCAGCGGCCGTCCCATTCGGGCAGCTTGAAGTCATAAATGCGCTGCTCGGCATGCTGCACGCGCTGCAAACCCGCGTCCGTCAGGGCGTAAAAACTGCGCCTGCCCAGCCGTGTGCAGCTCAACCAGTCGTCAGCCGTCAAACGAAACGCGCTGGTACGCACCAGCCGCGCGGACAGGCCAAACAGGTCAGCAAGCTCAATCAAACTGCCCAGCCAGACGGCCTGGCCGCGCCCTGCCATCACGTCACCATACACGGTGATCAGCACCGAGTTGGCACGCAGCACCAGGCCGCGTTGCAACCTCGCAATATGCGGCGAAATTTTGAATGGGGTCGAGCTGGTTTGCATCTTCAAAGTGATACACAAAATTTGATTGTATGAATCTTTTTGTATCAGTAAGATAACAGTTAATTCATCATTCATGGAGTTGGCGATGTACGCACAACTGGTTGAAACCGGAACAAAAAGCGTCAAAACGCCGGAGCAGATGTCGCCTCAGGAGCGCGCCTGGCAAGAAAAAATTGACGCGGGCATCAAGATGGAGCCCAAAGACTGGATGCCCGATGCCTACCGCAAAACGCTGGTGCGGCAAATCTCGCAGCACGCGCATTCTGAATACGTGGGCATGCTGCCTGAAGCGAACTGGATTGGTCGCGCGCCTACGCTTAAACGCAAAGCGATTTTGCTGGCCAAGGTGCAGGACGAGGCAGGCCACGGCCTGTACCTGTACAGCGCGGTTGAAACACTCGGTGTGACGCGCGATGAGGTGTACCGCGACTTACTCTCAGGCAAAGCCAAATATTCCAGTATCTTTAATTACCCCACCTTGACCTGGGCCGACATTGGCGCGATTGGCTGGCTGGTCGATGGCTCGGCCATCGTTAACCAGGTGCCGATTTGCCGCTGCTCATACGGCCCTTACGCCCGCGCCATGGTGCGGGTGTGCAAGGAGGAGTCGTTTCACCAGCGCCAGGGTTTTGACATCATGGTGGCGCTTTGCAATGGCACGCCCGAGCAAAAGGCCATGGCGCAAGACGCGCTCAACCGCTGGTGGTGGCCGTCGATTGCCATGCACGGCCCGGCTGATGAAGCGTCCGTCAACAGCGCACAGTCAATGGCGTGGAAGATCAAGCTGAACAGCAATGACGAGTTGCGCCAAAAGTTCATTGACCAGACCGTGTCGCAAATTGAGTTTTTAGGGCTTGACTTGCCCGACCCCGACTTGAAATGGAACGAAGCGCGTGGCCACTACGACTATGGGCCAATCGACTGGGTTGATTTTTTCAATGTGGTCAAAGGCAAAGGCCCGTGCAATGAAGAACGACTGGCCGCCCGCAACAAAGCCTGGGACGAGGGTGCCTGGTTTCGTGAGGCTTTGACGGCATACGCTGACAAGCAGGATGCCGAAAACTTGAAGCAGGCAGCGTGACATGACGGAAGCAATAACAGCACGCGAATGGCCGATGTGGGAGGTGTTTATTCGCAGCCAGCATGGCCTGGCGCATAAGCATGTGGGCAGCCTGCATGCCGCCAATTCTGAAAGTGCCCTGCAGCATGCACGCGATGTGTACACCCGCCGCAATGAGGGCGTCAGCATTTGGGTGGTGCGCGCTGCAGATGTGGTGGCGAGCAGCCCGGAAGACAAAGCCGCGCTGTTTGACCCGGCGCAAAGCAAGGTGTACAGACACCCGACGTTTTTCCCCACGCCTGAAGGCGTGAAGCATATTTAAACGCGATGACTGCCAAGTTTGAATACCTTTTAAGGCTGGGTGACAACTGCCTGGTGCTGTCGCAACAACTGTCAGCGTGGTGCGGACACGGCCCGGCGCTGGAAGAAGACCTGGCGCTGACCAACACGGCGCTTGACTTGCTGGGCCAGGCGCGGTTGTGGCTGTCATACGCAGGCGAAGTCGAGGGCGCGGGCCGTGATGAAGACGCACTGGCTTACCACCGTGATGCCCCTGAATTTCGCAACCTTTTGATTGTGGAGCAACCCAACGGCGATTACGGCAATACCATCGCACGCCAGTTTTTGTTTGATGTGTGGCATCAGCAGTTACTGGCCGGGCTGTGCCAATCAAGCGATGGTCGTATCGCCGACATCGCGCAAAAGTCAGTCAAGGAAGTGCGTTATCACGTGGAACGTTCGGCTGGCCTGATGGTGGCGCTGGGCGACGGCACAGCGCTGAGCCATGAGCGCATGCAAGGTGCCATCAACAAACTGTGGCCGTATGCAAATGAGTGGTTTGAGCCAGACGCGGTGGATGACCAATGTGCAAGTGAGGGCTTGTGCCCTGCAGCCAGCAGTTTCGCCGACCCTTGGCACACCAGCGTGAAGGCGGTGCTTGAGCGCGCCACGCTCACCATGCCCGAGGGTGCGGGTCACCAAAAAGGCGGCAAGCGTGGATTGCATTCCGAGCATTTGAGCCACCTGCTCGCGCCCCTACAGGTGTTGCAGCGCACGCACCCGGGAGCCCAGTGGTGAGCGCGGTTTCAGATCCCGTGAGCCGGGAAACATTGCTCGGCTGGCTGGGCGAGGTGATGGACCCTGAGGTGCCTGTGGTGTCAATTGTTGACTTAGGCATCTTGCGCGACGTGCAGTGGCTCGATGCCTCTGAAAACTCAGTTGTCGTCATCGTCACGCCTACCTATTCGGGTTGCCCGGCGACGGAAGTGATTGCGCAGTCGATACGTGAAGCTTTGCAAGCGCGGGGAATTGAACAGGTTGAAGTGCGCACCCAACTCGCTCCCGCCTGGACAACGGATTGGATGACCCCGCAAGGCCGTGACGCATTACGTGCTTACGGTATTGCACCACCTGCAAGTCGCGCGGCAACTGCCGACGGCAGTCTGGTGATTGACATTGCAGCGCTCATGCCCAGCAAGGTTGTTGTGCCATGCCCCCAATGCGATTCCCGCAAGACGCGGCTGTTGTCGCAGTACGGCTCAACCGCCTGCAAAGCCCTGTACCAGTGCAGCAGTTGCCTGGAGCCCTTTGACTATTTCAAGCCGCATTGACAGCAGAGAATACTTTTGAGCACACATTCATTTCACAGCCTCAGCGTTGCCAGCGTCAAACCGCTGACCCGTGACAGCATGGCCATCACCTTTGATGTGCCTGAACCCTTGCAGGACACGTTTACGTTTGTGGCCGGGCAGTACCTCACCTTGCGCGCTTTGATTGACGGGCAGGAAGTACGACGCTCGTACTCCATCTGTTCAGCGGTGCAAGACAGACAATTACGAGTCGCTATTAAAAAAGTAGCTGGTGGCGCATTCAGTACATGGGCTACAGGCTATTTATTGCCTGGGTCAACGATTGATGTGATGCCGCCGCAAGGCAACTTTCATATACCGCTCCAACCCAATGCGGCCCGCCACGTGGTGGCATTTGCAGCGGGTAGTGGCATCACACCGATGCTGGCCATCATCAAAACCATGCTGGTCGCCGAGCCCTTGACGCGCATCACGCTGGTGTATGGCAACCGCTCGTCCGGCAGCGTGATGTTCAAGGAAGAGCTCGAAGACCTGAAAGACACGTATTTGACCCGCCTGAATCTGGTGTGGGTCATGAGCCGTGAAAGTCAGGACATTGATCTGTTCAATGGCCGCATTGATGACGACAAAACTGCCGAGCTGCTCAGCCGCTGGATTGAGCCAGACAGTATTGATGCGGCCTTTATTTGCGGCCCGCACGACATGATGCTGGCAGTGACCGAAGCGCTAGAGGACAAAGGCGTTGACAAGTCGCGCATCAAGGCTGAACTGTTTGGCACGCCGCTGCCAGCCAGGCCGCGTGCGTTATCAGCCGCCGTGCAAGGCGGTGATGAATGTGAGGTTGAAGTGATACTCGACGGCGCGCGCCGCACTTTCACCATGCCTAAAAACCTGAGCCTGGTAGACGGCGGCCTGAAAGCCGGGCTCGACATGCCCTACGCCTGCAAGGGCGGTGTGTGCTCTACCTGCCGCGCACAAGTGCTGACGGGCGAGGTGGACATGGACAATAATTTTGCGCTGGAAGACTACGAAGTGGCACGCGGCTTTGTGCTGTGCTGCCAGAGCTTTCCTGTCTCAGATAAGCTTGTCATGGATTTTGATCAGGAACACCACTAGGCGACATTCACATGCATAACTTTGAATACATCAACTACAGCACCACAGACGGCGTGGCTACCTTGACGCTCAACCGCCCCGACAAGCTCAACAGCCTGATGGGTGCCATGATGCTGGAGATGTTCAGTGCGCTGGGCACTGCAGCTCAAGACAAGACTGTGCGCGCTGTGGTGCTCACAGGTGCTGGCCGTGCTTTTTGTGCGGGTCAGGACTTGGCCGACCCCAGCATGTCGTCCAAACCGGGGTCTGACACCCCCGCTGACATTGGCGACGTGGTTGACACGTTTTACAGCCCGCTGGTGCGCCGCCTGCGTGCCATGCCCAAGCCGGTGGTCTGCGCTGTCAATGGTGTGGCAGCCGGTGCAGGTGCCAATATCGCGCTGGCCTGCGACATCGTGATTGCTGTGCAAACCGCCAGTTTTATTCAGCCCTTTTGCAAGCTGGGCCTGGTGCCTGATGCGGGCGGCACCTGGCTGCTGCCGCAAGCGGTGGGCCGCGCCCGGGCGATGGGCTTGGCACTGCTGGGTGACAAACTCAGTGCCGAGCAGGCCGCGCAATGGGGCTTGATATGGAAGTGCGTGGCAAGCGCTGACTTTGAGGCTGAAGTCAGCGCTGTTACAAAGGCTTTGGCTGCCGGGCCAACACTGGGTTATGTGCGCACCCGTGAAGCGATTGACGCTGCGGCCACCAGTACGCTGGACGCCCAGCTTGACCTGGAGGCGGCCATGCAGCGTGAACTGGGTAACAGCCACGATTACGCTGAGGGCGTCAAGGCTTTTATCGGCAAGCGTCCACCGGTGTTTGTCGGCCAATAAATTTTTGTTGCCGTACGCCCATGCCAAATCACACCACACCAACTGATCTGCTTGACCCGATTGAAAAGGCCAGCCGGGACGAAATCACCGCGCTGCAAATCAAGCGCCTGCAAGCCACGTTAAGCAACGTCTATGAGAACGTGCCGCATTACCGCCAGGCGTTTGATGCGGCAGGCGTTCACCCGAATGATTTCAAGGTGCTGGCTGACCTGGCCAAATTCCCGTTCACCACCAAAAAGGACCTGCGCGCCAACTACCCGTTTGGCATGTTTGCCGTGCCGCAATCACGCGTCATGCGCATTCATGCGTCGTCTGGCACCACCGGCAAACCAACGGTGGTGGGCTACACCGCAAACGACATCAGCCAATGGGCTGACCTGGTGGCGAGGTCGATTCGGGCGGCGGGTGGGCGTGCGGGCGACATGGTACATATCTCTTATGGCTATGGGTTGTTTACGGGCGGGCTGGGTGCGCACTACGGTGCAGAGCGTTTGGGTTGTACCGTCATTCCGGTGTCGGGCGGGCAAACTGAAAAGCAGGTGCAGCTGATTGTTGACTTCAAGCCGCGCATCATCATGGTCACGCCATCCTACATGCAGGTGATCATTGAGGAGTTCACACGGCTGGGCCTCGATGCGCGTGACAGCTCATTGCAAATCGGCATTTTTGGCGCTGAGCCGTGGACCAATGCCATGCGCCGCGACATTGAAGCCGCAGCCAACATTGACGCGGTGGATATTTATGGCCTGTCCGAAGTGATGGGCCCCGGTGTGGCCAGCGAATGTGTTGAGTCCAAAGACGGCCCTGTGATTTGGGAAGACCACTTTTACCCTGAAGTCATCAACCCCGACACGGGTGAGTTGCTGGCGGATGGCGAAGAGGGCGAGCTGGTGTTTACCTCGCTGACCAAAGAGGCATTTCCCATCATTCGCTACCGCACCCGTGACCTGACGCGGCTGTTGCCACCTACCTCCCGCGCCTTCAGGCGCATGGGCAAAATTGTGGGGCGCTCTGACGACATGCTGATCATTCGCGGTGTCAATGTGTTCCCCACGCAGATCGAAGAGCTGGTACTGGCCCACCCCGAGCTGACGGCGCTGTACCAGTTGATCATCACGCGTGATGGCCTGCTGGACGAGGTGGAGGTGCTGGCAGAACTGCAAAACGCGGCAGCTGGCCTGCCTGCTGCGCAAATTGCAGCCATCAGTACCACCTTGCAAGCACGCATTAAAAATCTGGTGGGCATCAGCGCCAAAGTCAGCGTGCTGCCGCCAGGCGCGATAGAGCGTACCCAAACCGGCAAGTCGCGCCGCGTGATTGACAAAAGAGACAAGACATGACACCACAAGAGACAGCCAGCGCCGTCGGCATTGGCATGATGGCCAAAGACAAAGCATCCCGCGGTCTGGGGATGCGCCTGACCCACATCAGCCCTGGCGCAGCCCACATCGACATGCTGGTGCGTCCCGACATGCTGAACGGCCATGCTACCTGCCACGGCGGCATGATCACCACGCTGGCTGACTCCACCTTCGGATTCGCCTGCAACTCCTACAACGAGCTCACCGTCGCATCGGGCTTGAGCGTTGATTTTGTGGCGCCTGCTTTTGAGGGCGATGTGCTTACAGCTAGAGCCAGTGAAGTATCTTTAAGTGGACGTACCGGCGTGTATGACGTGGTGGTGTTCAACCAGAAGGCCGATTGCATTGCGGTGTTTCGCGGGCGTTCGCACCGCATCAAGGGCAAGCAGACGGTGGCTCTGGACGACAAATCAAAGCCATGACTGAACCATCACCCGCGTTGCTCAATAAAGCCCCAGAATTTGAACCTGGAATTGTCAACAACCTGAAAAACCTGTTTGAAGAAAAAATCGTCTTCAACAAACTGCTGGGCTTGAAGTTACATGTTGTGTCTGCCTCAAACGTATCAGCCAGCCTGGCCATGCGGCCCGACCTGATAGGCAACTTCAGTGAAGGTCGCTTGCATGGTGGTGTGATCAGCGCTGCGCTGGACACCACAGGCGGCATAGCCGTCACGGCTGCCCTGTGCGCCCGCTATGCAGGCGAAAGCTTTGAGCAGCACACGGGTCGATTTGCCAAACTGGGCACCATTGATTTGCGAATTGACTACCTTCGCCCCGGCATCAGCACACACTTTGAAATGCGTGCACAGGTCATCCGTCTGGGCGCGCGTATTGCCAACACCCACATGGAATTTTTAGGCGCTGACGGCAAGCTGCTGGCCACCGGCAACGGGGTTTACATCATCTCCTGATTTTTCTCGATTTTGCGCGGTCGGCCCATGTCGTCAATCGCCACATAGGTCAAACTGGCCTCGGTCACTTTCACGTAATTTTTCTGGCTGTGATAGCGCTCGGCATACACCTCGACCTGTACCGTTACAGACGTGTTACCAATGCGGGTAATCTCCGCAAAAAAGCTCAAGATATCGCCAACCCGCACAGGCTGCTTGAAAATAAACTGATTCACCGCCACCGTGGCCATCCGGCCAGCAACGTAGCGGGCAGGCACCACAGAGCCTGCCAGGTCAACCTGGGCCATGACCCAG